>JAFXSR010000073.1 GCA_017525505.1 Bacteroidales bacterium
AGGCGATTTTTCTCCAATACGTATCATAAAAGTCACGCATACCTTCAACATTCTTTTCTGGCTCGAAATCACCTGTATAAAGAAAGTTTGGATTGCAACAATACCGATAAGGTACTAAGTAATCACAATGGTGATAACATCCACATTCAGATAAACCCTTGCAGCGACGCCTTAATGTCTTTTCTAATGTGCCGGAAAACAAGGTCATGGAAGTGTGGTTTTGTTGCGAACCAAAAACTTTGTCATAGATTTCTTTGCACGCCTTTACCGTGTGGTTTTCAAGCAATGACGGGAGGTTTTCCACTGTTACATCAGCCCCCAATAATTTACCCAACTCTTTTTTCAAATCATCTTTCTTTTTTTGAATAACTTTTGAATTATATGGAATGTACAGCCATTTACTGCAATGTAACATAGCATTTGCGGGAAAAATGTCGATTGCTGATAAATCAACAGCTTCCATCAGACTCCAATTCCATGCTCGTAGTTCCAAACTGTCTTCTGTGAACACGTCCTCGCCAAAGTTCTCAGGGACACGACTATCATTTGAATAATCTACTTGAATGATTCTTGTTGGTCTTTCTTCAGAGCCGAATCGTGCATCTCCCCGATACAACTTCAGGAGGAAGTTATTGACCCAATTGCTCTGTTTGGTCGTATAATAGTTATAGACCATCGCCTCCACCAAGACCTCTTCCGTCAATTGGGGCAGAAACAGATACTTCACCTCCGCATTCTCAAGGAGATACTGTAACCCATTAATGTGGTCGGCATGAAAATGAGAAATGAAGACCGCCTCAATTTGCTTTTTGGGCTTTCCTTTTGGAAGAAAGCTGTCCAAATATTTCGCCATCTTCGATTTTGCCTTGTCAAAACCTCCGCAATCATAGACAAAGGTTGCTTCCTGCGTGCCGTTGGAAAGAGTCTCGGTGTAAAAGCCGCCTTGGCCGACGGGGTGGATGATTCGTGTTACTTTCATAATCTGATTTTTTTTATTGGTAATGTCTTTATTAATCTCGAACACAACGGACAGAAAATTCATGCTCTTTATCCCACCCTTGTGACAGGCCGATTTCCCCGCCATCATATCTTGATACATTAAAACAGAGCGCATTCTTCGTATATTTACTATCCTGTGTGGCACTCCAGAAAAAAGCATTGTCTCCAAATTGGCCACCGTCTTTACCCGCAGGGAGAGCGGAAAAACCAGTTGAATTATTTCCCGTAAAACCATAATTCCAACCACTTGATGAAGCCAAAGATTTAGCGAGGTTTCCATTGTTTTGGCTTTTCACCACCTTCACCAACTCTTGCCATTCTATATCACTCGGAACATGCCAACCGCTTGGACAAATTCCCTGAATATGGGAAGGAAGCATGTCACTACCATTCGTGCCGTTGACTGTCATCTGCCAACTATATAAATAACCGTAACTAATAAGATTATTATCGTCCATTTTTGGTATTAAACTATAATCGAACTTGATTTCTGTACCATCCGAATAATGTGTTGTACGGAGGTTTTCCTTCATCCAGCACTGTTCACCGATTTGAATTGTGTTGTAAGTGTTTCCGTCATAGTCCGTAACATTCGACGGGCAAGGCTCTTTTGAATAGGAGTTCAATTCCTTGAAGTTGCTCTCTAATTCTATGGGCACGTACAAGCGCGTTTTCCCATCTACCTTGAGAACATAGTATTTTTTCAGCTGTTTGTCGTATTTGATTGTGGTTTTTAAATTGTTACTTTTGATCTGATTGACGATATTTTGGTACAATTCGTTCGACATAAACGTTATCGCTTCACCTTGCACAGAAACATTCTCAAAGGCTTCTTTAAAATCACAACTAAAGTCAAGTGTTGGACAAATATCTTTTAGCCCGACAAATAATCCTTGGAGCCCTTGCCCGCTATATAATGTGTTGTAAACCACATTTCGCATTCTCTGTGAACTTTCTGAAACCATTCCATACGAAGTGCTGTTCTCAATTTCAGGTCCTGAAGAGCTGCCTGCACCCATAATGCCGTAATTCACTTTTATGGCATTTGAATCGACAAAAAATCCCTTGTTTAACAAATCCTGCCCTGTAAGACTTTTCTCTATAAAATATTTCCGTCCAAGAGTTATACTGTTTTCATTTGTTCCCAAACAATATCCTTTCTCATAAAACACTTTACTTCCAAGTTTGTCAAATGAAGCCTTATTGGGATGTAGGGCATCTTCCTGTCTGCCACCCCAATTTGCATATACTGTCCAATAGCCTGTGGCCTTTCCTGAATCGTCAAATTTTCCTTTTATGGATTCATTGTCGTACCTTCCTTCTACTGTGCATTCAAAATCACCCACAGGCAATCCTTGCTCGTTTTTGGAACATTTGAATACAATTTTACCGGAAGACATTGCGCCAGTCCATGCGTTGTATTCTCCATTCTGTGTGTAATTGATTTTAAGCAGTTTCCCGTCTTTATAATTCAGATTACAGGACAATTTCCAATTGGGGTATTTTGAGCTGGTATGAAGAATCGTGGCTGCACCGTCCAACTTGCCGTTTTTGTAGTTTAAGGTTACGGAAACACCGTCTTTTTTATAGGTGAAGAGCCCATGACGGACAATGTTTCCCATCTCATCCTCATACCCCGTATAGCTGAGGCCAGTCATATCCTCTTTTCCTTGCAGATGATGAAGGGTTTTCAACTGTTGGCTTTGTGCAAATGATAAGTTTACTGCCAAAACAACGGCAAAGATAATCATTAAATATTGTTTCATATCGTTTTGTTTAATAATTCTGCCTACCTCCTTTCATGCGAATCGGCATTTTCATTTTCAATTATTGTTTCGTGGAATAAATACTATGATAAATCCAGAAGAACACCAAAACGGTGATGCCGTTGAGAATAATGTATAAGGGGACTGAGAAGTGAGACAGGCAAGCGAACAAAATGTTGATTACCAGCGTAAGAAGAAAGAAGACCACCGCCAGCACTTTCATGTTGGCGGAACTTCGTTTGGCAGGACTGCTTACGCCCATTGCCAAGAACAACGGGAAGCCCATGAACAGAAAACTGCCAATAGCCATGAGCAATTCATTTTCGCTACGGCAAAAGGAATAGATGCCGTAGGCTAATAGGGCGGAAATAGTTGCCGCGATAACACTATAAAGAGCATTTACTTTCATAACCTTACATTATTTATTAAATGGAACAGGGGTTAAGGCTACCAAACGCAACACATCTGGAAGTCTTTCAGCGATTTGCCAGTCTGCCATACCAGGTTTCCAAATGTAGGTGTCTTTGGTTACTTTTTTCTGCCCAATCAGGCGGGCCAGTTCGCTTTCTGTATAGGGTCCAGATTGCTGGCCGTTTATAATCACATAATAGATGCTGCTCGGAGAGGGTTGCATTGGATTCATGGTTCCGGGAATGTACATGTTCTGCATGCTTTCGTTCATCATGCGCACCATCTGCTGGGCAACGGCTATGCCCATCCCAAACTCTATAAGTCTGTCAATTGAAAAAAAACTGTTTTCCATATTATTGGTGTTTAATTATTTACGGCATAGGTGGAGTTGGTGGTGCGGGTGGCATCGGCGGAGGAACAGCACCAAACAAAGAAGCAAGTTCTTGCACATTACCTGCCATTTCCCAGTTGGCCATCCCCTGTTTCCACACGTACGTTTGGGCGGTCAATTGTCCGTTCTGTACCATCTGCTGTAACTGCTGCATGTTAAAAGGACCGAACTGCTGCCCGTTGGCTGTTACCATATAAGATATATTGGCAGTTCCTGGCATTGGCGGCGGGGTCATCTGCTGTTGTTGAGGTGTTTGTTGCTGCATGGCCTGCTGCATCTGCTGCCCCATGTTGTTCATCATGCCGGCCATCTGTCCGCCCATGGCGCCGCCCATGGCCATGCCCGTCATCATGGCGGCGGGGTTCATGCCGCCGCCACTACCGCCACCCAAATCCATTGTGCCCATCTGTCCAAGACTACCAGCTGCCTGTTTGAGCACTTCGGTCTGCTGGTTGATGGAGTGAGCACCAATGAAGGCTGTTTCGGACTGCAGTTTCTGTGCCCGCTGAGCCTCTTCGCGCTGAATGCGCAAGGTCTCTTCCATATTTTGGGCATTGATACGTTGCGAGTCCTGCAAATTTTTCAGGTTGACCTCCGTCTGCATCTCAATGGTCTTGGTTTGTTGCGTGACTGTAACTTTACGGAGTTCCTGATAGCCTGGACTTTCTTTGTCCGGCTCTATATTGGCAATGTCAATGGCTTTCATGTTGACCCCAAAATCGTTTTCCAGACGCGGTTTCAGATGTTGGGCTACAATATCATTGATTTCCAGTAACTTTCGCTCCATTTGTAGAACAGGGATGCCATTATCTTGCGGAATGTTGGTCACTACCCCTTTCACATATTTGATCACAGTGTCTTTAATCTGCTGTTTGAAATCTTCCAATTCAAAGTTAATCAAACGGTGCAACTTGATAAAAGCCTTGTAATCGGTGATGTTGAATGTGATAGTTCCTCTCACAGACATGGGTACGGCATAATCCATAAAACGCGGGTCGAATACATCGAAATAGGGCACTCCGAACTTTATTTGCACCACGCCTGACAGGTTGATGTAATAGATGTCGGCTTGGAACGGGGAATTGCCTCCGAAAGCCAATCCTACGATACTGGTGAGTATGGGGAAATTGGCAGTCTTGATAGTGTCATCGTATGGTCCGACGATGAAATCCTCCATCGTGCCGTTATTCTGCTTATAGACAAAAACTGCCACTTCCCCGTCTTTTACGCGCAAGCTGCTGCCGTAGCGGATGGAGTTCTCTTTTTTTGTGCTATTCGCATCTTGTCCCGCAGGTCTCCATTTCCAAATCAAATACTCTTGTTCGTCACAGCGGATGACATCCATCAATCCGCCTTCTTTTCTGTAAAAAAGTCCCATATCAATATTATTTTAGAGGATTAATTAATTCGCAGCAATTGCAAAAATTGCTATTATTGTAAGGATTGGTATAATGATTCCGAATATGACCACAATAATCATTTTTCTTTTTTCAGGCGATAGCGATCCCCACCAGCCTGTCTTCTGACTTTCAAAAACACGTGCAAAGTCATTATCATTGGGGAACATGAAACGGGCTTTTTCTACACATTCTTTATATTTTGCATAATAAGCATCCCCATATTCGTCATCTTTGGTTTTCTGCTTGAGCGTAATGATAAATTCGAGAAGATCCGCTTTGGTGCTGGGCACGGGAAAAGATCTTATTGCCTGATCCACTCGCTCGCCCGAATTGTCAGACCAGATAGACTGCTTACTTCCTGCTGAAAGTATTTGATTTATCGTGTCATACAGTTTTTGAGTTGAGGTGTTTGCTTCAAGATTTTCAAAAGCATAGCCACACTCGAGGCAAGAGCCTTGGAAGCTTTGCACCATGGCACCGCAAGCTGGACATTTTTTTATGTCGCCAAATTTGTTGGATTTGGGAGCCGATGGGGTAGGTGTAGTTGCTTTTTTCAGTTTCACCAGTCTCGCGCCAAGCACCATTTCAAACTCATCAAGGTCAATTCCATAACCTTGCGCTTTTTTGAAAAGGATTTGTTTTTCTTTTTCAGTTAGCTCCCCGTCCGCTAACGCGGCTTCAATCAAATTTTCTAATTCTTCGCTGTACATAATCGCATATTTAAAAGATTTACATTTCTCGTTTTAGTTTGCAAAAGTACCTCTCTTTCCCTCACGCAGTTAGGTTCTTTTTTGGTTCTTTTTGCAAGGGGGTTCCCTTCCAGGGAACACGGCACAAAAAAACCGCGAACTTCATTGTTTCGAGTTCGAGGTCCTGGAAAAACCTGCAATGCCAAACAAAGGAAGCTCACGGCTATAAACCGCAAGCATCTTCGGCTTCCTCTTGGCATTGCATTTGAAATTTTCCAGGTTTCGAACTTGCAAAGATAAAAGCGAAAACGCTTCTGCTATTTAATTATAATTGGTTCTTTTTTGGTTCTAATTTTCTTTTGTTCAATAATTTAAGTTGGTAACTCATTCTGTGACTCCAGTTCGGAATCACAGCGGAAAAGTTAGGAAAAAAATGATATGCGGACGCAGAAAAGCGAGTTTAAAATAATGAAAAAACGCAGACATAAAGTTTTTAACACATTATAGTCAAAAACCGCAGAGTGAACTTTCCTAAAGTTGCGGAATAAATTTCATGTATCTTGCGGAAAATAATTGTATGTGATTAAATTTTAGTATTTTTGCAGTCCAAAATGATTGTTATGAATACAACGGGGTCATATAAAAAAAGAATTGCTGATTTGTTGCTTTCGCACAGACTGCAAGGCAAGGGTGCCATCCTGATTGAAGGTCCAAAGTGGTGCGGAAAAACCACGACAGCAAAGCAATTCGCCAACAGCATACTGGATTTGGGCGATAGTTCAGTGCTTTCCAATGCCCAGATAGCATTTCATGTGAATCCTTCAGCCTTGTTGACTGGGGAAACGCCACGGCTTTTGGACGAATGGCAATCCATGCCGCCACTCTGGGATATGGTTCGTTCCGAGGTGGACAGAAGACAGGCTTTGGGACAGTTCATTCTCACGGGAAGCAGTGTCCCTCCAAAACTCAACCAACTACAGCACAGCGGCACAGGGAGAATCGGGAATATTCTGATGCGCCCAATGAGTCTTTGGGAATCCGGGGAGTCAACAGGTGGTGTGAGTCTCGGAGATCTGTTTGCAGGTAAAATCGTATATACACAAAGTAATGAAATGGACATCCATCAAATTGCGTATTTGATATGCAGAGGTGGATGGCCACAATCTACGTTGATTGATGGAGACGTTGCACTGGACGAAGCACAGGATTATGTTGAGGCCATCTATCAAAGAGATATTCACCGAATTGACGATGTGCGTCGGAGTAGCGAACGCACACGTCTGCTGCTTCGGTCATACGCACGTCATCAAGGCGGGGCGGTCAGTTACAAACGCCTCTGTGACGACATCAAAGAGAATGACAATATGTCCATCACCTACGAAACCGTGTCCGATTATGTCGAAGCCTTGAAAAAAATGTTTGTGATTGAAGATATGCCTGCATGGAATCCGAATCTGCGCAGCAAAGCAGCCATACAGACATCAGACACACGCTATTTTATCGATCCAAGTATCGCTGCTGGAGCTTTGTCCATCGGACCGGAAGACCTGCTCAATGACCTGAGAACCTGCGGATTGATGTTCGAAACAATGGCGGTGCGAGATTTGCGTGTTTATGCGGATGCACTGTCGGGAAAGGTTTTTCACTTCCGAAACGCTGACGGACTGGAATGTGATGCCGTGTTACACCGCAGAAATGGAACATACGGACTAATTGAGATTAAATTGGGTGGCCCAGACTTGATTGAGAAAGGAGCTGACACGCTGAAACGTTTGTCGGCGAAAATCAACACGGAAAAGATGCCCGCCCCGTCTTTCATGATGGTTCTGACTGCTGTTGGTGAATACGCATATCAACGAAAACAGGATGATATTTGGGTGATTCCCATAGGTTGCCTGAAACCGTAATTCTCTATAGACCGGCAGGTGCTTTTGCCCGCTGATTCCGTTATCCGCAAAAATTCTATAGTGTCATGGTGCCAGCTCCCAAAAAGTGGACTGCCGCGCATGTTTCCTTATTGTTATTGAATGGAACTCATTTGCCTTTTCCACTCCTTATACAACCTCCGTCCCTCTTCCTGGTATTTTTTACTTTGTTCCCAAATCGGTTGGTATATTTCGGGCTCTCTCACCTGTTGCTCATTGGGATATTGGGGGATAGGAGGATATTTTTGTGTGTATGATTTTTTCTTCGCCCCAATTTGGTCGGTGACATAGTTGCAGAAACTTCTCCGCTTGGATTTAGGCAATTGGCTCCTAATCTGGCATTCGCGAATCTTTGATTTGTACTCGGCAATGTAAATCAGGTCATGCAGAATATTGGAGGTTTTCACCTCATCGCTTTTCACATACAAATCCACCGGCTTGAACATACTGTCGATGGTGAATTTGAAGTTATATATCGCATTGTCAAGAGCTTCAAGTTCCGCCTCTTTTTGTTGAGCGTTCATAAGTCTGTCGATGTACCGATCTCTGAATTCCCTTGTTGGCAATTGATTATCTGTATTTGCAAATGAATGTTGTTCAACAGGTTCATTATCAATATTTTTCAGAATGTCTTGTGGGTGATTGAATACTAATTGTTTTTGAATCATCGTATGGTGATGGGTTTTCAGGGCTGATTGTATCGGACGAAGCGGTTGTTTGCTCTGTCGTAGAACGCATCTGTCGGTTGTGTTGTCGCCAGTTCATGGCTGATATGACAGAAATAGCGGTGATGGTCAAAAACAAAACACACCATAGAGGGAAGCTCTTTCTGAGCTGCATGATCCTTCTCATCGCCATCATCACCTCCTCCGCCGAGGCATAACGTTTCTCTTTCTTCGGTTGCAGGCATTTGCGGAAAATGACCCCGCACTGATTCGGAAACAACTGCTTCAGAATCAATCCGAAAGCGTACAAATCGGTGCGGTTATCGACTTTTCCACCCGAAAGTTGCTCCGGTGCGGCATAGGCCTTTGTGTAAGCCGGTTCCTTGAGCACAGCGTAACTGTCGCTGTCCGACAAGCCGAAATCTATCAGCTTGACACGGTTGCCGTTGTATGTCACCAAAACGTTGGATGGCTTGAGGTCGCGGTGTATGATCTGCTTCCCGTGACAGTAGCCGATGGCTTCCAACAGCTGCCGCACCACCGACTCCCGCACACTCTGCGTCGGTTTTTCCGACAAAAAATCTCCCAACGTGCGCCCATCTATATATTCCATCACGATACAGGGACCGAAATTTGGAATCTCTTCCCTGCTATAGACCCGCACCACATTCGGATGATTGAGCTGCATCATCAGATTGAATTCCTTATCAAGCATCCCTTGATACATAGGATCGTTGGCAACCTCAGACTTCAATGTTTTCAGGGTGAACCATTGGCCGTTGCGCTGCGCCTTGTATAGCCGACAATAGCCTCGCGAGGAGAGTTCAAGGAAATTGGAGAACTACCCCAAAACAACGTATTCGGAGGAGGGAACGAACCCGGAGGTGGAGATATTATCTGTGACGTCAACCATTTGGCAAAAATAGTGTTTTTTTTCATTAATAGTGTTTGTTTTTTAACATTATAGCACTACTATTAACTATTTTCAACATCTGATGATTAAAAGAACCGAAAAAGAACCCGTTCTGCATATCCGAATGTTTGTTATCTTTGCACCTGCAATCTGAAAGAACATGTCCATTAACCTGCAACAGATCACCATGCTCCGTCAACTCGTGGAAGAGTCGGCGGACCACCGTATTGAAACCTCTAACGATTTCATCTTCTTGTCGGGAGAAATTCGTGGACGGCTGAATGAAAATCTCAGTGTCTCTACGCTGAAGCGACTATGGGGCTATGTGGATGGCTATGCATCGGTACGTTCCAGTACCCTCAACATCCTCGCCCGCTTCGTGGGTTTTCCCGACTGGGAGACCTTTGTTTCGGACTACTGCGAAATGGAGGGGGTGCAATCGTCACATCGTGTAAAGGGCGAAACCTTGTATGTGGAAAAACTTACTAAAAATACGAGCGTAGAGTTCACTTGGAATCCCAATCGCCGCTGTATCGCCACTTTTCAAGGAGAAAACTGCTTTGTGGTCATTGAATCCGAGAACTCCAAGTTGAAACCAGGAGACATCTTTTATTGCAACCGTTTTACCTTACATGAGCCTCTTTACGTTAATATACGTATGCCTGATGTTGAAAATAACTTTTTTGTGATGGGTAATAAAGGTGGGCTTACAACAGTTCACATTGTCCTTTGATTATATCATCGACACCAGCACAAACAGCCAGTGGGCTGAGATGCCGGCGATGAGGCCGCCGACAGTGTGAGAGGCAATGGCCTTGGAAATCAGCTGGCGATAGCCGAGAGAGTCCAACATGCCGGTGTGGGTGCTCAGGAAGCCGCTCCAGCACATGCCCATGGCGGTGAATACGGCGATGGCATTGGCGTTGATGAGCCCGGAGGCGTCAAAGGCGGGAATCAGACCGATGGCGGCACCTACAGCACCGAGAGCTGTGATGGGAAATGCAATCAATTCGGGATGGTCGAAGCCGAACAGCCATTCGAAAACGAAGTCAATTTTGGAAGCCAGCCAGGGCAATACGGGTACACCTTCATAGGCGGCACCGGTATAAGAACCGCCGTTGGGAGCCCCGAAGGTGGTCATCATCACAATGGTGGAAATAATCAGCACACCGGGGATGATGGACAGACCGATTTCCACACCACTTTTTCCACCGTCCAACATGGCGTTCAAGGTACGCAGGAACGGACTTTTTTTCTCTTCTTCTATGCTCACGTCAGAGGGTTTTAATTCCGGTTCATATTCTTGATCCAATTTGGTGCCCGGCATGGGAGAATCCAATTCGGGATATGCTCTGAGCGTTAAAAACTGCATCATACGGGTGGTCACAATACTGCCGATAAAAGCTCCTGCCAAACCGACCAATGCACCGGTGCCGTAGCCGCGGCCTGTCATGAAGGCCACTACCACCAAACCCATACCGAAAGATGTGCCGAAGTTGGTCAGGGAGGCTATCTGATATTGCTTGAAGTATTGACTGAAAGTCTTGTCCTTCGACAAGGTGATGATAGCGGGGTTGTCGCTCAAGAAGGTCATTACCGCTCCCAATGAGGCCACTCCCGGAAGGTTGTAAAGCGGCTTCATCAAGGGCTTCAGCATCTTTTCCAGCAGCACTACCACACCAAATTCCACAAACAACTTGCTGATGGCACCCGTCATCACGGTGATGGCCATGATGTAGAAGACGGTCTCGAGCAGCAGATGGTAGGCCGTGTTCATGAAGGTGTTTAGCATGTTCGGCAAGCCCATAGGTATTGATAGTCCGATGAAAAAGCCGAAGAAAATGATCAGAAAGATAACCAGCTCATGGGTGCGGCGATAGGCTCTCACCAAATAATGCATGACATTATTTCTGGAAATCCTGTATATCTGATGCAGAATATTGTTATTTCTGAAATTGAAAGGTGCCATATTATTCTTATTTTAGTCTTTCAGGTAAATATTTCATGAAATCGATTTTCCAGGTAGCGCCCACATTGACTTGCAAGGTGCCGTGGCCTTCTTCAGGATAGTAATAGTCTAACATGTATGCGGGATGATGCAGCACACTGTTGGCCACGAAGGCATGGATACGCAGATCTTGGTATTTCAAAGGTCTGAATTCAAGCCCCAAACCATAAAAATGATAATTGCAACCTGCGTCCATCATCACGTCAATGAGGTATTCTGTGTTGTATTTTTCTGCAAAGTTCTGGTCATAACCGGCTTTGGCGAAAAGGTTCACGCTTTTGCTGACGTGCCAGTCCAGACGGCCCACAACGGTGAAGTCGCGCAGGAAATTCTTGAAATTGGCGGTGCGGCTCTGCAAGTCCAGATAAATGGACCATTTGGGGAAATCCAATTTGTTACCCAAAGAGATGTAGTTGACAAATTGTCCGCGTTCATACTCCATCATGTTGATGGAATACATGGTTGAGAAGGGACCGTAATTACCGTTCCAGAATATATTGTAGGAGAAAAGTCCTTTTTTCCATTCATCTCCTTTCCCCGCGAAATGCACGTAGGGTGAGTTGGCGAACTGGAAGACAATCTTGTTTTTCTTTTGCTTGTCGGTGTAAGATGCGGACACGCCCAGCTGGAAGCAGTATATCTCGCCCCAGAAGTGGGTGTAGAAATAAACATCGATAGGAGCGGCATCGTATTCAAAACCACCTATGTACAAGGCTTCCTTACCCACGCGAATGGCCCACTGGTCGTTGAACTTGTATTGCAGGTACAGGAAGTCGGTGTTGTCGAAAAAGTTGACCGAACCGGCTTGGGGAATGATACGCTGGCGCAAGTAATA
The DNA here is from genome assembly GCA_017525505.1 of Bacteroidales bacterium. GTDB lineage: Bacteria > Bacteroidota > Bacteroidia > Bacteroidales > WCHB1-69 > RUG11690. Next base: position 12,003 of record JAFXSR010000073.1, read on the forward strand.
GGAGATGTGGTTGCCGATATTGCCGCCGAGGGCGAAGTTGAAATACTGGCCGTGGAAGCCATAATTGCTGTTCCATCCGCTTTTGTCCATGTGGTACATGGCGGGGTTGTCGGAATCAAGCCATTGGTAAGTGCCTAGATATTCCAGGTCGGCGCGCACCTCCAGATTGAAGGTGGTGAAACTGTGCTTGATTTTCTTTTGGGTGCTGTCTGCCTCCTGCGCTTGGGAGAAAAATGGAAGAAAAATCAGAAAAAATAGCCCTGTGTATAAATGTAATTTTCTCACAATCAAATATTTGGTTTATTAGTTTTGAAACTACAAAGATACACAAATTATCAATGTGCTAATGAAGAAATGTGCTAATGTGCTAATGGATTAGCAAATTAGTTAATGACTTCGTGTTGGTGAGGGATTCTCATTTCGCAGCGGATTTATCCGGTCCTTCGGTGCACATTATATACGCACTGCGAAGAGATATACCGCATTTCTCATACCACACACTGCGGCCTACGGCCTTATGTGGGGTTACAGAGAGAATGTCTCTCCGAGACATATCCCCATAAGGCAGTCTGACACTCTTCACTGCAAGACATCTGCTATAGTCCCGGCCTGGGAGAGGCCACCTCTCTTCGAGACAACCCGTAAGGCAGTCTGACACTCTTCACGCATGACATCCGCTCTGGTCCCGGCCTCGGAGAGGCCGCCTTTCTGTAACCCTATATGGAGCGATGGCGGAGTATGGGGGTATGACTAGCCGCTACAATCTCCTCGCGGCGCAGGGCTGTCTTGTGCTGAAACACGTAATAAGACCGCTGCGAAATGGTGAAAATCACAACTATCTTCCTGCCATTTCCTGCCAATCTATCAAAGAAACACGTTTCTTCTGTTGCACATATTATTGCATCAGTTCTATTTTGAATACAATTAACTATTTGGCATATTTGCTAATTGATAGTGTATCCTAACGCCTCCTTCATGGAGCTGAAGTAGTGGAAACGCATGCCTTCGATGAAGTTTTCCTTGATGTCGTCGATGTCTTTTTTATTGTCGGAAGACAGCACAATGTCGAAGATGCCGGAGCGTTTGGCGGCGAGGATCTTCTCCTTGATACCGCCCACTGGCAACAGTTTGCCGCGGAGGGTGATTTCGCCGGTCATGGCAATCTTGTCACGCACCAGTCGGCCTGTGTATGCGGAGATCATGGCGGTGAGCAGGGTGATGCCGGCGGAGGGACCGTCCTTCGGGGTAGCGCCTTCGGGCACGTGCACGTGAATTTTCCGTTTCTCGAACTCCTCATCGCTGATGCCGTATTCGGCGGCGTGGGCTTTGAGGTACTCGTAAGCGATGGTGGCTGACTCTTTCATCACATCGCCCAGGTTGCCGGTCATGGTGAGGCCGCCTTTGCCGGGACTGGTGATGGCTTCCACAAAGAGAATCTCGCCACCTACGGCGGTCCATGCCAAGCCAGTGGCTACGCCGGGACAGTCGTTGTTGAACGATTTCTCTTTCTGGAAAATGGGAGAGCCCAGAAGTTCCTGCAGGTCGTTAGGGCAGATTTTCTTCTCCATCTCGCCGGTTTTGACCAGCTGTGCGGCTCTTTTGCGGATGATGCGCGCGATGGTCTTTTCGAGCAGACGGACACCTGACTCACGGGTGTATTCGGTGATAATCTGTTCTATGATTTTTTCAGAAAATGAAAGGTCGGTTCTCTTAATGCCATGCTCTTTCAACTGTTTGGGAACGAGGTGCTTCTTGGCGATTTGCACTTTCTCTTCCAGCAGGTAGCCTGGAATGTCGATGATTTCCATACGGTCGAGCAGGGCAGGGTGGATGTTGCCCAGATTGTTGGCTGTGGCGATGAAGAGTACCTTCGACAGGTCGTAGGTGGTCTCCAGATAGTTGTCGTAAAAGGCGTTATTTTGCTCTGGATCAAGTACTTCAAGCAGTGCGGCTGACGGGTCGCCCTGGACGGTCATGCCGGTCACCTTGTCGATTTCGTCGAGCACAAAGACAGGGTTGGAGCAGCCGGCTTTGCGCATATTCTGGATAACGCGACCGGGCATGGCTCCGATGTAGGTTTTGCGGTGTCCGCGGATTTCCGACTCGTCGTGCAAGCCGCCTAACGACATACGGATGTATTTGCGGCCGAGGGCATCGGCGATGGAGTGGCCCAGAGAGGTCTTGCCTACGCCCGGAGGGCCTGCCAGACACAAAATGGGCGATTTCATGTCGCCTTTCAACTTCAGCACGGCCAAATATTCGATAATGCGTTCCTTCACCTTGTCCAGACCGAAATGGTCGCGGTCCAGGATCTTGCGGGCGCGCTCCAGGTCGAAATTGTCTTCGCTGTATTCGTTCCAGGGCAGTTCCACCAACAGTTCCAGATAATTGAGCTGTACCGAATAGTCCGGAGACATGGCGTTGGTGCGGCGCAGCTTCTCCAACTCTTTTTCAAACAGCTCCTTGGTTTCCTGATTCCACTTCTTCTTGGCCGCTTTCTCTTTCAACTCGTTGTATTCTTTCTCGCTGGGCGAGCCGCCTAATTCCTGCTGGATGGTTTTCATCTGCTGGTTCAGGAAGTATTCGCGCTGCTGCTTGTCCAGTTCCTGCTTCGACTTGTATTGGATCTGGTTCTTCAGCTCCAGCATCTGCAGATCGTTGTTGAGCAGTTTCAGAATCAGTTTGGCGCGCTCCTCGATGTCGGCAATCTCCAGAATCCGCTGCTTTTCGTCAACCGCTACCGAAAGGTTGGAGGCGATGAAGCTGAGCAGGAAAGTCGGGCTTTCGATATTGCGCAAGGCGATGGTGCTCTCTTGCGGAATCTGCGGTGACTTCTTGATCATGGTGATGGCTGTGTCCCGGATGGAGCCGATGAGGGCGTTGAATGTCCTTTTGTGGGCGATAACCGGGTCGAAGTCGTTGGTGGGATATTCGGCTACCAGTGCCTTATAGTAAGGCTCTGTCTGGATTAACTGCTTTATTTCAAAGCGTTTGAGTCCTCGCACAATGATGGTCACGCTGCCGTCGGGCATGGAGAGGAACTTCAGGATGTGGGCGAGGGTGCCGACGGAGTACATGTCTTCCAGTTGCGGCTCTTCCACCTCGTTGTCCTTTTGTGCCACCACGCCGATGGGGTCATTGCTGCGGCTGTATTCCTGTGCCAGACGGATGGACTTATTACGGCCCACGGTAATGGGAATCACCATGCCGGGAAACAGCACCGTGTTGCGAAGAGGTAGTATTGGCAACTGTTCGGGCACTTGTTCGCGTTTCAGTGTGTCCTCGTCATCCGGCGAAAACAGGGGTATGAAATTGGATTCGTTATTGATAAAGTCGTTGATTAATGATAAATCGTCCATGCTAAAAAATTTGAGCGGCAAAGATACAAAAAATAATTAGTTAATGTGCTAATGTGTCAATGTGCTAATTGATGAAGTTGAAAACTGAAAACTGAAAGTTGAAAACTAACCTTCCTAACCTTCCTAACCTTTCTAACCTTTCTAACCTTTCTAACCTTTCTAACCCTTCTAATCTTTTCAACCCATAACTTTAAATTCTTAATTCTTAGTTTTCAATTGGCGAACCATCTATTGGGCATAAAAAAACACCCCCGAAAAAGGAGGTGCCTGTAGTTATAAAAGTCAATGTTATTTGTATTCGTATTCGGTGGTGGTAGTATAGCTTCCTTCATCATAGTTGACTGTCTGAGTGCAGCTTACAGGGTATTTCCCATCGTAGGTATAAGTATAATTATTTATATCAGTACTGTTTTCATATTCAGAATAACTGGATTGATAGTGTGTTGTAATTTGTGTGATATTGTTTTTGGAAAAATAGTCTGCACCTGAATACTCGCCCATTTCGGGGGAAAGGAAACCATAGAAAGGATTGTTGTAGTTGTCATATTTATATTCCATAATGTCTTTTTCATAACCTTCTATCCATTGTGCTGTGCATACTGCCTTGCTTATGTTATTTTTGTCCCAAGTGAGTTCATAGATGATGGTGGCATCGCCTTTGGTATTGGATTTTGAAAGGCGTTTTTTGTATATTTTCTCCAGATTTGAATATAAGTGTTCGGGAAGTATGGAGTGGATGGCTTTGATATTTTTATCCATATTTTCCAAATCCATTTCGAATAGTTCTATTTTGCTGATTTTGCCATTCTGGTGAGTGAATTTGAGCTTGGTTTGCAATTCGTTACCATCGTAATAAGAAGCTTCAGACAATTCCTTGCCGTTATATTTAAATTCAATGTGGTAGGAGCTGGTGCCGCCACCGTTGATGCCCGTGGTGTGAGTCGTAACTCCGTCTATGCGAGAGACTCGCTTTTTATCGTAGGTGTATGTTTCGGTGGTTTCAGAAAGTGAGCCATGAACGTCTATTTTGGAAAGGGTATTGTTCTTGTTCCAAGTCCATTCTTCCTCTAATGTTTTGTTAGAAGTTGTGGTGTTTCCATTGATTGTGTAAGAATTGGATGTGTAAATCTTACTGATCTTTTTCTTGGGATTGAAAACCCCTTCCTTGTTACAGGAAGAGAACAGCATTGCGATGCATGCGAAAGCGAGAAACAAAAATGCCTTTTTCATTTTTTATGATTTTAATTTAATGAATAAAACATTATAACGCAGAATAAGGTGTGAATATTGTATGAAGGAAAAAATAAAGTACCGAAGGTACGGCATCTATGTCTCTGTCTCGCAGATTGTAGCTAATACCAGCATATTCGTGACCCCATCCACGAAAACTCGGAAAGTGAGAATTGCTTTTTAGCCATCTGCTACTGTTGGCTTTTATCTTTTGTACAAATGATGAAAGTGATAGTGTAGCTGGCAACGAAGCGAATATATGTATATGATCAGGCATACCACCTATACGATGAATTTGACATTGGAGATTTCTGGCAACACCATATATGTACGCATATAAATCACGTTCATGTTCTTCTGGAATTGACAACTCGCTTCGATAAGTGCGAAACACGATGTGGCAGTGTGATGAAATGTAGCTCATATTAAGTCTTTATAAAGGTTTATACTGTGTTATGAAGATGCCGTACCTTCGTTACTAAATTTAATTGCAAAAATACAAATAAAATCAATGAGAAATAGTAAATAATAAAAATAAATTTTTAAATATATTGCGTAAAATATTAGAAGACAGTCCGAAAAATTGCGAGATTCTTCCCTTATCAGTACATAAAAAAAAATCGTATCTTTGCAGATTAATTTTAATCTGAAAAAAATATAACTATGGATACTGTTTTAAGTGGCATCAGACCGACCGGATTCCTACACCTCGGCAATTATTTTGGTGCGTTACAGAATTTTACCAGAATGCAGTTCGACAACAACTGCTTTTTCTTTATCGCTGACTATCATTCCTTGACCACTCATCCTCATCCGGCAGATTTGCATGAGAATATCAAAAATGTGTTGATTGACTATCTTGCGGCCGGTATTGACCCTGAGAAATCCACCATCTATGTGCAGAGTGATGTGCCGCAGGTATGCGAGCTGACCACACTGCTGTCGATGAATGTTTATGTGGGCGAATTGCAACGTGTGGCTTCTTTCAAAGAGAAGGTGCGCCGTCAGCCCGACAATGTGAATGCCGGTCTGCTGAATTATCCGGTCCTGATGGCTGCGGATATTTTGATTCATCGCGCCGACAAAGTGCCGGTGGGCAAGGACCAAGAGCAGCATTTGGAGCTGACCCGCGATTTCGCCCAGCGCTTCAATCGTATTTACGAGACTGAATATTTTAAACTCCCGGTAGCTTATAATTTTGGTAAACAGTTGGTTAAAATTCCAGGTCTGGACGGTTCCACCAAGATGTCCAAGTCCGATAACGAGGCTTCTTGCATTTATCTGTCTGATGATCCGGCTGTGATTCGCAAGAAAGTGATGAAAGCCGTGTCAGATTCCGGTCCCACCGAACCCAACCAGCCCAAACCCCAGGCTATTGAGAATCTGTTCACCCTGATGCAGGCAGTGTCAGCACCCGAAACCTTGGCTTTCTTCGAGGAACAATACAACAAGTGCCAAATCAGATATGGTGATATGAAGAAACAGCTGGCCGAGGATATTGTGCAGTTTACCGCTCCTATTTACGAGAAAATCAAGGAGTTGCGAAGCAATGACGATTATATCGCCAAGGTGGCCCGTATGGGCGCCGAGAAAGCCCGTGACAGTGCGGACAAAACTATCAAGGATGTTCGTGAAATCATTGGTATCAAGCATTTTTAAATCCTGAATTATGTCGCTGCTCACTCAATTCTCTCTCTGGTTTTTGCCTTTGTGCCTGCTCGTTGGGGCGGGTTGTGCGCTGTTGCTGTATTACAAGTCCACTACCTTGGACCTAGACAAGAAAAGCCGCATCATCATGTCCTGTCTGCGAGGCTTGGCGGTATCGCTGATTTGCTTTCTGTTGTTGGCCCCGATGCTGAAGATGATGGTGAAGGAATTGGACAAACCGTTGATTATCTTTGCGGTGGATAATTCAGAATCCATTGTTTTGTCGAAAGATTCGGCTTATTATCGCACAGATTATCCTCAGCAACTGAAGCAATTGGTGAATTCTTTCGGAAATAAATATGATGTCAAGGTGTATTCCGTAGGAGAAAAAAATCAGCTGCAAGAGAATGATAATGCTGTTTTTATGGATTTCTCGGAAAAATCCACCGATTTGTCCTCTGTTTTTAATGACATCTCCACGTTATATGGTAACCGGAATATCGGTTCGATGATTCTGCTGAGCGATGGTATTGTCAATACAGGCAGCAATCCGTATTACAAGGCCTCCTCCGTGGAATATCCTGTTTATACCGTGGGACTGGGAAGTACAGAAACAACCACCGATCTGTTTTTTGCTGGGGTTAATCACAACAAACAGGCGTTGAAGGGTAATTATTTCCCGGTGGAAATTAAGGTAGCCGCCAATCAGTTGGCTAACAATAATATAACTTTGACGCTGACGGAGGGCGATGAGGTGCTGATGAGCAAAAATATGACCATCAACAGCCGAAAGTTTTTTGAGACCATGTCGGCCAATCTACAGGCTACCACCAAGGGTTTGCACAAGTACAAATTAACGTTGACGGAGCTTGACGGCGAGTTGACCCATGTTAATAATACCGCATTTTTTTATGTGGAGGTGATTGACTCTCGCGAGAAAATTGCCATTGTTTACAACGGTCCGCACCCCGATGTGGCGGCCATCAAATCTGCATTGGAGAGTGCTGAGAATTATGAGGTTACAGTTTCTTCTATCCAGGATTTCAGGGCTTCGGTGGACGAATACTCCTTGATTGTTCTGCATCAGTTGCCGTCGGTGGGACAGCCTGCTGCCAACTTGCTGGCCCAAATCGAAAAGACCGGAACCTCTTGTCTGTTCATTGTGGGCAGTCAGACCAATCTGTCCGCTTTCAACAATCTCTATGCCGGCATCAGTATTCAGCAGAACAAGAATCTTTTCAATAATGCGATGCCGTTGTACAACGAGAATTTTACGGCTTTCACATTCTCTGAGGAAGCACGTCAGTTGCTGCCGAAGTTGCCGCCCATGACCACCATTTTCGGAGATTATAAGTCGATGGTGGCCTCCAATGTGTTTCTGTATCAGAGAATCAATAATGTCAACACCCAATATCCGTTGATATTGTTCAACGAACGCAACGGCGTGAAGACCGGCGTGATTTGCGGCACAGGTATCTGGCAGTGGAAATTGTACAATTATCTCTATACACAAAGTCATCGTGAGTTTGACGAAATAATCAATAAGATGGCTGCTTATCTGTCGGTAAAGGCTGACAAGAGCTTGTTCCGCGTATCGGCGAAGAATGTCTATGAGGAGTATAAGCCTGTGGTGATTACAGCGGAATTGTACAACGAGAGCTATGAGTTGGTGAATGACGCCGACGTGTCGATTGTCATCACCGCCGAGGATGGCAAAAAGTATGAGCAGCAGCTGTCGAAGCAGAACAACCAGTATGTGTTGAACATGGGAGAGCTGCCAGTAGGGGATTACAGCTGGATCTGCTCAACAAAATATGGCAAGAACAGCTATTCCAAGTCGGGTCGTTTTTCGGTAGATGAGGTGCTGATTGAGTCCACTAATCTAGTGGCCGACCATGGTTTGTTGCAGAGTATAGCGACAGCCACCAATGCCAAGTTTTTCTTGCCGCGGGAGATGCAGCAGATAGAACAGGAAATCAAAGCTAACGACAATATCAAACCGATAGCCAATTACAGCAAGAAATATAGCCTATTGCTTAGTTCGTGGGTGTATTTCGCCTGCATTGTGCTGTTGTTGGCAGTGGAATGGTTTTTGAGAAAATGGAATGGAGGAATTTAATATGCTGAAGACAAAACATATAGTGCTATGTATGGTAATCCTGTTGCTGTCGTGTGGCATGGCGCAGGGGCAAAAAATCGCTTTGTTGAAATATCGTGGCGGTGGCGACTGGTACGGTAATCCTACCTCATTGCCAAATCTGATTGCGTTCTGTAACAAGAATTTAGGAACCTCGATTGACAAGGATCCTGCGACGGTGGAGGTGGGCAGTGCTGACATTTTCCAGTATCCTTTCATCCACATGACAGGCCACGGCAATGTGGTGTTCAGCGAGGATGAGGCGCAAAATCTCCGTGCCTATCTGATCTCAGGAGGTTTCTTGCATATTGATGACAATTACGGTCTGAACAATTTTATTCGGACGCAGATGAAGGCGGTTTTTCCTGAATTGGATTTTGTGGAGTTGCCGTATAACCATCCGATATATCATCAGAAATATGATTTTCCGAGAGGCTTGCCGAAAATCCATGAACATGACGGTAAACCAGCCCAAGGCTTTGGACTGATATGGGAAGGACGATTGGTGTGTTTTTTCTCGTATGAATGTGATTTGGGAGATGGCTGGGAGGATGCCATTGTGCATGGTGACAGCGAGGCCACCCGCACCAAGGCCTTGCAAATGGGGGCCAATATCATCCAGTATGTGTTTACCCGATAGTAGCGTGCTTTCAGCACGCAGTGTCATTCGACGGTCGCTCTCACCCCACACTACGGCCTTCGGCCTATGTATGGGGTTAATAGGATAACGTGCTTTCAGCACGTGTGTCAGGATATGGCAAATGTCCCTATCGTAAAGAAAAATGAGTGAAATAACAAATAACGGTGACCTGTAAGCCGGGTTCTGTGATCTTCTGTCATTTATCTAGGCATTACGTCGCCGCAATGCTCAATCGACCTACCCTCCGGGATTGGGCGAGCTACCCTCAAGCCCCGGTTTATTTGGTTTTTCAACCCATGAGGTTTACCCCCGTCGCATATCACTACCGACGTCGTGAGCTCTTACCTCGCGTTTTCACCCTTACCTGATTGCTCAGGCGGTTGTTTTCTGTGGCCCTGTCTGTAACTCCTTGCGGAGCCCCTTCCTGTTAAGAAGCATGGTGCTCTGTGTTGCCCGGACTTTCCTCTCCCTCCTTGATGGAGGCAGCGACAGAACGGCCACCGTTATTTAATTGTTAGTCATATTTATAATTGTAGAGACGTGCCATGGCACATCTCTACAGGCTATTTTGCGTTTGTTATTATTTTGTCGTAGAGTCGGGCGCACCCTTCGCTACATTTATAATCGTCTCCACGCCTCCACGTCTTGACGTCTCCACGGATATTAGTAATTCAGCATCACCGGCATTATCAGCATCAGCAGGTTTTCTTCTGCGGAGAATTCCTCGACGGGCAGAATCAGCGCCGCACGGTCGGGGCGAGACATTTCGAGGCGGATTTCGGTGCCGTCCATGTTCTCCAGCATTTCGCGGAGGAACTTGGAGTTGAAGCCGATATCCATTTTTTCGCCGCTATACAAGCCTGCGACACTCTCTTCGGCCTTGTTGGAGAAGTCGATATCCTCGGCAGTGATGTTGGTGCCTTCTTCCGACAGAGAAACACGTACCTGGAAGGTGGACTGGTTGGAATAGTTTCCTACACGTTTGATGGAGCGCAGGAATTCCTCGCGGTTAACAACCAGGGTGTTGGGATTCTCTTTTGGAATCACATTCTCATAATTCGGATATTTACCTTCCTTCAGTGAAGAATACAATTGCAGGTTGCCGAAGGAGAACTGGATATGGTTGTTGTCGGCTGAATATTCAACTTTCACAGGGGTGTCAACACCCGACAGGATGGTTTTGAGGTGGGCGAGAGGTTTCTTCGACAGGATGAAGGAAGCCGGATTTTCGCTGGTGTTCTTGGTGTTGCGGTAGCGGACCAGCTTGTGGGCGTCGGTGGCCACAAAGGTGATGCAGTCGCTGTTGAGTTCACAGAACACGCCCATCATATTGGGTCTCAATTCGTCGTTGCCAGTGGCAAAGAGCGTCTTGCTGATGGCGCGCTGCAGAATCATCGGTTCCATTTCGAAAGACTCGGCATTCTCCATGGTGGGCATCTGTGGGTATTCGTTGCCGGGGAAGCATGGAGCTTCGTACTCACCGTTGGCAATGGTGTATTTCACCTCGTTGTTCTCTTCGTTGATGACGAAGACGATGGGGTTTTCGCCCACTAACTTCAAAGTCTCCAGCATGATTTTGGAAGGTACTGCCACGCAGCACTCACCTTCCACGTTGGTCAGCTCGATGACTGCGGTCATAGTGGAATCCAAGTCCGATGCGGTCAGCGTCAAGGTGTTGCCTTTGACGGTGAACAGGAAGTTGTCGAGGATAGCCATGGTGCTGTTGCTGCCCAGCACACCGCTGATGGCGCTTAAGTTTTTATACAGGACGTCTCTTGATACGATGAATTTCATAATACTTTCTTTTTTAATTCAAACTGCAAAGATACAAAATTTTTTAATGTGCCAATCATATTTAGTGATTAGGTTCTAGGTTTTAGGTGTTAGGTATTAAAAAACTAATCACTAACACCTAATCACTAACCCCTAATTCTTATCTCAACTGCTTGTACAAATCCCAATAGATTTGCGCTTCTTCTTTCTTGCCGCGGCTTTCCAGACTCTTGGCTATCTTCTTGTACAGCTTGCGGTAGGCTCCTCTGTCGTCCAGACCGTCAGCTTTATAAATATTGATGAGTTGTTGCACACCGGCATTGTCCAGCTGGTCGTGGTCAATTAATTGCCCTAGCGTTTTCTCGGCATTTTTGACATCATTCTGGCGGAGGTAGATATTGCACATCAGATGATAGGCGCTCGTGAACTTGAAGTTGCAGTCGATGATGTACTTACAGGTCTCAATGGCCTTGTCCATCTCGCCTTTGGTCATATAGTAATGAGCTAAGAAGTAGTTGGCAGTCTCGTATTTAGGCAGGAAAGTTAGTTCGTGGTCGATGTATGTCTTGGCACTGTCGAGCTGTCCTCTCATCAGGTAGCATTCGATGATGTTGTTGAGGGCCGCCTCGTTGTATGGGTTGATGGCCAAAGCCTCTTTGAAGCAGATGATGGCACTATCCACCTGATTTTTGGACTTATATTGATTGCCTAACATATCGATTTTTGATTGCCGTTTCAGAATAAGGCAGATAGGCTTGCCGTCCACATCAATGGTCTTGATACAATCGGGTGGGGGGAAGGCACCTGCATTCTTGATTTGTTCGGGAGCCATGCCCGTGATGGTAAAGATGGCGTAATCCCAGTCATTGTTGCCTTTCTCATACCAGCGGCTGAAAAGTGGTGTGAAGCGGGCGGTGTCGTTGCGGAAGAAATAGCCGACGGAAGCGATATGCCAAGTGGCTACTTTGATTTTGGATCCGTCAGGATTTGGTTCAGCATTGGCGATAATCCATTCGGAAGCCTCGCGGGTGGAGTGGTAATAGTAGTCAAGTTCATAGTTGCCGTAAGCTTTGTCAACACCACCTGCCAATTCGTTGAAATACACATATTCGTACGGATGGTTGGCACAAATATGTCGGATAGGGCCAATCAGCAGGACTAATAAAACCGTTACAGCGGCAACATTCACCACAATTCCCTTTGCAGAGACGCGATTAATCGCGTCTCTACCGTCGTTTGTTTCTTTATCGCCATTATTAATTGTTAATTGTTCATTGTTAACTGTTAATTTGGATTCAATCCACTTCACCAGTGTATCGAAACCCCAACCTGCGGCTACCACCATTGGCGGGTAGGCAAACATGGCATGGCGCCAGCCACCATAGACATTGGCCTTGGTAAACACAATCCAGAATACGGGGAAGAAGAAAGTGAAGAATACGAAGAAAGCCCAGAAACGGTCCTCTTTCTTGCGCCAGCAGCACACGAAAAACAGCACCAAACCAATAATCACCGCGATAGGAATGGTCATAAAAATATATTTCGGAGTATAATACCAGGGCAGCACATCCGACCACTGCAACGAGCCCTCGAAGAGTTGGCGGATAGCAGTGGCGAATGCTGACATAAGCTTAAATGATTCGATAGGATGCTTAATGGGGGCTTGTAATGCGTATGGCCATAGCAATAGTCCCATGAAATAGCCGACTATACAGATGGAAAGGGCCATGATCACCATTCTGAGAATATATTTTCCCAAAGGCATATCGTGGGTTGTTTTAGAACTTGTTTTGACTTTGGAAGTCTGTTTTCTTTCAATCAAAACCTTGACTAAAAATAGGAATCCTAACAAACCGAAATAGCCATATAGAATTAATCCTCCAATACGCACACTGATGGAATAGGCAATGGACAAAACCAATATCAGATAGGTGTACCATTTGACTTTGGGGAATTGCTTGAAAAACAGAATCATACCGTAAACGGCCCATATTACTCCAGCCGCGAAAGGCATATCTTTCGGGTTGTTAAAAGAGTGGCCTAAGAATCGGGGTGATAGGAATAACAGTAGCATGGCGAAGACACCAGCCCGGGCACCGCCCAACTGGTAGGCAATAAGACCGACGGCCAAAATGGCAAGCCATCCCAATAGCGAGTTGAGAATGTGTCGGGATTTGCTAATGTCTTCAATTTGCATAGCCTGATTTATAAATTCAGCGATTACATCGAAAGATGAACCGTAGTACTGCATAACATCTTTATAGTTTAGACAGGTAGTGTCCTGTCCGGAAGTCTTGAAATAGTTGACAACATTTTTTCCCTGAGGAACTTGGAATCCGTCTTCATCTCCCGAATTGCCGGCGTCTCGGCTCATTAAGGGTATGGCTGTCATCAGGAAAACGGTAAGAATGACAAATATCCAAAACCACGGGTTGTTTTTATTCTGAAGTAAAAAGTTTTTCATGACTGAAATGATATAAGATTTAGGGGATATGTTTTGAAATGTTCAGCGAAAAATGCTGCGGATATGTTATTTAAGAATTCTGCGTAATCTGGAAATGTTTTTGATATAGTTCTTTATAGTGGCAAAAAGTTTGACTTTTGTCCGGGAATCATCTGCCCATTCAACAGGAAGCTCATGGATTTTAACGCCCATTCTTTCTGCGCGTAACAACATTTCAATGATGAAGAACCACCCGTTTTCGTCTTTTGAAGAGACCTCGACAAGTTTCTCGGCGGTTTCTTTCTTGAAGAACTTGAAGCCGCAAATGGCGTCAGTGGCTTTCATGTCAAGGAAAAAGTGCAAGAGGAAAAGCAGACCGTATGATGTCAGGTTGCGGTACCATTTGCGTCCGGAGACAACAGAATCCTTGCTGAAGCGGGAACCGTTGACAAATTCTAATTCGGGATCATTGATAAACAACTCTTGAACAGGAATCAAATATTTCAGGTCTGTCGATAAATCCACATCCATGTATCCAACATATTCGCAGGTATTGTTTTTGATACCTTCTCTGACGGCGATTCCTGTACCCCGTTCACTAATTCTGGTATAGTGTACTTCAGGATATTTTTCGCACAAAGACTTGGCTACTTGTTCTGTTTTGTCCGTTGAGCCATTGTCAATGATATTCAGCTCGAAGGGCATCAATTTATTAACTGTCATAAATTCCATCGTTTTATTGATGCCGTCAGCTAATCGTAGTTCTTCATTAAGAACAGGAAATAAAATGTTTAATTTTGCCATATCGCTTGATTTATACTTATTCAACCTCAGATAGTTCTGCCCATATCTCGTCAGGGACTTTGATATACAGTGCATTGACGTTTTTCTCTATTTGTTCGATTTTGCTGCTTCCAAACACGGGACAAATATCGTTCCTCAGGCACCATTGTATAGCCACGGCCACATAATCTGCATTATATTTATCACAGATACTTAGAAAACTATCAATCCTGTTTTTATTTTGAGGATAAAAGTTTTTTGTTTTTTGATAATCGATAGCGTCGCTTTTGGCTATTCTACTGTCAGAAGGGATGTTGTTTTTGTATTTTCCTGTTAAATATCCTTGACATAGCGGTGAAAAGCCCATTGTGCCCATTCCATACTGGGAACATGTGTTTTTATAGCCGCTTTTTACGTGTTTTTGAACGGCAAAGGAGTATATGAACTGTTCAGTAATAGGTCGTTCTAACCCTAATCTGTCACAGGTCCGGATGCATTCATCCAAAGCCTCATACGGCCATTCGGAAACGCCCCAATAAAGAGCCTTTCCGGACATAATCAACATGTTGAAGGTTCTGACAATTTCTTCCATGGGAACTTCAGGGTCATATCGGTGGGCGAAGTACACATCTACATACTCCGCATTCAGTCTTTTGAGGGAATTGTTAAACGCCCAAATTATATGTTTCCGAGACAAACCCTTATGGTAAGGTGTGGGGCCAATCGGAAGAGATCCTTTGGTGAGCAGTACATATTCTTCTCTGGGGTATTTTTTCAGACATTGTCCGAGCAAAATCTCCGCATGGCCGTTTCCATAACTGTTGGCGACATCGAAAGAACGAATTCCCAACTCCCATGCTTTGTCCACCAATGCCTCCGCATAGGATATATCCATGATTTCTGTGCCAATAGTCAGTGCGGAACCAAATGTGAGTTCGCTTATCTTAAGTCCGGAATTTCCTAACCTGATATAATTCATAAATTACTGCAGTTTTTCGATGGATTCAAATAGATAATTTTTTTTGCGGAATACCAGAGATACTATAATCTGGAGATATTTGAGCGCCATGGAGAGAATGACAAACAAACCTGAAAAACCGAAAGCGATAAACAGGATGATGGTTGTCCATCCTTCCACAGGATGGGAATACAGTTTGGTGAAGAAAGCATATATGCCGAAGGCGATGGTTATAAAGGCCATAAAGACAGCCAAGCCTACTGTGACATGGTAGGCGACATCTGTGTAGAGTATGAGAGAGTCAATGGCCATCATCTTTCTTCCGGAATCCTTTTTTCTTTTTGTTTGTTTGGTAGGAGAATATACGAGGTTGTCAATGGCCAGCCCGCAATTGGCGTATGACGCTTTTCTGTAAGGGGTGCTTTCTGTAATACTACGGACTCTGTTAATAGCTCTTCTTGAAAGAATACGAAATGACTCTGTCGAAATTTCGTACTGAAGATTCGCGTAGTGATTGAAAATGGTGTAGAAAAGCTTTGATGATAATTTTTTGCGTCTATTAGGACGGGCGCTTACGATGTCATAGCCTTTAAGGGAGTGATGGAAAAGATCCATCAATAATGACCAGTCAAAGTCTCCGACTGCAGTGTCAAACTCATAAACGAAGTCACCTATTGATAAATCTACCCCTGCATTCATGGAGGACTCAAGTCCTTGACGATGGCTCATGTGCAGGATGGAGATGATGCCACCCTTGTTTTTTGCGGCGATTTTCTTCACGATTTCTACACTGTCATCGGTAGAAGCGTCATTGACTATTATAATCTCGTATTTCAAGAAGTTGTCGGACAGCGTTTTGTTTAATTGTTCAACGAAATTGCCAATGTAGGATGAGTCGTTGTAGCAATAAACCACTGCGGATATAAAGTTCATCTCTTTGTTAGATTCCATATCTATTTGATTAATATTTCATCAAGGTCGTAAACTGTATTTATTTTTCCGGAAAGGACACTGACAAAAGTGGGCTTGTCAGAGAATGTTCGGATAACAGTGGGGCGGCTGTCGTCAATTTCAGATGCCAATAAGATGGGCTTCATTGAATATAGGGTGTGGTTAAACTCGAATGACAAGTCGTCTTTCATGTATTTTCGGGCGAGATGGCTCATGTAGGGCCAAGCCGATTCAGGTTTGGCAGGACATTCGTTGCAATTACCCAGTTGTTGTGGGGAACAAAAGCATTCGCTATGATTCTGGCATTCAAATTTTGGGAGGTATTCCTTGCAGGCAACGTGTGGTGTGAATGTTACTGCTGTCAGCGAATGATATTTTGTCATTCCAAATGGCATGATAGAGAAAAATGGTCCGTCCATCACCGTTAAGCCTGTACCACGGAGGTTGTCACTTACATCACAAAGAATGATTTCGCATAATTCATATTTAATTTTGAACATCTCGAATCCAAGAAGTTCTTGAATTTGATTGACGGACGCGTATGTCGCATTCAATACGAAAGGGGCTTCATACAGGTGACTTTTAGTCTCATGCAATACACTTATTTGGAAAGTTTGTGACATTTTTTCTATATGTGTGATACGGGACTCATAAAGAATTGTCACATTGGGATAGCTATTCAATTCTTCTAAGAAGTGTTTTTTGAGAATTTGTGCATCATAGGTGTATTCTTCAGTCAGAAAGGCACCGTCACAACAGCCTTTTTTGAAGTAACGTGAGGGGGCGACTTCGTCACAACGAATATGGGCAGCCTCACAAAATTTCTTGAATTCACGTGCGTCACTCCAGGAAAAATTGGCGCTTGTCGCATAAATTTGGTCAAATTTGGTGAGTATGCAAAAGCCGTAATCTTCGTTAAATCTGTTGAAATATCCTGCTGATTTTATAGCCGTGCTGTAGCTGCGAGGGTAATGGTATCCCATGTGTACACGGGCTTGGTTGATGTAAGTAGCCCTTTTAAAAGCAGCGTCTTCATATTCAAGCACCAATACATGTTGTCCTCTTTTTGCGCAAAAGAGTGCCGCATATAAGCCATAGAGACCGGCGCCGATGATGATTTTGTCGAAATGCATAGTTTTATCTCAATGATTCAGAAAAATGTAGCAATCCATTTTGGATTTTCTTTATGTTGTTTTCAGTAGGACGGGTTTCTTCATGCCTCATAGAATATCTGCAAAAATACAAAAAAATATTATACCAAATCCCGATATTCCGCACCGATGAGTCGGATGAGGTCGTCGGGGGCGACGTGCACCTGATAACCGACTTTTCCGGCACTGAAATAGATTTTGTCGCAAAGGGTGGCACTTTCTTCCACGAAAGTGGGGAAGGGCTTCTTCATGCCGATAGGGGAACAACCTCCGTGGATGTAACCTGTGAGCGGCAGGAGGTCTTTCTGCTTGATCATGGCGATGTTCTTGACACCGGCTGCGGTGGCGGCTTTCTTGAGGTCCAAAGTGCAGCAGACGGGAATGACAAAAACATAGTGCTCGCCCGTGTTGGCTACCGTTACCAGGGTCTTGAAAACCGATTCGGGGGCTTCATTCAGCAGGTGGGCGATGGTCTCGCCGTCGGTCATGTTGTTGTCATATTCGTGAGCGGTGAATGCAATGCCCTTTTGGTTCAATATCCGCATTACATTGGTCTTTTCCATGGAAATACTACGTTCAGTGTTGGTTTCGTTTATCTATTATGAAATGTGGGGCTATTTTTGTCTTTTCAACCATAGTTCCAGAAATTTGTCGTAAACCTGGTATGTGCCTTTGTTTTGTGTGATTAAATCTTTGTCCAATAAAGCATTGACGGCAGACTTTACCGCACTTGGTGAGGTTATACTGTGTTTTTTGACGAATGATCCCGACGTGATTTGTTGCGCTTTGCCTTCATCTGCAATAGCTTTTAGCACAATGCTTTGCTTCTCGGGTAGTTGATACATCAAATCTTCGTATGTGGATTGAGTGAAGTCAATGATATAGTCGATGGCAGGTTGCAGGTCGTCTATGCCGCAGTGCGCTCCTTCTGCTGTGCGCATAAAAAGTACATTCATCACTTTTTGCAGATAGAATGTCACACCTTCAAAACGCTTATATAATTGTTCGACAAGTTCTTTATCAATTGTTTTCCCAGCTTTTCTAAAATGCATTTTGCAAAAATCCCAATATTTCTCCAATGCAATCAGATTTAGATTCATCACAGTAACGCTTTGGTAGAATGGACGATTTGGGGAGACAAACATGGCGCCCATCAGATGACGTTGCGATCCCATGAAAATGAAATTGGCATTACTGCAGTATTGGACGTATGTGCGCAGAGCCGCCTCGACATTGGTGTCGCTGTATTTGAGAATTTGCTGAAACTCATCAATGGCCACAAGACAATGCTTGTCAGCTTGTTGTAAATAGTGGAAAATCTCATCCAAAGTGTTGTTCGGATTGACAATATCGCCTACCGACATGTTCCACGAAGGTTGTCCCATTGCGTCGTATGTAATCCCTGCTTGTAGTGAATGGACAATGTTGAGGAAAGCCTTCCAATGCCGCTTCCCTTTGGGTTTGAGAACATCGAGAATGGTACGTCCCATTTTGTTGACCATCTCTGACAATGATTTGGTGGAGTAAATGTCAATAATAAAAGTGTAATAACGCGTCTTTATCTCTTTTTGCTCAAAGCAATGTCGTATCAGATCTGTTTTTCCATAGCGACGGGGAGAAATCAGGGCAATGTTATTGCCATTCTGCAGCCATTTCGAGATGTCTTCTGTCTCTTGAATGCGGTCACAGAAATACTCGGGTCCCGCATAACCGTTTGTCACAAATGGGTTCATTTTCTTGTCCGTTATAATTTCGCGGCAAAGATACAAAAAATAATTGTCATAAAATGATTATCATAAAATGATAAAAACCATTGTCAACTTTCAGTTTTCAGTTTTCAACTTTCAGTTCTATTCCTCCTCCAGTTCCCTATGCTTTGCGTAGTTGCGCCATTTTTCAATGACGGCGGCGAAGTCCTCTGGCAGTTCGGAGTCAAACAGCATGTATTTTCCGGTGGTGGGATGCACAATGCCTAAGGATTTGGCATGTAAGGCTTGTCGTGGCATCAAGCGGAAACAGTTATCGATGAATTGTTTGTATTTGCTGAAGGTGGTGCCTTTCAGAATCTGGTCGCCACCGTAGGTCTCGTCGTTGAACAGGGGGTGACCGATGTATTTCATGTGAACCCTGATCTGATGGGTGCGGCCGGTCTCCAACTGGCATTCCACCAAGGTGACGTAGCCGAAACGTTCGATTACCTTCCAGTGGGTAACGGCATGCTTGCCTTGGTCGCTGCCTTCGGGAAAGACGGTCATCACCAAGCGGTCCTTGGGGTTACGCCCCACATTACCCACAATGGTGCCTTCGTCTTCCTTGAAATCGCCCCATACCAGCGCCCAGTACTTGCGTTCCAGGTCGTGGTTGAAGAAGCTCTTGGCCAGGGTCATCTGTGCCAATTCGTTTTTGGCCACAATCATGATGCCGGAGGTGTTCTTGTCGATGCGGTGCACCAGCATGGGCCGCTGGTCGTTGCCATCCTTGTCTTTCTTGCCTAAAAATCTGAAGGTAAGTGCATTCACCAGAGTTCCGGTATAATTGCCGTAGGCAGGATGCACTACTAAACCTGGTTGCTTGTTGATGATGATGAGGTCGTCGTCCTCGTAGGGCACGTTGAGAGGTATGTCCTCGGGAATGATTTCTATGTCGCGCAGAGGCTGCGGCATCAGGATGGAGATGACATCCAATGGGTGAACACGGTAATTCTGCTTTTCGGGCTTGCCATTCACCACAATGCAGTTGGCTTTCGCCGCCTGCTGTATCTTGTTTCGCGAGGTGTTGGGGATGAGGTTCATCAGGTACTTGTCGATGCGCAGCATCTCGGTGCCTTTATCCACCACAAACCTAAAATGCTCGTATAGTTCCTCTTTTTCCTCTATATTGGAATTTTCCTGCGACATAATCACGATATTATTTCGTTAAGGCGTGGAGACGACCCTATCTTCCGCACAACTTGCATACCGTTTTTTTCACTTCGGCGTTGTCGAACACGCAGATGGGCAGCTTGTCGAACATTCCGCACAGGCGGGCTCCATCACGTTCGGCAGCCATCTTGACCGCTTTGGTGAAGAAACTGCTCATGTAGGTTTCCTCGCGGTGGGCGGCTAAGCTGACGTAGGAGAACAGGAAATCGTTGGAGATGGTGGCATCATCCAAGAAGGGCTCCATGATGCTCATGGCATACATGTAATCGTAATTCTTGATGAAATAGGAGGCCAATTTATAAGCGTTCTGCCAGCTTTCCAGCTTCTTGTTGGTGATGGTCTTGATTTTGTCGAAAGTGGCGTTGTAAACGACAGCTCCTTCTGTTGTGGGAGGATTGGCATTGATGTATTCTATAATCTTGAACTGATATTCGAGGTTGAGGTTGTTCACATCCTCCTTTGGAAGCACAGTAAACGTGTATAATTTGTCAATTTCCGCTTGGGTTTTGGCAACCTCGGCTACAGAGCTGATGGGGGTGTGGAACACTTTGCCGACAGCCACATTGTACAATACTATAGGGTTGGTGGGCTCGTAGGTCAGTGTCTTGTTCATATCGCTGACCATCTTGTCGTTGAGTGTCGAAGAAAGTAAGTATTGCATATACAGTTTGTTGTTATGCAGCTGCTGGAATTTCTTGTCAACGGGAATCTCCAGTTGGTTGACAGCATCCATGCTGTATTCGCCTGCTTCCACTTTCTTGATCATGAAATTCTGGATGGCGGTGGCCAGGCTGTAGTTCTTTTCTTCCATGGCCTTGTTGAATTTCCATGCGGCGAAGTTGGCAGCCTCGGTACTGTTGCCAGCTTTATATTCAACATGAAACACTAATTTGAAGAATCTGTGTTTGGAGAGATACTCTTCTTCCAGTTCTTTTGCGATAGCGTTGTTGTTGGCTTTCAGGTTTTTAATGGCTTCGGCTTTGGTGTACAGCGTAAGGTCATAGTGTTCGGCGTTGCTGTTGACATCGCGTTTGAAGTCTTCCCATCCGTCGCTGTAGGTGATGGTGGTGGGTGTGCCAGGATACATTTGCGCCAGTGTCTTCTGCATGTTGGTGGCGCGTTTCTTCTGGTTGTTGATTTGGGTTTGGTCGGTGCTGTAATTTAACGAAGTCTGGGCGATAATGTCTATGCTTTTTACGTTGTATGCCGGTGCTTTGATGGCATCTTGGATGCCAGCCTCAATATCGTCTTGTGTCCAGCTCAATTGGGTAGGGGTGTACATGAATGTTATTTCATGGGTGCCCTCTTCTGAGGCGGCCACCCATTCGCCCTTGCTTTTCATGGTAGCATAGTCGGGTTTGTAATTGATTTTAGCTTGGTAGGCGGCTTTCTTGCACTCAATGGCTTTCTTGATGATGGTGCGGCATGCGTATTTGTCTTCTTTCAGCACGATGATGTTCACGTCAAATTCGGCATCGCTTTCGATGCCTTCCGGAACATTGGCGATTTTGGCGTATAACTTACTGGATTTCTTGTCCGTGATGGTGTTGCCTTCCAGAATCTTTTCGAATATGATGGGTTTGGAGACAAAGCCGCGGTTGATTCTGTCGTTGTCAATGATGGGATGTTCGCAGTCGTATTGGCTGTGTTGCACGAAGTCCAGCACGATGGCATCGCCTTCTTTGCCAATCAGTTTCTTCAGGTATTTGTGGTCACCGCAGTTGATAAATACTTCATTTTCTTTGACTTGTATGTATTCTGACAACACTTCGATGTTCTTGTCGGCATTGCATTTGGCGCAAACTTTCTCATCGTAGTAGGTCATGCCTGACTTGCCCTTGCTGAAAGGCACGTCTTTTTCCATGGGGTCTGGTCTGTCGGGGTTGAAGGTTAGGTCATTACCGATGATGAAGGAAGCGTACATGCTCTTCATGTATTCGTCGGTCTCGAAGCCCATGCCGATGTAGGTATATTGTTTGTCCAGCAGTTGCTTGGCAGTTTTTATGTTTTTCAGAATGGGTTTTATGAGTTCGAGGCAAAGGTCGTAGTAGCTGTATTCCTGGGTGCCCATGGTGGCTTTGGCCTTGGAAACCAGCTCGATAGCATGGTAGGTAAGGCCATATTTCTTTAGACGGAAGAAGGTGGTGCGGTAGGGAGGTTCGTTCAGTACCCCTTTTTCATCCTTCAGGGCCTGGTAGTCGGCTTGCATCTGTGCGCAATCGTTCATGTCCTTGTCCGATTTCAGGGGGTCGAGGAAGAAATATTCCTCGCGGGCAAGGTTGATCATGTCGAGCATGCAGTTGTATAGCACGTTGCTCTTGTAGTTGCCAGGGTTGAAATTTCTGGTGTATTCGTTTTTTGCTTTCAACTTCTCTGGATTGAAGTCAAGATAGGGGTTTTCTACTTGACTGAAAGACAAATTACTGATTGACAATAAGAAAACAATCAGTACGAAGGCGTATTTTTTTATCATGACGAATAGATTTTATGGCATAATAATGAATATGCAATAATAATAAAAAAAACGATACAATCATATTGAATTAGCAAATTAGTTAATTAGTAAATTAGCAAATGATTAGTTTGCTAATGAGATAATGTGCTAATGTTCCAATGAGGGAGGTTAGTGTTTAGAGGTTAGAAAGGTTAGGAGGATTAAATGATTATGGATTTTGAATTTTGAGCTTCGAATTCTAGTTGTCACTCCGAATCCTTTATGAACAGGCAAAAAAAAAGGACAACCTTTGGTCGTCCTTTTTTTTTGAATATGATTTACAGATTAGGCACCTAACTGCAAGCGGTAGAAACCGGTGCAAGCGAGTTTGCTGTCGATCTGTTTCATGAAGTCAGCCACGGTCAGTTTGCTGTCCATGATATATTCCTGACCCACGAGGGTGTTTTCTTTCAGGAACTTGTTCAGACGGCCCTGAGCGATGTTGTTGACCATGTTGTCCTGAATAGTCTTGGCTTTTTCCTCAGCGGCGCGAACTTTGATTTCGCGGGCTTTGTTAGCTTCGTCTTCAGTCAGCCAACCCTTGGTGATGTTGGAGGCGATATGATCATCGGAATCCACCAAGTTGGGATTGATACCGGCTTTCTTCAGTTCAACTTCAACGGCTTTCTGGATGAGTTCGGCCACGGTTTTCTCTTTGGCGATAGCCAATTCGTGGTCTTTCACGTCCTGGGCGATGCTGTCGCCATCAACGGCCATGGGGTTCATGGCAGCGATCTGCATAGCGATATGGTGACCAGCTTCAGCTACATTGTCGCCAGCGATGTTGAAACCGGCGATGGTAGCCAGACGGTTGCCATTGTGGTTGTAGTAAGCCACGCAGGGAGCCTCGATGGTGTTGTAAGCGGGCAGCTCAATCTTTTCACCGGTCTTGCCAGTCATATCGAGCAGCATTTCAGAAACCTTGCGACCTTCGATAGACAGTTCCATCAGTTCGTCTCTGGTTTTCACCTTAGCGGCCATGGCATTATCCAGAATTTTTTCGGCGAAAGCGACGAAGTCGGCGTTCTTGCCCACGAAGTCGGTCTCGCAGCTCACCACGATAACAGCACCGAAAGTATGGTCGGCGTTAGTCTTGGCGATGGCGCGGCCTTCGTTAGAAGCGCGGTCAGCACGTTTGGCGGCCACTTTCTGACCTTTCTTTCTCAGGATGTCAATAGCCTGTTCGAAATCACCGTTAGCTTCCACAAGAGCGTTCTTGCAGTCCATCATACCGGCGCCTGTTTCTTGTCTGAGTTTATTTACATCAGCAGCTGTAATAGCCATAATATCAATATTTTAAATGTTAATACTCACTTATGCTTTGGAAACGGGGTTTTTCTTCACCGTTGTTCTTTTTCTTTTGGGCTTGTCGTCGTCGGAACCGTCTTCTTCCTCAACACCTTTCACCTTTTTCACAACGGGTTTGTCGTCGTTTTGGGCGGTTTCGTCGTCCTCATCGTCGCTAGCCTCAGTTCTTCTTACATCTTCTTCTTCCTCTTCAACATCGATGTTGTCCTTGTCCATCTTTCTCTCGTTCAGACCTTCGGCGATAGCGTCGCAGATAGCCTGCACGATGATGGCGATAGATTTGGAGGCGTCGTCGTTAGCGGGGATGGGGAAGTCGATGAGGTTGGGGTTGGAGTTGGTGTCAACGATAGCGAAAGTGTTGATGTTCAGGCGGCGGGCTTCGGCAACGGCGATGTGTTCTTTGAGCACGTCAACAATGAAGACAGCTGCGGGCAGGCGGGACAGGTCGGCGATAGAACCCAAGTTCTTCTCCAGTTTGGCTCTTTCACGCTGGATTTGCAGTTTCTCGCGTTTGGAGATGTTGGCGAACTGGGGGCTGGCCATCAGTTTGTCGATGTCACCCATTTTTTTCACGGCCTTGCGGATGGTGAAGAAGTTGGTGAGCATACCACCAGGCCAACGTTCAGTGACGTAAGGCATATTCACGCCTTTAACGATTTCGGCAACGGTGTCTTTAGCCTGTTTTTTGGTAGCCACGAATAAGATCTTACGGCCGGATTTGGCAATTTGTTTAGCAGCGGCGCAAGCCTCCTGCAGTTTGTCCATAGTCTTATAGAGGTCGATAATATGGATACCGTTTTTCTCCATAAAGATGTACTGGGCCATTGCCGGGTTCCATTTTCTTCTGAGGTGTCCGAAGTGACAACCTGCTTCTAATAAATCTTCAAATTTTGGATTTGTCATTGTTTGTTTTGGTTTAATTTGTTTACTTTCGTTTGATTAATAAGCAATTGCGGAGTAGTTCTTTCGCGAAGTCTTCGCAATTTCGATACTAAACATGCGCAATATATATAAATAGTATATATTAACGTTTGCTGAATTGGAATCTTCTACGAGCTTTCGGCTGGCCGGGTTTCTTACGTTCCACCATACGCGGGTCTCTCTTGAGGAGGCCTTTGGCTTTAAGGGCGGGACGGTACTCGGGGTTGATTTCGCAGAGGGCGCGTGAGATGGCGAGGCGCAGGGCTTCAGCCTGGCCGGTCATGCCGCCGCCGTCGAGGTTCACCTTGATGTCGTATTCACCTTCCACCTGTGAAATGGCGAGGGGCTGGGTGACTACGTACTGCAGGGTAGCCAAATTGAAATATTCTTTATAGTCACGGTTGTTGATCGTGATGTTGCCACTGCCTTTTTTCATATAGATACGTGCGACAGCGGTTTTTCTTCTACCGATTGTATTGATTACTTCCATCTCTCTTATTTGATTTCGTTAATGTTGATGACTTTGGGGTTCTGACCTTCGTGCGGGTGGTTCGGGCCGGCATAGACATGCAGGTTGCGGAAAAGCTGGTCTCCGAGTCTGTTTTTGGGGAGCATGCCTCTGATGGCGTGTTCAACAACCTTGATGGGGTTCTTGGCGAGCACTTCTCTCGGGGTAGCGAAACGCTGTCCGCCGGGATAGGTGGTGTGGCGCACATAAACCTTGTCGGTCATTTTCTTGCCGGTGAATCTGATTTTGTCCGCATTGACGATGATGACATTGTCACCACAATCGAAATGAGGAGTGTAGTAAGGCTTGTTCTTGCCTCTGAGGATGCGGGCAACGGCGGTGGCCAGTCTGCCGACGATCATCTCCTGGGCATCAACAACAACCCATTCTTTCTTTACGATCTTTTCGTTTGCCGAAATTGTTCTGTAACTTACTTGATCCATTTTTTTTCTTGTTTGTGAGATGATGTCTTCACCCACATCACCTCGATTTTCACTTAATTTCCTTTTCTAACCTAAAGGATAATAATCGGTATTTTTTTGAGGGTGCAAAAATACAACTTTTTTATATATAAAATGCGTTAAAAAAAATTTTTTTTTGAAATGTTCTTTGTGTAAATAAAATTATTATATTTGCCGACCATATAAAATGTAACGTTGCGTAGAAGTGAGTGACGGAGAAAAACGTGTGTAATTGCTTGAAATTGCGCATGTTACAAAGCGATGGAGCGGTTTTTGGATTTTCCGTAAGAGGTGAAAAATGTGCAAAAAATGGGAGGAAAATTCCGAAATCGGGAAAAAATCAGAGTGGGGCGGAGGCGAAATTTGGGAATTTCCCGCTTGAAAAATGAAAAAAAGTGAATCAAAAATAGAAAAAATTGCTCGAAAATGAAAATAGTAAATTACATCAAGGAATGTTATGACGAACTGGTGCACAAAGTGACCTGGCCGTCAGCTCAGGATCTTCAGAGTAGCGTTTTGGTAGTATCCATTGCTTCCCTAATCATAGCACTCATTGTGTTTTTGATGGATGTTATCTTCAACGCAGGGATGGGCTTGCTCTTCCCGACTATTTAATTTTCAGTAGTTTAAAATAGGTATTTAACCGAAAACGAATTTGAAATGGCAGAGATCGAACACAAGTGGTATGTGATCAAGACGGTCACGGGCACGGAGAAGAAGGTGAAGCAGAACATCGAGAGCGAGGTTGAGGCTTCACACTTGAAAGATTTCGTGTCGCGTGTCCTGATTCCGACCGAGAAGTATTACCAGATCCGCAACGGCAAGAAGATCAGCAAGGAGAGGAACTACTTTCCCGGCTACATCTTTGTCGAGGCAATGATGCTGGGCGAGGTACACCATGTTCTGCTGAACATCCCCGGTGTGCTGGGCTTCGTAGGCTGCAAGAAGAAAACTGATCCCCCCATCGCGCTCCGTCCCGCCGAGGTAACCCGCATGTTAGGCAAGGCCGACGAATTGCTTGAGCAAGACGAGTCCTTCTCTCTCCCCTTCATCGTGGGCGAAGAAATCAAAGTCATTGACGGTCCTTTCAGCACTTTTAACGGCATTATCGAAGAGATCAATCCCGAGAAAAAGAAACTGAAGGTTATGGTGAAAATCTTCGGACGTAAGACTCCGCTCGAGCTGAGTTTTATGCAAGTTGAAAAGGTCTAAATACCGCAAATAGTTACAAACAAAAAAAATTAACAAACAATGGCAAAAGAAGTAGCTGGACTTATTAAGTTACAAATCAAAGGTGGCGCCGCCAATCCATCTCCCCCAGTAGGACCTGCCTTGGGTGCCAAGGGTGTGAACATCATGGAATTTTGTAAACAGTTCAATGCTCGTACGCAAGATCTGGCCGGCAAGTTAGTGCCTGTCATCATCACTGTTTACAAGGATAAATCTTTTGATTTTGTCACCAAAACGCCGCCGGTTGCTGTACAGTTGTTGGAAGCAGCCAAAATTCAAAAAGGATCCAAGGAGCCAAACCGTAACAAGGTTGCCACGATTACTTGGGACCAGGTGAAAGCCATCGCGGAAATCAAGATGCCCGACTTGAACTGTTTCGAGTTGCCGTCTGCCATGAGCATGGTCGCCGGTACCGCAAGAAGCATGGGTATCAACGTGAAGGGCGGAACCAATCCTTTTGAACAAAATTAATAACAAGTAAACCAAAACAACATGGCTAAAATATCAAAAAAACGCAAAGAAGCTTTTGCTAAATTTGATAAGAGCAAAGTGTATCCCGTTGCCGAAGCTGTTCAGATCGTGAAGGATATCACCTACACCAAATTTGACGCCTCCTTCGACATCGACGTCCGCCTGGGCGTTGACCCCCGAAAGGCCAATCAGATGGTGAGAGGTATAGTGACCCTTCCCCACGGAACCGGTAAGGTGGTGAGAGTGCTTGTTCTTTGCACCCCCGACAAGGAGGATGAGGCAAAAGCAGCTGGCGCCGACTATGTGGGACTGGACGAATACGTTGACAAGATCAAGAAAGGTTGGACCGACGTTGACGTCATCATCACTATGCCGAGCGTTATGCCTAAAATCGGTGCCCTCGGTAAAATCCTGGGTCCCCGTGGCTTGATGCCGAACCCCAAAGCCGGTACGGTTACCATGGAAATCGGTAAGGCTGTTGCTGATGTGAAAGCCGGTAAGATTGACTTCAAAGTTGACAAATTCGGTATCATTCACTCTGGTATCGGCAAAGTTAGCTTCGACGCTAACAAACTCGTGGAAAATACCCGCGAGATGATGTCAACTATTATCAAGCTGAAACCGACTGCCGCAAAAGGAACATACGTAAAGAGCATTTACCTTTCCAGTACCATGAGCCCCGGTGTACAAGTTGATGTGAAATCAGTTACATTATAATCAAAAAAAAGCTAAAGTATGAAACAAGAACAGAAAAGCGTTATCATTGATGCCATCGCGAAGGATTTAGCTGAGTATTCCCATGTATATGTAACCGATATCTCAGGCTTTACGGTAGAGAATGTCAATCAGCTCAGAAGACTGTGCTTCCGTCGCAACATTAAGCTGAAAGTGGTGAAAAACACCCTGCTGAAACGCGCTATGGACCAGTCAGAAGTTGACTACTCAGAAATCTATCCCGCATTAGCCGGCACAACTTCAATCATGCTGTCCAACACGGGAAACGCTCCCGCGAAGGTTATCAAGGAATTCCGCACTAAATACAAAAAGCCCATCCTGAAGGCAGCATTCATCGAAGAGGCAACTTATTTCGGTGACGATCAATTGGATAATCTCTGCAACATCAAGTCAAGAGAAGAACTGATCGGTGACATCGTAGGTCTGTTGCAGTCACCTGCACGCAACGTCATCTCTGCATTGCAGTCTGGCGGTGGCAAACTCGCAGGCATCGTGAAGACCTTGTCAGAAAGAAATTAAAAAACAAAACAATCAATCAATTTAGTAAAAAACCATTAAAAGAATACAATTATGGCAGATTTGAAAGCATTTGCAGAACAATTAGTAAATTTGACCGTTAAGGAAGTTAACGAACTGGCTCAAATTTTGAAAGAAGAATACGGTATTGAACCCGCAGCCGCAGCAGTAGCAGTAGCAGCTCCCGCAGCAGGTGGCGCTGGCGCAGCAGCAGCTGAAGAGAAAACCGAATTCGACGTTATCCTGAAAGCAGCTGGCCCCAACAAATTGGCCGTTGTCAAATTGGTGAAAGAACTGACCAGCCTCGGTCTGAAGGAAGCTAAGGAATTAGTTGACGGTGCTCCCAAGGCTGTTAAGGAAGGCGTTTCCAAAGACGAAGCTGAAGGCTTGAGAAAATCATTGGAAGAAGCCGGCGCTGAAGTAGAAGTTAAATAATTTTACTCCGCTAATACGACAATCAGTACAACGCTTTCACTCCGGTGAAAGCCTTGTACTTATTGTTGTATTTATGTGTTTTAAATAACACGCTTCATCCAGTCACCTGCAAACGACTGCATCCAGCTTCCCCCGACTTCCCCCGCTGAAGCTCACTACCCCCTCTCTCATTGCTTATTTCCAGCTTAGAAAGTTCTTATTTTCGTAATTAAAAAATCACCACCTTGGCAACAAAAAATAACACAAGATTCAGCTTTGCATCCACCACGCCAGTGGAATTCCCGGACTTTCTTGATATCCAATTGAAGTCTTTCAAGGATTTCTTCCAAATCGACACCGACGCGGAACACCGCCGCGACGAAGGACTCTTCAAGGTTTTTTCGGAGAATTTTCCCATTACGGATGCGAGAAACAGTTTTGTCCTCGAATTTCTGGACTACTATATCGACGGTCCCCGCTATTCGATGGAAGAGTGTCTTGAAAGGGGCCTGACCTACAGCGTTCCTTTAAAAGCCAAAATGAAACTCTCATGCAATGATGTCGAGCATGAGGATTTCGAAACCCGTATTCAGGATGTATTTTTGGGACTGATTCCCTATATGACCCCCCGCGGCACCTTCATCATTAATGGTGCTGAGCGTGTGGTCGTGTCTCAGTTGCACCGTTCCCCCGGTGTGTTCTTCGGTTCTTCCTTCCATACCAACGGTACCCAGCTGTATTCAGCCCGTATCATCCCGTTCAAGGGCTCATGGATGGAGTTCACCACCGGTCCCCACGATGTGATGTACGCCTACATCGACCGTAAGAAACAGTTGCCGGTCACCACTTTGCTGCGTGCCATCGGCTACGAGACCGACAAGGACATCCTCGACATTTTCGACATCGCCCAAGAAGTGAAAGCAACCAAGGCCAACCTGAAGAAGTTTGTGGGCCAGAAATTCGCTGCCGCTGTTGTGAGAACCTGGAACGAAGATTTCCCCGATGAGGAAACTGGTGAGGTGTCCAGTATCGAACGTACCGAGGTGATCATTGACCGCGAGACCGTGTTGGAAGAGAAACATATCAATAGAATCGTTGATGCCGGTGTGAAAACCGTGATGTTCCACAAGGATGACGGCAAGCAGACCGACTATTCCATCATCTTCAACACCTTGCAGAAAGACCCGACCAACTCTGAGAAGCAGGCTCTTGAATTCATATATCAGCAATTACGAAATACCATCCCACCCGATGAGGAAACCGCCCGTACCGCCTTCGAGAAGCTGTTCTTCTCTGACAAGCGTTATGATTTGGGCGCTGTGGGTCGTTATAAAATCAACAAGAAACTTAACCTTGATATCCCCATGGAAACCCAGGTGTTGACCAAAGAGGATATCATCTCCATTATACGCTATTTGGTTGAGCTGATCAACTCCAAGACTGAAGTTGACGATATCGACCACTTGAGCAACAGACGTATCAGAACCGTTGGTGAACAGCTGTACAACCAGTTTGGTGTGGGCTTGGCCCGTATGTCACGTACCATCCGCGACAAGATGAATGTGCGCGACAACGAGGTGTTCGCCCCCATGGATTTGATCAACGCCAAGACTTTGTCTTCTGTTATCAATTCCTTCTTCGGCACCAACCAGCTGTCACAGTTCATGGACCAGACCAACCCGCTGTCAGAGCTGACCCACAAGAGAAGAATCTCCGCTTTGGGTCCTGGTGGTTTGTCCCGTGACCGTGCCGGTTTTGAGGTGCGTGACGTTCACTACACCCACTATGGTCGTCTGTGTACCATTGAAACTCCTGAAGGACCGAACATCGGTCTGATTTCCTCTCTCTGCGTGTTCGCCAAGATCAATCATCTGGGCTTTATCGAAACTCCTTACCGCCGCGTGGTCGATGGCAAAGTGATGTTCGACGAGGAACCCATCTATCTGAGTGCAGAGGAAGAGGAGAACAAATATATCGCCCAGGCAACCACTCCGATGAATGAGGACCATGTGTTGGAAGACAATGTGAAGGTGCGTTATCTGGCCGACTATCCTATCGTTCC
This sequence comes from Bacteroidales bacterium, assembly GCA_017525505.1. Taxonomy (GTDB): domain Bacteria; phylum Bacteroidota; class Bacteroidia; order Bacteroidales; family WCHB1-69; genus RUG11690. The sequence goes on from JAFXSR010000073.1 coordinate 43,116, forward strand.
AAAGGAACAGGTGAACCTCATTGACGTGGCTGCCAACCAGATTGCCTCTATCGCCGCATCCTTGATTCCTTTCCTTGAAAACGACGATGCTAACCGTGCGTTGATGGGCTCGAACATGATGCGTCAGGCAGTTCCGTTGTTGAATCCCGAAGTGCCTATCGTGGGTACCGGTTTGGAACGCCGTGTGGCTCTCGACTCCCGCGCCATGTTGCGCGCCGAGGGTGAAGGTGTAGTGGAATATGCCGACGCACTGAAGATCGTCATCCGCTACGACCGCACCGATGCCGAGAGACTGGTTTCTTTCGATACCGATGTGAAGACCTATATGCTGGAGAAGTTCAGAAGAACCAACCAGAACTCCTGCATCAACCAGAAACCTATTGTCAGAAGAGGCGATAAAGTGAAGAAGGGTGATGTGCTGACCGAGGGTTATGCCACCAGTCAGGGCGAGTTGGCACTGGGCCGCAACATGCTCGTGGCCTTCATGCCTTGGAAAGGTTACAACTATGAGGATGCTATCGTGATTTCCGACAGAGTGGTAAAAGAAGATATCTTCACTTCTATCCATATTGAAGAATTCACCCTGGAAGTTCGCGACACCAAACGCGGACAGGAAGTGTTGACCAACGATATTCCTAACGTATCACAGGAAGCTACCAAGGATTTGAACGAAGACGGTCTGATCCGTATTGGTGCAGAAGTGAACGAAGGCGATATCCTGATTGGTAAGATCACACCTAAGGGCGAGTCTTATCCCACTCCTGAGGAGAAATTGCTCCGCGCCATCTTCGGAGACAAGGCCGGAGATGTGAAGGACGCCTCCCTCAAAGCACCCCCATCAATGAAGGGTGTGGTGATTGGCGCAAAATCATTGTCACGCCTCATCAAAGACAGAAAAGCAAAATCTAAAGATAAAGACATCGTTGCCGAAATCGAGAAGACCTACAACAAGCAGCTGCAAGAGCTGAAAGACAAGATTGTCACCAAGCTGTATCGCGTGCTGGAAGGCAAGATTTCACACAACGTATATGATAATACCAAGAATATTATCATTGCCAAGGGTACCAAGTTCTCTCAGAAACTGTTGCAGACGGTGAATTTCGCCAATGTGGCCGTTTCCAAGTGGACCAATGATGCCAAGATTAACGGACTGGTGTCTGAAATTATCCGCAATTATCTGGTCAAAGAGCGTGAGCTGATGGCCAAGATGACTCGCGAGAAATTCGATGCCACTGTGGGTAGTGAGCTGCCGAACGGTATTGTCCAGATGGCAAAAGTTTACGTGGCCAACAAGCGTAAACTCCGCATCGGTGACAAGATGGCAGGTCGTCACGGTAACAAGGGTATTGTGGCCAAGATTGTCCGCCCTGAAGACATGCCGTTCATGGAAGACGGTCGTCCGGTGGATATCGTGCTGAACCCGCTGGGTGTGCCTTCCCGTATGAACCTGGGTCAGATTTACGAGACCATTCTGGGTTGGGCAGGCAAGACCCTGGGTATGAAATATGCCACTCCGATTTTCGATGGTGCCACCCTCGACCAGATCAATGGCCTGATGGAAAAAGCCGGTCTGCCGCAGAATGGTAGTACCTACCTGTACAACGGTGAGACGGGTGAGAGATTCCACCAGAAGATTACGGTCGGATACATCTACATGATCAAACTGCACCATATGGTTGACGACAAGATGCACGCTCGTTCCATTGGACCTTATTCATTGATTACACAGCAGCCTTTGGGAGGTAAAGCCCAGTTCGGTGGTCAGCGTTTCGGTGAAATGGAGGTCTGGGCTATCGAGGCCTTCGGTGCCGCCAACGTGCTCCAGGAAATACTTACGGTTAAATCTGATGACGTCATAGGTAGAGCCAAAGCTTACGAGGCTATCGTGAAGGGCGATAACATGCCCGCTTCAGGCCTGCCCGAATCGTTCAACGTATTGGTGAACGAGCTTCGTGGACTCGCATTGGATGTTCAATTCGATTAATCTTTAATTTTATTGAAAGAAATTATGGCTTCATTTAGAAAAGATACTAATACAAGAAAAGAATTTTCAAGAATAACCGTAAGTCTGGCTTCTCCTGAGAAAATCCTGGATCAGTCTCATGGCGAGGTGCTGAAACCCGAGACTATCAACTATCGTACTTACAAACCCGAACGTGACGGTCTGTTCTGCGAAAAGATTTTCGGACCGGTCAAGGACTGGGAATGTAACTGCGGTAAGTATAAGAGAATCAGATATAAAGGAACCGTCTGTGACCGTTGCGGTGTGGAAGTTACCGAACGTAAGGTGCGTAGAGAGCGTATGGGCCACATCCAGCTGGTGGTGCCCGTTGCCCATATCTGGTTTTTCAAGTCCTCTCCCAACAAAATCGGTTCTTTGCTCGGTTTGTCCTCCAAGAATCTGGAATCCGTGATTTATTACGAGAACTTCCTCGTCATCCAGCCGGGTGCCGCTGAAGGTTTCCAGTTCAGAGAGAAAAAAGACAAAGAGAAAAAGGATGATGTGCTGGTGAAGGAAAGAACGCTGCTGAGCGAAGAGGAATATTACAATGTAATTGACAATCTTCCGCCAGAAAACAGATTGTTGGATGATACCGATCCCAACAAGTTCATCGCCAAGATGGGTGCTGAGGCTTTGTACGACTTATTGGTGAAACTCGATCTCGACAAAGAGTCCTTTGAATTGAGAGACAGAGCCAATAACGAGACTTCAGAGCAGAGAAAGCAGGAAATCCTGAAACGTCTGCATGTTTTTGAAGCTTTCAGAGATAGTCGTCGCCGTGCCGTGAACAAACCGGAATGGATGATTGTGAAGATTGTTCCCGTTATTCCGCCGGATTTGCGTCCTCTGGTGCCATTGGATGGTGGCCGTTTCGCCACTTCCGACTTGAACGAGTTGTATCGTAGAGTGATTATCCGTAACAACCGTTTGAAACGATTAATCGAAATCAAAGCTCCCGATGTGATTATGCGTAACGAGAAACGTATGTTGCAGGAAGCTGTCGATTCATTATTCGATAATTCAAGAAAATCAAATTCTGTCAAGACTGAATCCAACAGAGCACTGAAATCTCTGTCAGACAGCTTGAAAGGTAAACAAGGTCGTTTCCGTCAGAACCTGCTGGGTAAGCGTGTTGACTATTCAGGTCGTTCGGTTATCGTGGTAGGTCCTGAACTGCACATGAACGAATGCGGTCTGCCGAAAGACATGGCTGCCGAGTTGTTCAAGCCGTTCATCATCAGACGAATCCTTGAAAGAGGCATTGCCAAGACTGTGAAATCCGCCAAGAAAGTGGTGGAACGCAAGGAACCCGTGATCTGGGAAATCCTGGAAAACATTCTGAAGGGTCATCCGGTATTGCTGAACCGTGCTCCTACTTTGCACCGTCTGGGTATCCAGGCTTTCCAGCCCAAACTGGTTGAAGGTAAGGCTATCCGTTTGCACCCCTTGTGCTGTACCGCTTTCAACGCCGACTTCGACGGTGACCAGATGGCTGTGCACGTTCCCCTCGGAAACGCCGCTGTTTTGGAAGCCCAGATGTTGATGCTGGCCTCCCATAACATTTTGAACCCCGCTAACGGTGCGCCTATTACCGTGCCTTCACAGGATATGGTATTGGGTCTGTATTATATTACCAAGGAATTGCATTCAACTCCCAAAGAACCTGTGATGGGAGAGGGCAGAAAGTTCTACGCTCCCGAAGAGGTGCTGATCGCTTTCAACGAAAAGAAAGTGCATCTGAACGCTTGCATCAAGTGCCGTGTTGACCTCAAGGGCGACGGCAACATGGTGCTGACTGACACTACCGTGGGTCGTATCATCTTCAACCAGGTGGTGCCGAAAGGCTTCGGTTATATCAACAAGCTTCTGACCAAGAAATATCTGAGAGAAATCATCGGTGACGTGTTGGCTAAATTCGGCAATGCTATTACCGCCAAGTTCTTGGACGACATTATGGGTATGGGCTTCCGCATGGCATTCGAAGGCGGTCTGTCCTTCAACTTGGGTGATGTGATTATCCCTGCTGAGAAGAAGACCTTGATTCAGGAGGCTAATGCTGGTGTTGACGAAATCAACATGAACCTGAATATGGGTTTCATCACCGCCAACGAGCGTTACAATCAGGTGATCGACTTGTGGTCACAAACCAACGCCAAACTGACCAACATCCTGATGGAGCAGATTGCCCAGGATCGTCAGGGCTTCAACAGTGTTTATATGATGTGCGACTCTGGAGCTCGTGGTTCTCGTGAGCAGATCCGTCAGCTGTCCGGTATGCGTGGTTTGATGGCCAAGCCTACCAAGTCAGGTGCTTCCGGTGGTGAGATTATTGAAAACCCGATTTTGTCTAACTTCAAGGAAGGTCTGTCCGTGTTGGAGTACTTTATTTCTACCCACGGTGCCCGTAAGGGTTTGGCCGATACCGCTTTGAAGACCGCTGACGCAGGTTACCTGACCCGTCGTTTGGTGGACGTATCACACGACGTGATCATCAGAGAAGTGGATTGCGGTACCCTGCGTGGTATGACCGTTTCCGCAGTGAAGAAGAACGAAACTGTGGTTGAATCATTGTACGACAGAATGTTAGGTCGTGTTACCCTGCATGACATCTATCACCCGCTGACCGGCGAACTGATTGTCAAGGCAGGTGAAGAGCTGACAGAAGATATTTGTAAAACTATTGAGGATTCACCGATTGAGGAAGTGGAAATCCGTTCTGTGCCTACCTGCGAGTCTAAGCACGGTATCTGCCAGAAGTGCTACGGACGTAACCTGGCTACTGGCAAGATGGTGCAGATGGGTGAGGCTGTCGGTATCATCGCCGCACAGGCTATCGGAGAACCTGGTACCCAGTTGACCCTGCGTACATTCCACGTCGGTGGTGTGGCTGGTGGCGCTGCTGCTGATAAGCAGATTGACGCTCCTCATTCCGGTCAGTTGGTTATCGACGAGTTGCGTGCTATCGACAAGGGCGAATACTGCGAGGTTATCGGTCGTGCCGCTGAAATGAAGATTGTGGATTTGAAGACGGGTGTGGTGCTTTATTCAGCCAACATTCCTTACGGTTCTAAGCTGTACTTCAAGAATGGCGATATGGTGAACAAGGGCGACAAGATCGCCGAATGGGATCCTTACAATGCTGTGATCATCTCTGACGTGGCTGGTAAGATTCAGCTCAATGACTTTGTGGAAGGTGTGACCTTCCGTGTTGAGGTCGATGACCAGTCAGGTGTTCAGGATGCCGTGGTGATTGAAAGCCGTGTGAAGACCAAGAATCCGAGAATTTCTGTCTTGGACGAGAACGACGACGTACTCAGAACCTTCGACATTCCTGTCGGCGCCCGTTTGTCTGTGGGCAGTGGCCAGGAAATCGAAGCTGGTGAAGTGTTGGTGAAGATTCCGCGTGCCTTCGGTAAGGCAAGCGATATCACCGGCGGTCTGCCGCGTGTTCAGGAATTGTTCGAGGCTCGTGACACCTCCGATCCCGCTATCGTTTCCGAAATCGAAGGTTTTGTTTCCTTCGACAAGAAACTGAAACGTGGTAACAAGCGTGCTGTGAAGGTGACATCACGTACGGGCGAGGAGAAAGAATACCTCATTCCGACTTCAAAACAGATTTTGGTACAGGAGAACGACTTCGTTCATGCCGGTACTCCGTTGTCCGATGGTGCCTTGACTCCGTCAAGCATCTTGAACATCAAGGGTGCCATGAAGGTCCAGGAATATATCATCAATGAGATTCAGGATGTGTACCGTATGCAGCAGGTGAAAATCAATGACAAGCACTTCGAAGTCATTGTTCGTCAGATGATGCGTAAGGTGGAAATCGAGAACCCGGGTGACACCAAGTTCCTCCAGGGAGAGTTGATCAACAAGATTGACTTCCAGGAAGAGAATGATATTATCTGGGAGAAGAAAGTGGTGGTTGATCCAGGTGACTCTGCCGTGTTCCAAAAGGGTCAGATCATCAACGCCAAGGCTTTGCGTGATGAGAACTCATTGCTGAAGCGTAAGGACATGAAGACCGTTGAGGTTCGTAACGCCCAGCCGGCAACCGGTAAGCCCATTCTGCAGGGTATCACCAGAGCCGCCTTGCAGACCCGTAGCTTTATTTCCGCCGCATCCTTCCAGGAGACTCCCAAGGTGCTCACCGAAGCCGCTATCAACGCCAAGACCGATACTTTGGAAGGTATGAAGGAGAACGTTATCGTGGGTAACCTGATTCCTGCCGGTACAGGTCTGAAGAGCTATCAGAACATCCAGGTGGGTTCTATGGAAGAATATGAATCCCTGATGGCATCCAAAGAGTAATAATTTTTAATGCTGAAACAATTATGGCAGAACAGAAAATAGATATCAATCTGAGTGAGGAAGTAGCCCAGGGTGTATATTCCAACTTGGCTATCATTACTCATTCCAATAACGAGTTTATCGTGGATTTCGCAGCTATGCTGCCGGGGCTTCCCAAAGGTACTGTTAAGTCACGTATCATCATGACACCCCAGAATGCCAAGCGTTTGCTTCATGCTTTGGCCGACAATGTGGCTAAGTTTGAGGAGAAGAACGGCGTGATCAAAGAAGGTCCCATTGACACCATCCCGATGATGGGTGGCGGCTTGGCATAGCCAATTCACAGATACTCAAAACCAAAAATCCCTCGGAATTCTCCGGGGGATTTTTTTTGTACCCCACACTGCGGCTTACGGACTTATGTGGGGCTACACAGAGAATGTCTCTTCGAGACATACCCATAGTGCAGTTCAAGCGCAGCGAGTATGGGATTACTTCTCACCTTCTCACCGTGTAACTGCATAACCGTATTACCGTATAACCGTGTAACCGTTAACCCCATCATCACAACTGTCAATTGTCAACTGTCAACTATCAACTATCAAAGTACAATCACACTCCCCTTAATAACATCCGGAGCACCGGATTTATTGGTGTATTTAATCAGGTAAGAGTAGGTGTAATTGAGGAACAATCTGCCGTTTACAGTGCCGTCCCAACGGAAATGTGTGTCTCTGGATGTGAATACCAATTCACCCCAACGATTGTAGATATACACTTCAAATCCTTCATCGTCTAACTGGTCGAGGTAGCCTTCGGGGATGCAGAATACATCGTTCAGACCGTCACCATTGGGGGTGAAGGCATTTGGCATAAGGATCTTGCGTTCGCAGGGCTTGATGACATAGTCGCGGCTGATGCTGCATTGACCCTGGGAAGCGGTGACCGTATAGATGCCAGACTCATGAACGGTGATGATAGGCGTGGTTTCGCCAGTGTTCCATTCGATGTTCGGCAGGTCGGAGATAACCTCGAGGGTAGCGCTTTCCTCATCGCAGAAATCGTAGGTGTGCGAAATGATGGCAGTGGTGGTGTCCACGAAAATCAGATGAAGGGTGTCCACCTGATCGCAACCATTGGCATCAATATGGGTAAATATGTAGTCACCACTTGCGGTATAGGTCTGTCCGTTCCAGAAGAAGGGATGGCATACATATTCTGTAGTGGCGGTATGGGCCGGGAAGTTGATGGTGAGGTGGAGGGTGTCCACTTGGGTACAGCCGTTTTCATCCTCATGAGTGAAAGTATAGTCGCCAGACTCTGTGAAGGTCTGCCCGTGCCATTCGAAACTTTCGCATGCGCTTTGTACGATGCTGAGGTGCTGTGGATGGTTGATGGTCAGATGCAGGGTGACGATGGAATCACAACCCACCGCATTGGGGAAGCTTTGGGTATAGTTGCCCGACTCGGTATAAGTGGTGTTATTCCAGGTGTAACTTTCGCATTCCACGATGGTAAATTCAGAACTGCTGTTGTGGTTGATGGTAAGGTGGAGCGTATCGACCTGAGAACAGCCGTTTTCGTCGTCTTGAGCGTGCGTATAGGTGCCGGAGGCGGAATAAGTCTGCCCGTTCCATACGAAGCTCTCACAGGCGATTTCCGTGATGGCGGTATGTTGCGGATGGTTGATGGTCAAATAGAGGGTGTCCACCTGGGTACATCCGTGAGCGTCGTCATGTGTATAATAATAGGTGCCGGAAGTAGTGTATGACTGTCCGTGCCAGGTGTAGGATTCACATGCGCTTTGGGTAGTGGCGGTATGTTGTGGATGGTTGACAATCAGGTGGAGGGTGTCCACTTGTGTACAGCCGTTATCATCGGTATGCTCGTAGGTGTAGTCACCAGAAGTAGTGAAGGTCTGTCCGTTCCAGCTGTAGCTTTCACAAACTTCTATGTCGGTGGCGGTATGCTGCGGATGGAAGATGGTCAGGTGCAAGGTGACGACGGAATCGCAACCTGCGGCATTACTGAGGGTGAATGTCGGTGTGTGGGTGCTTTCTGTATAGGTAACACTATCAATCCAGGTGAAACTTTCACAGGCTGTCTGTTCGTCGATACCTGTACTGCTGTGATTGATAGTCAGGTGCAGGATCACCAGACTGTCGCAACCGGCCATTGTTGTGGTGAGATAGGTGGCAGTGTCAGTGCTTTCGTAGAACATTCTTCCGTGCCATACAATAGAGTCGCAGGCAGTCAGTTCATCAATATATTGTTTACTGTGATTAATGGTCAGATGCAGGATTACCAGACTGTCGCAGCCCACGGCGTTGGTAGTATGATAGGTGGCGGTGTCGGTGCTTTCGTAGAACATTCTTCCATGCCACAGGATGGAGTCGCAGGCGACAAGTTCTTCAATATATTGTGTGCTGTGGTTAATGGTCAGATGCAGGATTACCAGACTGTCGCAACCTACGGCGTTGGTGGTATGGTAGGTGGCGGTGTCAGTGCTTTCATAGAACATTCTTCCGTGCCATGAGATGGAGTCGCAGGCAGTGAGTTCTTCAATATATTGTGTGCTATGGTTAACGGTGAGATGCAGGATCACCAGACTGTCGCAACCCACGGCGTTGGTAGTGTGATAGGTGGCGGTATCAGTGCTTTCGTAGAACATTCTTCCGTGCCATAAGAGTGAGTCGCAGGCAGTGAGTTCTTCAATATACTGTGTACTGTGGTTAATGGTCAAATGCAAGATTACCAAACTATCGCAGCCAGTCGCTGTTGTGGTGAGATAGGTGGCGGTGTCAGTGCTTTCATAGAACATTCTTCCGTGCCATGAGATGGAATCGCAGGCGGTCAGTTCATCAATATATTGTTTACTATGATTGATGGTCAGGTGCAGGATCACCAGACTGTCGCAGCCCACAGCGTTGGTGGTGTGATAAGTGGCCGTATCCGTACTTTCGAAGAAGATTCTGCCATGCCAGATAGCCGAGTCGCAAGCGACAAGTTCTTCAATGTATTGAGTGCTGTGGTTAACGGTCAGATGCAGGATAATCAGACTATCGCAGCCCACGGCATTGGTAGTGTGATAGGTGGCCGTATCGGTGCTTTCGTAGAACATTCTTCCGTGCCACAGGATGGAGTCACAAACGGTGAGTTCATCAATATATTGTGTGCTGTGGTTTACTGTTAAATGTAAGATAACCAAACTATCGCAGCCCGTTAGGGTAGAGGTGTGATAAGTGGCTGTATCGGTACTCTCATAGAAAGTTCTGCCATGCCAGATAGCGGAGTCGCAAGCGACAAGTTCATCAATGTATTGTTTACTATGATTGATGGTCAGGTGCAGGATCACCAGACTGTCGCAACCGGCCATGGTTGTGGTGAGATAGGTAGCGGTGTCGGTGCTTTCGTAGAACATTCTTCCGTGCCATGAGAGGGAGTCGCATGCGGTCAGTTCATCAATGTATTGTTTACTGTGATTGATGGTCAGATGCAGGATTACCAGACTATCGCAACCCACGGCGTTGGTAGTGTGATAGGTGGCGGTGTCGGTGCTTTCGTAGAAGGTCCTTCCGTGCCATGAGAGGGAGTCGCAAGCGGTGAGTTCTTCAATGTATTGAGTGCTGTGGTTAACGGTGAGATGCAGGATGACCAGACTGTCGCAACCTACGGCATTGGTAGTGTGATAGGTGGCCGTGTCAGTGCTTTCGTAGAACATTCTTCCGTGCCATAAGATAGAGTCGCAGGCGGTGAGTTCTTCAACATATTGTGTGCTGTGATTTACAGTGAGGTTTAAGATCACCAAGCTATCGCAGCCGGCCGCTGTTGTGGTGAGATAGGTGGCGGTGTCGGTGCTTTCATAGAACATTCTTCCATGCCATGAGATGGAATCGCAGGCGGTCAGTTCATCAATGTATTGTTTGCTGTGATTGACGGTCAGATGTAGGATCACCAGACTGTCGCAGCCCACGGCGTTGGAGGTATGGTAGGTGGCCGTATCAGTGCTTTCATAGAAGGTTCTTCCGTGCCATGAAAGGGAGTCACAAGCGGTGAGTTCTTCTATGTATTGAGTGCTGTGGTTAACGGTCAGATGCAAAATAACCAGACTGTCGCAGCCTACGGCGTTGGTGGTATGGTAGGTGGCGGTGTCCGTGCTCTCATAGAACATTCGGCCATTCCACAGAACAGAGTCGCAAGCGGTGAGTTCTTCTATAAACTGAGAAGAGTGTCTGACGGTCAGGTTGAGGGTGACCAGCGAGTCGCAGTTGGCGGCGTTGGTCAGCGTGAAGGTGGCGGTGTTGTTGCTCTCGGTGTAGGTCACGCCGTCAATCCAGGTGAAGGAGTCGCAGACATCGTGAACGTCGGTGTAGTAGGTAGGCTGGTTCACGGTGAGATGCAGGATGGTGACGCTGTCGCATAAGGTGACGGCGGACTGAGCGGTGTGAGAGAGTATAGTGTCTGCAGTGGCCACAACGTAGAAGCCGAGACTGTCGAAGACCTCACCTGCGCAGAGGGTGTGATACAGCGGAACGGTGTCGGTGAGGGTGACATACAGGTGCATGGTCAGGACGCTGTCGGCACCGGAGGCTGCGGTGAGCGTCACGGTGCTGTCACCGGTACCGTAGAAGACTACGTTGTTCCAGGTCACAGGCAAAACGGTCTCGCAGACGGTGGAGTCAGCGGATGCGG
>JAFXSR010000074.1 GCA_017525505.1 Bacteroidales bacterium
GACTACAAGTTCTGTCCCGCCGAGGATTACTACCTCAAGGCGCACCTCTTCGGCGACATCTTCGCCCGCGACCTGCTGACCCACGCCGACCGTGAGCTGGTGACTGTCAGTGCATTGGCCGGTTTGGAGAGCGTGGAGCCCCAGCTTGCCGCCCACGTGCGCGGCGCGCGGAACATGGGTCTTACCGACGCACAGTTGCTCGCCATCCCGAAGGTGTTGCAGGAGCGTGTGGGCAAAATGGAGGCGCACCGCGTCGCCGTGGCCATTCAGCAACTGGGTGTCAGCGATTCCGTCAACGGGATAACAAATGAGTGGAAACAAGATTATAACGAAAATCGACCGCACGATTCACTGGGGGACATGTCCCCCAGTGAATACAAATTATTTTTTTTTAATGCAATTAAAAGTTGATATGAGAATTATTTATATTTTTGCAAATCCCTTTTAGGGTTGTCCTAAAAGGGGGATGTTTACAATTGTATTTTGTCGTTTGAAAAATCTTTGCTAATTTTGCACTTTTATAGTGATTGTTTTAAATCGTCTGTTGGCATGTTAAAAGACTATTCTTCATTCGGTCCGGCATATAGGAATTTTAAGGTTAAGGAGGAAATCTATGTTCCTGAACCGAATGTGGAATTTTCCGGAGATAATCCATTCACAAAAATGGCTCCTATCCGAGGTGAGTTGAAGGACATCAGATTTGACGACTCATATCCCTACCTTGACAAATCCCTTAAATTCAAGATTTGGCATTTTCTGATATATCTCGCAACTTGGGTGGCGGCATTCCCCTTGAACTGGATCCGGTTCGGCATAAGGATTAAGGGTCGCGAGAGAATCCGAAAAAACCGGAAACTGTTTGCAAACGGTGTCATGACCGTATGCAACCACGTCCACCGATGGGACATGATCTGCGTTTTGCAGGCGATGCGCTACCGCAAAGCATGGATTCCCATGTACGCACAGCCTTTCCGCGGCAAGGACGGATTTCTGATGAAAAACATCGGCGGCATCGCCATACCCGAAGAAAAAAGCGGCCTAAGAGCCTTCGACACGGCACTGAATGAGTTACACTCCAAAAAACAGTGGATACATATCTTCCCCGAGAGTTGCAGTTGGAAATTCTACGCACCCCTCAGGCCTTTCAAAATCGGCGCATTTAACATGGCTTACCGTTATTCCCTGCCCATTGTACCAATGATTCTCACCTTCAGACCACGCACGGGCTGGCGCAAACTATTTGGTAACGGGGAACCTCTTATCACTATCCATGTTGGTGATCCCATTATTCCTGACACCGGTGCACCGAGAAAAGATGAGGCGGCAAGAATGCGCGATGCAGCGCACAAGGCAATGCTCGACATGGCAGGAATTGTCTCCAACCCTTGGCCTTCCCATATTGATTAAAAACAACACAAAAATGAATACCATAATCGAACCTGTACCCGTTGAGCTGATTAAAGCCGAGCTCACCAAATCTAAGAAGCTGGAAGACACCAACCGAGGCCATAATGAACTCTATGTGGTCACTTGGCAGGATTCTCCCAATGTGGTTACTGAAGTTGGCAGATTGCGTGAACTGACCTTCCGCGAGGCCGGCGGCTCTACAGGCAACGCCGTGGATCTTGACGAATATGACAAAATGTCGAACCCATATAAACAACTGATAGTATGGGACCCTGACAATGAGGCTATTATCGGAGGCTACAGATTCCTGCTCGGTGCCGATGCGAAGTACGATGACCAGGGACAGCCTATCATGGCAAGCTCCCATCAGTTCCACTTCTCCCAAAAGTTCATCAGCGACTATTTGCCGCATGTGATTGAACTTGGGCGCAATTTTGTCACACCTGAATACCAGAGCTCCAAAAATGGCGCAAAATCCATTTTTGCCATGGACAACCTCTGGGATGGATTGGTGGCCATCATCATGAGTAATCCAAAACTGCTATATTTCTTCGGCAAAATCACCGTCTATCCTTCATATGACCATATAGCAAGAAACCTGATCTATCATTTTATGTGGAAACACTTCGGCGACAAGAACGGACTTGTTTGCACTTGGGATGATCTGACAATGCTGCCTGACTCTGATCCTGATCTGATGAATCTTATCTTGAGCAAAGACGATGTCATGGAAGATTACAAACTGTTGAAGGCAGCAGCCAGACTGCGCGGTGTGAACATTCCGCCAAACATGACGGCTTATCTCTCCATAACATCACAAATTCTGATGTTCGGCACCGCAGTTAACAAACTGATGCATAACATTGAAGACACCGCTGTACTCATCCCCTTCGATGAAATCTATCACGACAAGAAAAGCCGTCATATTGGCGCATATCTTAGATTTCTAAGAGCTGAAATGCGAAAAGACGAAAATCTGGACACCCCGGATTATGAAAACCAATTGATCGAGAATTGGTTGAACAAACGGTACAGAAGAGTGAGACGCATGCTTAACAAAGCAGGCCGCAGTTTCTAAAATGGTTAATCCACGTTCAAACATTAGAGAAATATGAAAAAGATTTTGTTTTTTATTGCCATAGCAAGTACAGTAATTATGTCGGCATGCACTAAAAGCAATGCCGAAAATACAAGCACTCCTGTTAAACCTGCCAATGTCCCGGCTGCAACTGTCTATTTCACCAAAAATATCAGTCCCGAAGCATTGGTTCGTATCTACAAAGCCCTCGGTGTGGATGCTGAAGGCCGTGTGGCTGTCAAGATCTCCACTGGAGAATCCTCCAAGAGCAACCACCTGCGTCCTGAGCTTATCAAGGATCTCGTTCAATATGTGAACAGCACCATTGTGGAGTGCAACACGGCGTACGGCGGCAGCCGCTCAACCACCGCAAACCACCGCAAAGCCATTGAGGAACGCGGCTACAACAAAATCGCCACTGTTGACATAATGGACGAAAGCGACACGATGCATTTACCCGTTACTGACACCAAGCATCTGAAATACAATATTGTAGGTTCACACTTGGCCAAAACGGAACGGAAGATATGACGCAGGTCTCGCGCAGCGCAAGTACAGGAAACGCATGGAGGAAAAACCAAAGCGGATCCGGTTCACACCATCCATGAAGGAGACTGTCGACAGTCTGTTGCGTGAAGACTACAGTCCTGAGCAGATAAGGGGTCGCATGAAACTGCTCGGGACGGACATGGTCAGCCACGAGTGGATATACCAGTATGTCTGGCAGGACAAGAAGCACGGAGGCGAATTATACAAGCACCTGCGAAGAAAAGGCAGAAAATACCGAAAGAGGGGCAGTTCCAAAGATTCAAGGGGTATCATAAAGGACAGGGTCGGCATTGAAAACCGTCCGAAAATCGTGGATGAGAAGCAGCGTTTTGGCGACATTGAGTTTGACACAATCGTTGGCAAAAACCACAAGGGGGCATTGTTCACCGCTAACGACAGGAAGACCTCAATAGGCTGGATTGCCAAGCTATCAGGCAAGGACAGCGTGCCATTGTCCGATGCGGCAATACGGAAACTGATGCCTTTCAAGGGTCTGCTGCACACCATCACCTCTGACAACGGGAAAGAGTTCGCAAACTATAAGGCCATTGCTGAAGCGCTGGGCATTGACTTCTATTTCGCACACCCGTACCATTCCTGGGAAAGGGGAGCAAACGAGAACATGAACGGACTAATCAGGCAGTACATACCCAAAGGGACGTCACTGGAAGATATTGATGATGAATATATTGAGATGATACAGGAAAAATTAAACAACAGACCTCGAAAAAAAATGGGATTTTTAACCCCGTATGAGTATTTTTTTAGTACTTTTGCAAAAATTAATGTTTAACAAAAGTTGCATTTGTAAGTTGAATGCAGCTTTTGAAAAATTGTGCGTATGAAAAATTTTCTTGTCGCCTTATTTTATGTTGTAATGGCAACCTACGGCTACAGCCAGAAAGTGCAGCTGTTCGACAAAGAGGGCTCCACCATTCCAGAAGACGACTTGTGGGGCATTGCA
>JAFXSR010000075.1 GCA_017525505.1 Bacteroidales bacterium
AGATCCCGACTTCGAGAGCAAAATGCATAACCTGCTTTTGTTGTACAAAAAGCTTTCCATGCAATTTGATGCCGATGGGAAGTTGCTTCCCGCAGAGGATGGTACATACGTTCATGTTCTGTCGTATGATGAAAAACCAGGAATTGTTGTACCATATCTGTCACTCGAATTATCTCCATCTGTAATCATTGTTATGCAAGTAAGTGTTTTATAAAACATGTCTATTATTACATATATTCTAACTTATATACAGCAATAATAACATAACTAAAATTATAGTTTATTTTTAGAAGACAATGGCAGTATAATAGTTTACCAATTTTATCAAATATAGTGAGCTTTATTTAATAAACATGTTTTTGCTATATTAAGATCTTCATATGTATTTATATCAATACTATCTTCTATACTCATGATATATGCAAAAAGATTTTCGCTGCCAACAGAGTTTTCTATGTCTCTAACCCAGTTGATATATATTGCACCATTCAGTATATAAAATGGTTGCAAATCCTGCCTTCTGACATTGCTTGGTATGTTCAAAACCTTTGTCATATGCCCATTGGGTGCAATAGAACGCATATACAAAGGATGCTCTGTTACGGGCGAAACACTCACCAAGCTAGGTAAATTCCTATTCAGAAACATATCAAGTGCCTCAGAGATATGCTGTGGTTTCCGCAGAGGAGATGTTGGCTGCAAATACACAATAACATCAAAGTCTCGCCCCTGTTTGTGTAATTCGGCTACTGCATGTCGAGATACCCCCTCGCCGCTGGATGTATCTGCCGCAAATTCGGCAGGTCGCAAAAAGGGGGTTTCAGCACCCCAGTCCTTGGCGACTTTCGCGATTTCTTCTGAATCAGTGGAAACAACGATGGCGTCAAAAACGTCTGCTGCCTTTGCTGCCTCTATCGTCCAGGCAATGAGTGGCTTGCCACACAAATCCACAATATTTTTCTTGGGAATCCCCTTACTTCCGCCCCTGGCAGGAATTAGGGCCAGCACGCGGTAGAAATGTTTATTTACTTTACATGTCATAACCTTTCCTCACACTGCTACGCCATGCGCAGCGACAAATTCAACGTTTCATACCGGCTCACAATGCGATACTCGGGATCATCTATCCACGCATAGTCGTTATTCTCACACACGGCGCAGAAACGTACCAGGCGTGTTGTCGATATATCCAATCCGTTAAATCCATCCACCTTTGTTACCCTGAAGATGATATTTAGATCAAAATGCAGAATATCATTGAATACAGCATGATTTTCCTGCGTGACACGCTTATAAAATTCTCTGAAGCCAGGGGTACATTTTTCCTGATTCCCATGAAAAAAGAAATGCAAAATTCTGCCGACTTGTCAACAGAAAACGAAGCAAATCTCTATCCTAAAACGAGCCCCTCGTGGCAGCCGTCAACTACCTGAAGACACCCCCTCTCGTACGAACACGTGAGCGGTTACTTTGGTTTTATTCTTGATATGACCATCCACGGACTGTTACTGATGATAATGTGCTTTTGGTAACTATAAATATACAGTGGATAAATAGGGTGGCAGTCATTTTTCAGAAATTTGAGAAAGCTTAGCCGGTGTGAAGGGACAAAACTTGCAGAATTTTCCATGAAAAAATTAATGCAAAATTTTGGCCACTTCACAACAGAAAGTCTGAGCAAATTCTAGTCAAACGAATCGCCCCTGAAGCATCAGAAAGCAGCCTAAAACCGGCGCTTTCTTCAACCACGTGAGCGGTTACTGGCATATAGATCGTATTCAAAATCACACAAAAAATCCGTTTCGCTGGTGTGCGTAGCGTCTAAAAAATCAAAATACTCATAGTTAATGGCTTTCTCCAAACTTTCCATGGTTCTTCTCTCACCTTTTTACTATATCTGATCCAGAACATAGCGCAAACATCGCTGCGCGATCTGCCCAGATGTATCTTCCTGTTCATAAGGATTGCCACACAATCTGACACTGTCTGCCCAATGTAGATCTAGGAATTTTTGGAAGCAAGCACTAAGCTCGTCCCGACGGCATGCACAGTGCAGCACACTCGCCGCGCGCACCCTCCCCTGTTGCCTGTCTCCAACATCCAGCACCGGCACTTGCAGGCTCGGAATTTCGATGATGCCGCTTGAGGAATTACCGACAACCGCTTTGGCATACCTGGCTGCGTTAAGATAGCGTTCCACGCCTAGTGATAGGAAAAAGTGCCGACGTGGTGACTTCTCAGCCCAATGCAACAACCAATCATTGACAGCTTTCCCTCCTGTGTCGGCATTGGCACCAGTGAAAACGATATGCAGTGGAGCAAGCGTTTCCAAAGCGTTGGCCAAAATCGCCACTTGATTAACTGGGTCATTTTCGGACATGGTTTCTGGATGCCAAGTGGCTATGATCCAGTTTGCGTCTTCAGGAATGCCAAGATACGCACGCACTTTCCCTTCTGGCAACACTGGCGTATGTAGGGCGTTTTCCACTCCCAGAGCACCTACATTCCAAGCTTTAGACGGCTCAGCGCCCAACTGAATCACTTTGTGCCGGTATGCTTCACAGGATGTAAAATGCAATTGCGACATGGTGGTCATGGCATTCCTGAAGTATTCGTCAATGGCGCCTAACGTCGTTTCACCTCCATAGAGATGCGCCACGGGCACATGCTGTACCACGGCTGCTGTTACGGCGCAAAAGGCTTCGTAGCGGTCGCCAAGTGCTAGCAAGATATCAGGCTGTTGATTTGCCAAAATATTGCCAAACTGGGACATCGCCCTCCCCATGCTGTCACATACACCCGCCGGGCTGTTGTCCGTCAGAGCAATGTCAGCACATACACAAGGAGCTAAGGCATCAGCTTCAATTTCGTGCAGAGTGTGGCCGTATGAATCAGAAAGGTGACTGCCACTGACAAGCCAAAACACATCAGTGTCGCAAGTTCTCAGCTTGCTCACAACCGGCCGCAACAGACCGTATTCAGCACGTGTGCCAGTAAAAACGCAGATTTTCTGGCTCACAGCAACTCGTCCTTTTGGTAGTCACGCGGAGCATGCTGTCCCAATATTTCATCCCATCGCATGGGCGAAATGCCATTCCCAGGACGTTTGGCCATCACATTCTCCTCGCTGAATACTTCCCCTTTTTTAATTTCCCTCGCCGCCACCAGGCTTTTGCGAGCTATGAGTATATTGGACTTTTCGGACAAAGAAGGCCGCTTTATGCCGTCGCCCAAGGCTTTTTCAATATCACGGATGGCGTTGATCATTTCCTTCAGCTCATCAGGCTCCAGACTGGCCTTGTGATCAGGGCCTTCCATATTCCTATCAAGCGTGAAGTGCTTTTCAATGACCCTAGCCCCTATGGCAGTCGCCGCAATGGGGATGTGTATGCCCTTGGTATGATCAGAATAGCCCACTCCAGCAATACCGGGAAAAGCAAAGCGCAATGTGTTGATGGCATTCAGGTTTACCTCGTCTACTGGAGCAGGATATTCCGTGGTGCAGTGCAACAGGGTGATGTTACCGCGAGACGTTCCTGCTTGCTCCAAAACCTCAAGGGCTGCTTCAATATCGCCCAATACGCACATACCGGTGGAGAGAAAGACTTTACAACCATAACTTCCAATCTTGCGCAAGTAGGGTAGATTAGTAATCTCACCGGAGGGGATTTTGAAGATATTTAACCCAAGTTCATGTAAAAAACGTACTGAGGAAATATCAAATGGCGATGATAGAAATTTAATGCTTGCATTCTCACAATGCTGTAGAAGCTCTCTGTGATCTTCTTCTTTCAATTCTAAAGAACTTATCATAGCAAGTTGATTTTCATTAGATGCCGTTGTCTTCATTTGATATTTAGCCTTAGGAGCATCGTATGTAACCAAAGATTTGGCTTTGAATGTTTGAAACTTTATAGCATCAGCTCCAGATCTAGCAGCATTATCAATAAGTTGGTGTGCAAGAGAGAGACTGCCGTTATGATTTACGCCTGCTTCGGCAATGACAAAAACTTTGTTCATACGTCACCCCATACACGGCTGTCATCAGCGACATCGTGCCTAACGCGAGCTCCCATGCCTACAACACAGTTTTTCCCTATGGAAACATATTCTTTGATCAAGGCTCCGCTTCCAATAAAAGTTCCTTCTCCAACGTGTACACCTCCATTCAACGCAGCAGTTGTTGAAATATGACAGTGATCTTCCACAATTACATCATGTTCAACTATAGCTCCTGTATTCACAATGCAGTTACTGCCAACATATGCACCAGCATTAATTACGGCATGATGCATGATAATAGTGCCAGCATCAATTTTTGCATGACTTGAAGTATATGCGTAAGGTGATGTAATAACTGGAAGAATAAAACCATTTTCTACCAATAGCCTATATATATTCCTTCGTAAATGTGATGTTTTGATCTGTCCTATTGTGACAAAAGCTTTTTCATATGCTTCTCGTAACTTTGGTAACTCCGCATCAGTACCTATGATGGGAACGCCCAAAACTTCATTTAACGTAGGATCAACATCGACAATCCCTGCAATGGAAATTTTCAACCTCCACAAGACGTCCAGCACGGCACGACAATGGCCGCCTCCGCCAACAAGCAAAATTTCAGATTTTTCCATCCACCACCCCGCTGGGCAGATTCACAAGCCGTGCTGTGATATCCATGGTCACTTGCAATTCGTCGCACTGACAATCCTTGAACATAGGTAGAGTATGTAGGGGTTTCCACACAGGCCGTGTGCCGAGACCGGCATCATTGGCCTCTGCCAAAAACGTATCACGTTCACTGCGGGAATTGGTCAATACGGCGCATAGCCAATAATTGGAACGGCAACCCTGGGGTTCAGCCACAAACTGCCACTCACTGTTCCTGAACAATTTCTCATATGCTTTTGCACGTGCGCGTTTGATCGACAGAAAATGATCTAGTTGTTCCATTTGGGCGCATCCAAGGGCAGCGTTCAAGTTTGGCAAGCGAAAATTCCAAGCAACTGCGTCATGCCGAAATTCCCAGCGGTGAGGCAGTTTAGCCGTAGTGGTCAGATGTTTTGCAAGTGTACCCAATGCCTGGTCATTGGTCAGCACTGCCCCGCCACCTCCGGTGGTCACAGTCTTATTGCCATTAAAAGAAAGTATGCCGACCTGCCCCATAGTACCGCAATGCTGTCCCTTGTAGGTGCTGCCCAAGGCTTCGGCCGCGTCCTCTACAATGGGAATGTTCCATTCCTGACATACGGCGAGCAGCTCATCCATATGCGCTGGATGACCGAAGGTGTGCATAGGCACACAAACGGCAACTCGGCGGCCACTCTGGGTATGGCGACACTGTTTTCCTTCCAAGCGGCAGTGTTTGTTCAGAAAATTGGCCACAGCCTTGGGTGATAGTCCCAAGGTGTCACGATCCACATCCAAAAACACTGGTTCGGCACCAGCATGCACAATGGCGTTAGCAGTAGCGACGAAGGTGAGCGCCTGTGTGAGAACCAAATCTTCATTTCTCACTCCTGCCAGGCGTAAGGCAATCTCAAGGGCTGACGTGCCGTTGCAGCACGCTACGGCGCGCTTGCTTCCGCAATATTCGGCCAGCAGATTTTCAAAGCGTGTAACGTATTCACCTACACTGCTGACAAATGTGGATTCAATGGTGTCCAAAACATATTTTTTTTCGTTCCCCGCAAATACCGGGGCGTGCAGAGGAATGGGGCCATCGGGAAAATTCTGGACAGAGCGAATGCTATTTATCAACGCCTCATACATGGATGCTCTCACATATTGTAGATGTCAGCCTTGTAACGGCTAAGGTTGTTTTGATTAGAAAACCAGGCAACGGTTTTACGAAGCCCGTTGCGAAAACCTTCCTTGCTGCCGTATTCCGGCTGCCAGCTGGTGACAGAACGTAACTGCGAAGTGTCTGCCCAAAGACGCTCAACCTCACTGTTAGCTGGTCGCAGACGTTCATCGTCGCAGATGATTTGAACATCTGTCTGCATGATATCCGCAATCATTCGCGCTGTGTCTCCGATGCTAATTTCAAAACCGGAACCAGCGTTTAGGGTTTTTCCAACGGCTTCCGAAGCGCAGAGAACGGATTCAAAGGCACGAACCGTATCCATAACGTAGCTGAAATCCCTCGTCGGGCTAAGCGCTCCAAGATGGAGGGTTGTCTTGCCTTTAGCGATCTGTGTGATGATAGTCGGAATGACGGCACGTGCCGATTGTCTTGGTCCATACGTGTTGAAAGGGCGAATGACTGCCACTGGCAAATCAAAGGATCGGTGAAAAGAGAGTGCCAGTTGGTCAGCTGCCACTTTAGTTGCCGCGTAAGGTGACTGTGGGTGTAGAGGATGTTGCTCGGTTATGGGTACGAACTGCGCCGTACCGTAAACCTCACTTGTGGACGTCTGGACGATTTTGGAGACGCCTACGTCGCGAGCGGCTTGTAGGATATTTAATGTGCCACGAATATTGGTATCCACATAGGTGTCGGGTGAATGGTAAGAATACGGTATGGCAATAAGCGCGGCTAGGTGTAGAATGGCGTCGCAACCCTGAACGGCAATGCGCACGCCATTGGGATCTCGAACGTCGCCGGTAAATATATCCAGAGAGTCTCGAACATCACGCGAGACAGTATCCAACCACCCCCATGAATTGAAAGAATTGTAGAGAACGAATGCACGAACATTATATCCCTGTCGAATAAGATATTCGGACAGATGAGATCCTATGAATCCATCAGCACCAGTAACGAGAATTTTATTAAATTTCATTCAGGACTCCTGAACTGATAAATAATCATCCTTGCGTCCAATGTCTGACCAATTTTCATTGATTTGAAAGACATTTACAGATTTTCCTATAGACTTTGCTTTAACTAGTATGTCTGGCATATCTATAAATTTATTTTTTGGTATTAAAGCAACAATAGATGGGTCGACAACATATATGCCAGCATTGATCTTAAATGTTTGAATTGGCTTTTCTATAATTTTGATAAAGGTGTTTTCTTGATGACATACAACACCAAATGGGTTTTGGTATTGGTATTCAACTATTCCCATAGTGGCAAAGGAATTTTCCCGAGTATGAAAACTTATAATATCGCGTACATCAAAATCAGTAAGAATGTCTCCGTTCATAACAATCATGGCATTCTTTGGTGTTTCACTAAGGAGGCTTATGGCACCACCAGTACCTAGAC
This sequence comes from Bacteroidales bacterium, assembly GCA_017525505.1. Classification (GTDB taxonomy): domain Bacteria; phylum Bacteroidota; class Bacteroidia; order Bacteroidales; family WCHB1-69; genus RUG11690. The sequence goes on from JAFXSR010000075.1 coordinate 7,217, forward strand.
GTTTTTTTTCGCGTAAATATTCAATATCTACACCCCATTTCTCACCATTGCCAAAATGTTTCTCGATTATGGTTCCTAAATAATTAATCGCCAAATAAAAATGCCTTATACCTTGCATGGCGAGACGGCTTAGAATTATTTCTAGCATGGGGGTATCACCAATGGGCAACATGGGTTTAGGGCAGTCTTTTGTAAGATCGCCCATGCGCGTACCTAAGCCCCCGCACATCAGAATAGCCTTATTGGGCAAGGATTCTTGTCCATGATGGTTAACCTCAAAGCCCGTAATGTGTTGTTCATCATTAAGTATAGGTAGGTATCTAATATCCCTCTCACGCATGCGTAGATTGCGAATTTGGTTATTTTCGTTTTCTTTCGCCGCGATAAATCGCGAATTCATGGCTTTGCTGATAACATCAGTTATAGAAACACCTTTTAGTAAGGCTCTACGAATATCACCGTCGGTTACAGTTCCTATGATCTCTTGATTTTTATTTATGATAAAAAGAGTAGGACGACTTCCATCATCAAGGATGCGTAAGCAGTTTTCAATTGTCTCACATTGCGAAACTATAAGATGTTTCAGCTGATTTATACTGTAAAACATTTATTATTCCTTTTAAATTATTGAATAGAGAAGGTTATAATATAAAAAATGGCTCTTTTGGCGAAAAGTGTTGAGCTTCACAAGGACACCCTGTGTTTATGGGCGTTGGACAATTTACCGACAAAATATGACTGCACAGGTAACCGTACACCTCTGTTGCATCGGATCAATACCTTTCGCCAAAAGAGCC
>JAFXSR010000076.1 GCA_017525505.1 Bacteroidales bacterium
AGTTCGGAGGCGGGTTTCCGTGTTTTCTCGGTCATCTCCGTGAAATAGCGCATCCACAGATCCTTCTTGGTGCGGCCTTTCTCTGCCAGCTTCTTGTACTTGTCCATCTCGGCAAAGACGATTTTGAGTCCTTCCAAGACCCGTTCGGAGTGGTGGATGTGGACGAGCTGGTAAGGGTGGTACCATTCGCCAAGTCCTTTGTGGAGGTCACCTTGCACGAAATTGAGGGAATAGACGGGTTGGAGCAGGTGGAAGGGTTTGCCCTTGTCGAGCTGCTTCACGTAGGCCTTGGAGGTGTTGAACACTACCCGCTGCAAGAAGTCGGTGTCCCAGTTGAGCTGCATCTCCACCAGGAAGACAGTGCCGGCGGTGTCCTTGCATCTCACATCCACGATGCTGTTCTTGCGTGTGGGAGTCTCGGGCATCATCTCAGGGGATACATACTGTATGTTGGTGATGAGCCTGCCGTCCTCCAGTGGCAGGAAGGTGTTGAGCAGGCTGGCGGTCAAGTCGATATGCTCGCCAAAGACTTTCCGGAAAGTGACATCTGTCACGGGACTGTAATATTTGTAAGGTGTCGTCATATTTTTATTGTTATTATAAAAGTTTGTTTGTGGGTATTGATTTTTTGTTTTCACATACTGAAATGATGCTGCAAATATATAACAGAAAAACATCCGACAGGAATTTTCCAAGAAATTTTTTTATCGCTTTGAATCAATTAGTTAGAAAAATAGACTTAAAATATTAACAAACAATAGTTAAAATAATGGCTTTGTTTTGGGAGTTTTCGCCTCGTTCGATGTGCGTAGGTTATGTTGGAGGTTCCGCCTGTCGCTTCGCTCCATGCGGATATGCTTTAGACGTGAAAAACCTGCTTTGTGGTAAAAATAGCAACAAAAAATGTTTTGTCATTTAAAATAAATTTTTTATTCTTGCATTTTGTAAGAGATAACGAAAAAGACAAGTTAACAAAAACAAATTAAAGTGAGAAAGTATTTCATTTTGGGAGCGGCGCTAGTCGTTTCCGTGGCGATGTTATTTACATCGTGCAAAAAAGAGGAAGTGAACAACAATGGCAACAACAGCGGCAACACGGAGAATCCGTGCGGTGGCTAAGGCGGCTCTGGTTCGGGTGGTGGCTCCGGCTCTGGTAATCAGGAATACCCTGAGACAGCGGTGGTTCTGCCCAATGCGGTTTCCGATATTGACGGCAACAGCTATGATGCGGTGCAGATAGGCAACCAGGTGTGGATGGCGGAGAACCTGCGCACCACAAAATATGCCGACGGCACAACGATACCGATGGGCAGCACGTATAGTTATGCAGAGCCTTACCGTTATGCGCCTGGTTCGAACCAGAGCAACGAGGAGAATATGGTCAATGTGGCGTCGTATGGCTACTTGTACAACAGGCCGGCGGTGATGCACGGAGCAAGCAGTAGTGCGGCCAATCCCAGCGGTGTGCAGGGCATCTGTCCCAATGGCTGGCATGTGCCCAGCGATGCGGAGTGGACAGAACTGTCCAACTATATGAAGACGCAGCCTGCCTATATGGCAAGTGGCAATGCCGACCATTTGGCCAAAGCCTTGGCGGCGACCTGGGAATGGAGCAGTGCAAGCGGAACGGATGTGCCGGGTAATGATCCCACCACCAACAATGCCACAGGTTTCTCGGCTCTTCCCGCTGGCTACTACGGCAACGGCGGCTACATCAGTTTCGGCTACTACGCCAACTTTTGGAGTGCTACGGAGAACATTGCCAACTACGCGTACGATCGCTACCTCGGCTACAGCTACGCCTACGTGTACAGGGACGGCGGCAACAAGTACTACGGATTCTCGGTCCGTTGTGTTCGCGATTAGAGCAGACCGCACAAGCGCGAAGCGCCAAAGCGGTCTGTCAGTTTTCAGTTTTCAACTTTCCCATAGTTTCTCGCCCCAAAAATCGCACTGCCTACGCGTACCAGCGTGCTGCCTTCCTCAATGGCGATGGGATAGTCCTCACTCATGCCCATCGACAATTCTCTGAAGTCGGGGTTGTTGTTGAAATATTTGGTTTTCAGTAGGTTGAAGTATTCGTGCAGGGTGCGGAACTCGCGGTGGATTTGTTCCTGCTTATCGGTCAAACTGGCCATTCCCATCACGCCACAAATTTTGATGTTTTGCAAGTCGGCGAAGCCGGAGTCGTTGAGCATCGCCTCGCATTCGTCCAGCACAAAACCGAATTTGGTTTCTTCCTGGGCGATGTGGAATTGCAGGAGGCAGTTCAGCACCCGTTCGTGCTTGATAGCGTGCTTGTTCACCTCCTTCAGCAGTTCATAACTGTCAATGCTATGAATCATGCTGACAAAAGGGGCGATATATTTGATTTTGTTGGTCTGCAAGTGACCAATGAGGTGCCATTCAATGTCTTTGGGCAGGTGCTCGTATTTGCCTTTTAGTTCTTGCGCCTTGTTTTCCCCGAAGATGCGTTGCCCCTCGCTGTACAGGGTCATGATGTCCTCTTCGGGCTTGGTCTTCGAAACCGCCACCAGCCGTACGCCTTCCGGCAGACTGTCTTTGATGTTGTGGTATGCTTGTAAGTTCATGGTTTTAATGTGATGGTTGTTTTTAGGTTAGGAGGGTTAGGAGGGTTAGGAGGGTTAGGAAGGTTAGGAGGGTTAGAGATTAAGGGGTTATGGATTTTGAATTTCCCTTCTATTAGAAGGGGTGCCCGAAGGGCGGGGTAGTATAATTGTTAATTGTTAATTGTTAATTGCCCAATTCTCAGCCCTTTTTTTCCTGTCTGCAAAATAAGTGTGCCATTGACAACGTCGGGTTTTTCGATGACAGAGTGGGAGTGGCCGCCCACAATCACGTCAATGCCTTTTACTTGCGCGGCTAACATTTTGTCGTCGGGGTTGTCCTCAGAGCCTGTATTCCATCCCAGATGTGACAGGCAGATGACATAGTCGCATTTCTCGGTTTCACGAAGTTCTTTCACCATACAGTCGGCCACATCGATGGCATTGAGGTATTTCAGATCTTTGTAATTCTCAGGCAAAGTCAGCGCTTTGATGTCTGTCAGCAGTCCGAAGATGCCAATCCGTTTGCCTCCCATTTCTATGACGATATATTTTTTGACAATTTTATTCAGTTTTTTGTTGAAAAACAGATAGTTGGAGCAAACGATGGGAAACTTGGCCTTGGCTAATTGCTTGGCCAGCATCTCGCTGCCGTTGTCAAATTCGTGGTTGCCTAACGCAGCTGCCTGGTAGCCAAGCAGATTCATGAATCTGATTTCGCTGGCTCCTTTGAAAAAGTTGAAGTAAGGGGTGCCTTGGCAAAAGTCGCCGGCATCTACCAGCAACACATTTTTGTTTTCTTGACGCACTTGGTCGATGATGGCGGCGCGGCAATAAATACCACCTGCCGATGAGCCGTCTTTGTTCTGCAAAGGCTCTATTTGGCTGTGGGTGTCGTTGGTGTGCAAGATGACGATGGAATTCTGGGCCGTTACCAGTGAACAAACAGCCAGCAAAAACAGTATGTTGATGAAAATAAGTGACTTTTTCATGGTTACCGGTTTTGGGGGATAATACTCATTCGTTCGTCAAATTTTCCTGTTATGACTTTGCCTTCGGCGGTCATTTTTCTGATTTGCTTGATGTAGGCGTCTCGTACGGTGATGTTGGTGTTTTCCGATGATAGAATTTCCACACCTTCAAGGATGTTATCGCCGCCAGTGAGGATAAAGTCCAGGGTAACCACACGGTAGATTTTGTCATTGTCAATTTCTTTTCCATGGATGAGTGCCTTGTAAAAATAGTCGCCGACATATTGTATGCTGACTTGTTGGGAGTAAGGCTCGCATCTTTTGACTTTGAAACGTCGAAAGGCCTTGAGCAGCTCGCTGCCTTTGATGTTGGCGATGACCACGTTGTTCTCAAAGGGAGAGATTTCAAAAATATTGCCTACTGTGACGTTCCCCGCGTGCAATGAACTGCGGATGCCCCCGAAATTCAGGAGGGAGAAATCCACAGCTTCTTTGTGGTGCTTCTGGCAGTAGTCGTTGGCAATATCCACCAAAATATCAGTCAGGAAGTTGGATAGCGGACTCTGGGGCATTTCGCTGACCATGTCCTCGGGGCAATAGCCGATGACGACACTGGTTTTCTTCTCCAATTTTTTCTTCTCTTTGTCCAGTTCTTTCCGCAATTGGGGATTGTCGTAGGAGGTGCAGTTGCCGTCAACAGCCTTTAACTTATAGTCAAAGCTCTTGTTCTGAGCCTGGCAAAACAGGAACAGAACAAGAGCCATGAACAGTAATGATATTTTTCTCATCATTACGGCTTATTTTTTGTCGTTTTTGCCATTGTTGGCAGTGGGAGTTTGGGGCTTGCTGATGCTTTCGCGCATCTGAGTGTCGGCCTTGATGTTTTGCAGACGATAGTAGTCCATCACTCCCAAGTTGCCGTTTCTGAAGGCGTCGGCGAGGGCGAGAGGCACTTCGGCTTCGGCTAAAATAACCTTGGCGCGGGCATCCTGGGCCTTGGCTTTGTTTTCCTGCTCCAACGCCACAGCCATGGCGCGGCGTTCCTCTGCCTTGGCTTGGGCAATGTTTTTGTCGGCATTGGCCTGGTCCATCTGCAGGATAGCGCCGATGTTCTTGCCTACATCGATGTCGGCGATATCAATAGACAGAATCTCGAAAGCAGTGCCAGAGTCCAAACCTTTGGTTAAGACTACTTTGGAAATTGAGTCTGGGTTTTCGAGCACTTGCTTGTGGTTGTCGGCGGAACCGATGGCGGTGACGATACCTTCACCCACACGGGCGATGATGGTCTCTTCGCCGGCACCACCCACCAGCTGCTTGATGTTGGTACGCACGGTCACCCTGGCCTTGGCAATCAACTGGATGCCGTTCTTGGCCACAGCGGCCACCGGAGGGGTGTTGATGACTTTCGGGTTAACAGAAGTCTGGATGGCTTCCAGAATGTTACGGCCAGCCAAGTCGATGGCGGTGGCTGCCTTGAAATCCAATGGGATGTTGGCTTTTTCCGCGGAAATCAGGGCGTTGACAACGGGACTGATATGACCGCCAGCCAGATAGTGGGCCTCCAACTGGTCACGGTTCAGCTTGATGCCGGCTTTTGTGCCGGTAATCAGAGCGTTGACGATAGTTCCAGGGGGGACTTTCCTCCAGCGCATCAGAATCAATTGTACTAATGAAACGTGTACACCGTTTACTAAAGCGGTGAACCACAAGCCGATAGGTACCATCCATAAGAAGAAAATCAAGAGGATGACACAGGCGACAATAATGATAACGGTTAATGGATCCATAATGTAATTATTTAAGTTTAACGGTAATTTTGCTGCCTTCTATTTTTAAGACTATAATCTCTCTGTTTTGGTCGATAAAGTCCTGGGAGGAAAACACTTCTGCGATTTCACCATCAAAATCGGCTTTCCCGCCGGGAGCCAGACGCGATATGGTTATCCCGGTGCTGCCAACTTTGATTTTAGCCTCATCCACTTCGTTCACCTTGCTTTCAATCTTGGTGTTAAGCATCAGTTTCCTCCACGTTTTCGATCGCAAGAGGAAGAAGATGCCGACAAGAATGCCTATCACAGTGACTATCAATGTGATGTTGCCTGCCAGTACACCGTATTGATAGTAGGCCAAGCCCACGCCGCCGGCGATAACAAGTCCGCTGATGATACCGACCACACCTCCGGGTACAACCAGAAATTCCAGCACCAGGCCAAGTATGCCGATAAGTATGATGGTGATGATGACAGCCCAGTTCATGTTTTTCTTTTTTGATATGGAATTAGTTGACTTTAACGATAAAGTAGTTCTTTTTGCCTTTCTGCACCAAAATGTACTTGCCATTCAGCAGCATGTCGTTGTTGACGGTGCAGCTGTCATTGACTTTGTTCTTGTTGATGCTCACGCCATTGTCTTTCAGCATACGGCGGGCTTCACCTTTGGAAGGGAAGATGTTGGAGTGGTCGGTCAGGAAATCGACTACTCCTACACCGCTGGCGATGAGGTCGCGGGAAACTTCCATCTGCGGCACGCCGTCGAACACGGCAAGGAACATGTTTTCTGATAGATTGGCCAATCCCTCGGCGGTGCCTTTGCCAAAGAGAATCTCGGAGGCGCTGACGGCAGCGTCATAGTCTTCCTGGGAGTGTACACGGACAGTAAGGTCTTTGGCCAGTGCTTTTTGCAGGATGCGCAAATGTGGGGCAGCCTCATGCTCTTTCTCCATCGTTTCGATTTCTTCTTTGCTGTACAGGGTGAAGATGCGGATGTATTTCTTGCTGTCCTCATCGCTGCAGTTAATCCAGAACTGGTAGAAGGTGTAAGGTGAGGTCTTTTCGGGGTCGAGCCAGATGTTGCCTTTCTCGGTCTTGCCGAACTTGCCGCCATCGGCCTTGGTGATAAGCGGGCAGGTGAGAGCGAAAGCCTCCCCGTTGGTCTTGCGGCGGATCAGCTCGGTGCCGGTGGTGATGTTGCCCCACTGGTCGCTGCCACCCATCTGTAACTTGCAGTTGTAGTGCTGGTTCAGATACAGGAAATCGTAGCCCTGTACCAGCTGGTACGAGAATTCGGTGAAGGACATGCCGTCGCCTTCGCCGTTGAAGCGCTTCTTGACAGAGTCCTTGGCCATCATGTAGTTGACGGTGATGTGCTTGCCGATGTCGCGGATGAAGTCGAGGAAGGAGAACTGGCTCATCCAGTCGTAGTTGTTGACGAGCACTGCGGCATTGCCACCAGTCTTGTCAAAGTCGAGGAATTTCTCCAGCTGCTTCCGGATGCATGCTTGGTTGTGACGCAGGGTGTCGGCATCCAGCAGGTTGCGCTCCTGTGACTTGCCGGAGGGGTCGCCGATCATGCCGGTGGCGCCACCAAGCAACACAATGGGTCTGTGGCCGCACTCCTGGAAGTGCTTCAGCAGCATCACGCCCACCAAATGTCCGATATGCAGTGAGTCCGCTGTCGGGTCGATGCCGACGTAGGCGGTGGTCATTTCTTTCGCTAATTGTTCTTCTGTGCCGGGCATCATGTCATGAATCATCCCGCGCCATTTCATCTCTTCAATAAAGTTTGCCATATATTATTAGGGGTTAGTGATTAGTTTTTAGGGGTTAGTGTTTATTGTTTAATGGTTAGAAGGTTAGAAGGTTAGGAGGTTGTTGATTTTGGATTTTGGATTTTGGATTTTGAATTTTGAATTCTCATCCCTAATTATCCCTCCATAATTATTAATTGTCAATTGTTAAACTTCTTAATCTGTTTTTCCGCTTCTTCTTTCTTCTCGTTCTCGCTTTCACGCAGGGTTACGTACCACTTGCCGTCCTTTTTCACCACTTTGGTACTGCTATTGCTGTTTTTGCCGTTGCAAAGGGTGAGGATACACTTGCAGAGGGCCGTGGAGTCATTGATTTCCCGGACGGTGATTTCCCCTATGCCGATATGATCGCAGCCCTCAAAATTTTCCGGAGGGAAAGCGTGTTGGTAGAAGTTGATGATGGGAACAGACTCGGGGGTGACGTATTGCTTGGCTTCATCGAATTTGCCGGTGTACAGGCTCTCGGCAAAGGCTTTGGTGATACTTTTGGGAGAATGGTAAGGGTTCTTGCTGTTGCCACAGCCTGCTTCCAGCAGGAAAAACGCCAGACAGAAAAGGGCAAGTTTGATATGTTTCTTCATGCGTCTAAAAAATTGAATACATTCTGCAAAGATACAAAATAATTTAATATGGTAAGCGGATGTCTTTGTTAATTATGAGCGAAATTACGAGGGGTCTTGAGCCAGTGCAGATAGTCGTTGCCGAGATTGCGCACAGCAGTATCCCACACTTTGTTGCTGGGCGTGTCGAAAACCAGTTCGGGGGTGGCGGCACCGATTACCCACATCTTGTTTGCCAACTCTCCTTCCAGCTGTCCCGGCGACCAACCCGAATAGCCTACAAAAAAGCGGTATTTCATGGTCGGAATAGCCTGGTGCTCAATCAGGGAAATCAATACCTCGTCGGAGCCGACAAAGATGCCGGGCAGCAGCTTGGAGGCGGCTTTGGAATTCTCGAAGTTGTGGATGCAGAAGATGCCGTCGGGCATCACCGGGCCGCCAATGTACAGCTTGTCATCGACTTTAATTTCACTCACCACCTTGCGTACCGACAGGCGTGAGGCCTTGTTCAATACCAGCCCTGCACACGATTGCTTGTCGTAATCCGTCAGCAGCACTACCGTACGGTTGAAAAACGGGTCGTTGAAAAACGGCACGGAAATCAAAATCCGTCCCGCTGTCAACGAGAATTCGGTGGGCTTCACCGTGAAAAAATTCTCAACCGTTTCCATGAAATTTTTTGTATTTTTGTCGGGTAATTCAGAAATGCAAATTTACATAAAATTCTCGAATTATACAAAGACGAATGTTTTTTTGTGGGAACGCGGTGTCCCGTGTTTCTGGGGATGCGTTCGGAGAAAGAAGAAGGATACGAAAAATTATCATATTACCAAAAGAATGATGAAGAAAACCTACGAACAGTTGCGACAGGATTTCCCTGTGTTTGAATACCAAGGTTTTGATTTTTCTACAACGGATACGGAAGTCAGAATGCAATTCCATTTTGCGACAGGCATGTATGAGTTTCATCCTAAAATGAAACTTTCTTTAGGGAAATATGCGATTGTGCCACTTCGGGAGGAGGAAATCCGTGGGATCGTTTTCCAGATAGGTTTGATAGAATTGATCAGCTATTGGAAATGCACCTGCTCGCCAATGGTGCTGGTCAAGCCGTATCAACTGGACGAGTCCATGCAGAAATGGTGGAAGAAATTGTATTTCAATGGATTGGGCGAATTCTTCTATCAGAATAAAATTCATGCTTCTGAAGATGATTTTATGACTTTCAGTTTTTTGCAGGACAGTCCGTCAGCTGCTGAGCTGAAATATCCTTATGTAGAAGATAGTAAGAGGGTTGTTGTTCCCATTGGCGGTGGCAAGGATTCGGTGGTTACCTTGGAGGCGCTGCGTAAGGAGCGTCAGGTCATCCCTTTCATCATTAACCCTCGAGGTGCCACGGTGGACTGCGCCCGTATTGCGGGTTTTCCGGCCGAAGAGGATAGGGTGGTGCTGCAACGCGAAATCGATACGCAGTTGCTGGAACTTAACAAGCAGGGCTTCCTGAATGGTCATACGCCATTCTCTGCCATGCTCAGTTTCTACTCTTTGCTGGTGAGCTATGGCACCACTACCCGCGATGTGGCCCTCTCCAATGAGTCGAGCGCCAATGAGCCGACAATTCCCGGAACGAAGATTAACCATCAGTATTCCAAGTCGTTGGAATATGAGGAAGATTTCTGCTGGTATGTCCGTACTTTCCTCAACGACTGCAACCACTATTATAGTTTTTTGCGTCCTTATACCGAGTTGCAGATTGCGGAGATGTTTGCTCGGCATCCTCAATATTTTCCGGTGTTCAAGAGTTGTAATGCCGGCAGCAAGGAGAACAGATGGTGCTGCAACTGCTCCAAGTGCCTTTTCGCTTATATCATTTTGTCACCGTTTATTGATAATGACACGATGGTCGGCATTTTTGGGGAGGACTTGCTCGACAAACCAGAACTAATGCAGTATTTCGACGAGCTTTGTGGCATCGCTCCCAACAAGCCTTTCGAGTGTGTGGGTACTATCGACGAGGTGAACAAGGCACTGCGGATGATACGGGAGTCACGCAGAGGAAAGTTGCTGATGCGACATTATGAGGAATGAAATAGCTTACATGGAAGTATGAAATAAACAACTCAATTAATAACTAACTAAATATCAAAAAAATTATGGAATCAAAAGGTTTTATGAGTATGCAGTCCCTTTGGGGATCGTTGAGCGATTTTACACGTGATGTGTTGTTCAAGGATGTTCCAAGAATTATTATCGCTCTGATTATCTTATGGATAGGTTTGAAACTTATCAAGCTGGTTGTCAAGGCAATGCGGAAGATGTTGGAACGACGTAATGTGGATGTCTCGTTGCAGTCGTTCTTGATTTCGATGACTGATATCGCATTGAAAGCGATGGTGGTGATTGCCGTGATGGGTATGGTAGGCATCCAAACCACCTCGTTTATTGCGGTGCTGGGTGCCGCTGGTCTGGCTGTGGGTATGGCATTGCAAGGCACTTTGCAGAATTTTGCAGGTGGCGTGATTATTCTCTTGCTCAAACCCTTCAAGGTGGGAGATTATATCGATTCCGCAGGTGTGCAGGGAACAGTCAAGCATATCCAGATTTTCAATACGATTGTGGAAACTCCGGACAAGAAAATGGTGATCGCTCCCAATACCGACTTGGCCACCAAGACACTGGTGAATTATTCACGTTCCGAAAACCGCCGTGTGGACATCAAGGTGGGCATTGCATACGGAGAGTCCGTCGATAGCGCTCGTGCCGCTCTGATGGAGCTGGCAAAGTCATATTCCAAAGTCATTGAAGAGCCCGCACCAATGGTGGTGGTGACCGCCTTGGCCGACAGCGCCGTCAGTCTTGAGCTTCGTGTGTGGGTTAAGAATGCCGATTATTGGGATACCTTTTTTTATCTGAACCAGGCGGTTTACGACAAGCTCAATGCCGTCGGCATTTCTATCCCCTTCAATCAGATGGATGTACATATTATTAATAAATGATAGTTGAAAGTTGAAAACTGAAAACTGAAAAATTAACCTTCCTACCCCTGAACTTTAAATTCTGCAACCTGTAACCTGTAACCTGAGTTGCTCGGATTGTGTTAAAAAATCAAATTTAAATGAATCGGATTGCATATTTTTGTGTAATCCGATTAATTTATTTTGTACTTTTGCGGCTTGAATCATAAAAATTTGAAAAGGCTATGAGAACCAAGTACATTGATCTGATTTCACAGACTTACGAATTTCCGCAGGAGGAGTTTAAGGTTGAAGATAATGAGTTGATATTCAACACTGTGCCCTTGATGGATATTATTAAGCAGTATGGTACACCGCTGAAAATCACCTATCTTCCCAAGATTTCCCAAAATATCCAGAAGGCCAGAAGATGGTTCAATGTGGCTATCGCGAAGTCCGATTATCAGGGCGATTATCACTATTGCTATTGTACAAAAAGCTCTCATTTTGAGTTTATGTTGTCCGAAGTGCTGAAAAATGACGTGCATTTGGAGACTTCGTCCGCCTTTGATTTGAATCTGGTGGAGACTTTGCACGACATGGGACAGTTCGAGAAAGACAATTATATTATATGTAATGGCTGCAAGAAGATGCAGTATATTGATAATATAGCGATGATGCTCGATAAGGGCTTTGTCAATATTATTCCTGTTCTGGACAACAAACACGAGTTTACTTTGTTGGATGCGACTTTGAATTCCAAATGTAAAGTGGGCATCAGAATCGCAGCAGAAGAGGAACCTAGGTTTGAATTCTATACTTCGCGCTTGGGAATCAGATACAATGATATCATTCCTTTCTATGAGAATAAAATCAAGAAGAATCCGAAGTTCGAATTGAAGATGCTGCACTTCTTTATCAACACCGGTATTCAGGATACGGCATATTATTGGAATGAGTTGACCAAGTGCGTTAACTTGTATTGCGATTTGAAAAAGATATGTCCCGAATTGGATTCCCTGAACATTGGTGGTGGATTTCCGATTAAAAACTCTCTCGGTTTTGAGTACGATTATGAGTACATGGCCGAGGAGATTGTGTCGCAGATCAAGCAGATTTGTGATCGTGAAGGTGTACGTGAACCGGATATTTTCACTGAGTTCGGTTCTTATACTGTTGGCGAATCCAGTGCGGTTTTGTTCTCTATTTTGCAGCAGAAAAGACAGAATGACCGTGAGCTTTGGAATATGATCGACAGCTCTTTCATGACTACTTTGCCCGACACCTGGGCTATCAATCAGCAATTTATCATTCTCGCCATCAATCATTGGGACAGGGAATATGAACGTGTCTTTTTGGGTGGTTTGACCTGCGACAGTCACGATTATTACAACTCGGAGGCGCATCTGAATGCGGTGTTTTTACCGAAAATCCATCAATCAGCCGACACAAATTTCGAGGGGACGGGCAAACCGACAGAAATCAATTATGATGAAGATCCCCAATATATCGGGCTGTTCCATACGGGTGCTTATCAGGAAGCCGTCGGTGGCTATGGCGGTATCCAGCATTGTATGCTTCCCGCTCCTAAACATATTATTATATATAGGGATGAGGACGGCGAACTCTGCACCAAGCTCTTTGCCAAGGAGCAGAGCTATAAGTCTATGCTGAAGATTTTGGGATACTAATTTTTATGTGGCTCAGCCTCGTTGGTTTTCCACCAATCTTCATCAATATGGTATAAACGAATATAGTATTCATGCTCCGGATCATCTATCCGGGCATGTCTGTTTAAATCAATGAGTGGCTTCCAGCCGTAATCATAATATTTTTCAATGGGTATAAATTCTCCACAGCCGACATCCAAATAACGAGATTCGGGTATTCTGAAATCGCCCCAATTGCAGCTAAGGGTGTCTTTCGTGGCAAGATAAACCCATTTGCCTTTGTATTGGTTATTCTCATATCCGTCAGCAACAATCTCCAAGGCATCATAATAGATGCTGTCGTTATGCACCAAGTATGAATAGCTTGAGTGACCGAATAGGCGGGCAATGGGTTTGGCGCTTATATAAGCTGTCATTTCGTAATGGGCATGGATAGTCCCATGTTCTGTCAAATTCTCGAAAAAATCTTCACGCCAGTCAGTTGCGATCTTGTCGTTGTATATAGAAGACATTACTGAGTCAATGATAATCTGGCCTTTGATACCACAGTATTCGTCTTTGCAGCGAGAACGTGCTTCCACTTGGTAAATAGTGGACGAGACTTTATAAACCGTGTCGAAGTGGATATAAAAACGTTGGAAATTTCTGCCTCTGAAGCCCAATGGCTCGGGACGGTACAACCATTCGTCATCAAAAGCCTTATTACCCGTACTGTCCCATTCTTTTTTTGCGGATTCTGTCCACCAGGAATAAATGTTATCGGTCGGTGCGGTATCAGGGTTGATCACCGTGGTGGAAAGATCGTAATGTTCCAGGAAAGTTTTTGTCGTTTTTTGCGCATAACTGGCTGTAAAACACAGCAGAATTGTCACGATTGCTGCTAAACCCAATGCTTTTCTGAAATGCCTTTTATTCATACATCAGAGATTATTTGTGCCATTATTTCAAACGATGAATAGCTTTTTATACCCTTTGAAATTAACAACGGTCAAAGATACAATATTATTTTTTATGGATTGTTTTTTTAACTATATTTGCAATTGCAAACCCTAGAATTTTATTCAGAATAACATTTATTACTAAAAGAAAGATAAGATGAGCTTGATAAAAGACAGAAAAGAACGTAGATCTTGGTGGATGCAGTTCCTGATCAGTGTTGTGGGTACTGCCATTGGTGTGGGCTTGACCTTTGCCGGTAGCAAGATGGTGGAGAATAACAAGAAGGAAGAATTGCAGCGGATGATGGCCATCATGGTGATTCATGACATTGATGAATCGATCAACAGCTTGAAAACCTTGAAGGAGAATATGGAAACGGAGTATAATGCGACGGTATATGTCAGGGAACATCTCAACCAGTTGGATTCCGTGCCGAATGACACTCTGAGTATGGCGCTTTCATTTATTGTTGAAGATGGAGAAGAATTCCGTTTCGACAATTCAAAAGAAAAAATCTTCCATAGCAGCCCCGACACATGGCAAAACTTAGGATGCATGAAGTTTATCGACAATGTGCAGTCTTGTTATTATTACCGTCAGACGTTTCAGGACATGTTTAACAAAGCAAGCACTTGGCAAAAACCGATATCTGTAAAAGTGTATGAAGAACTGAATAATGGTGACAGTAACTTGAGTCTGGAAGAAGTTCTGGATCAATACTATGAAAAAATGCGGAAGCTGTTGAAGGAAAATTTAGAGGATGAGCATGTGAAATATTTTATAGACTGTACACCCAGAAAGTTAGGTAGTATAGCTGGTTTATTAAAATACTGGACTCAGGTGAACGACGAGAATAAATTTCTGATGAGCATCACCGATGAAGAGATAGAAGAATATGTAAACAATATCAACACAAATGGTATCGCCGTAACAGTAAAGAGTCTGACAGGAACATGGAACTCGTCACCAATGGACGAATCGAACCAATTTGAATTCCGAAAGGACCATACTTACTCTTATGTGTCCATTGTCACATCACCGGCGAATATCAATTTTTCACAAGGAAAGCTAAAAAAGATTTATAAAGAAACTGGGACATGGGAGCTGAAAGGGGATTCGTTAATCACAAACCCTGACAGCGTTGTTTTTGAAGTGGATGCCAGCAAGATGATTGTCCAGCCGGAAAAACAAGAGATGTTGGACAGTTGGGTTCAAATTTATAAGGAAGAGTCTTTAACACACTATCAGAATTGGATCAAGGAGGGTGACGCTCGGAGATCGTGGAGTGTCCGTCTCGACGCATCGCGCGACAAGCTGGAACTGAAGAATTACAGAAGTGTATATTATAAGCGGAGTAAATAATTTCTCTCCGTATCAATAAAATTTGTAAGTTTGCAAAAATTTAAAAACTACTATTATGGATTTAAGAGGAAGACGCGAAAGCACAAATGTTGATGACCGTCGAGGTCTCAGCGGCAAAGCCATCGGAGGCATGGGTATTGGTGGTATTATTATCGTGGGTTTGATTTATTTGATCATGGGGCGCAACCCTATGGAAGTTTTACAAAATGCTGATTTGAGTGGTTCATCAGGGCAGACCGAAGCATACCAGCCTTCTGCTGAAGAGGAAGAATTGGCCTCTTTCGCCAAGAAGATTTTGGCCGGCACCGAGGATGTGTGGACGGCTGAGTTCAAAAAAATGGGTAAGACATACGTTCCTCCGAAATTGGTGCTGTTTACGGGTAGCGTGCAGTCGGGTTGTGGTGGCGCCACCTCGGCTACAGGTCCATTCTACTGCTCGGCCGACCAGTGTGTATATCTGGACTTGTCCTTCTTTATGAATATGAAAAAGCAACTGGGTGCGGATGGCGATTTTGCTTACGCCTACGTTATTGCGCATGAGGTGGGACATCACGTGCAGTACCTGTTGGGTACCTTGAATGCCGCTCACCAGCAGATGAGCCGTGTGAGCGAAAAAGAACGCAACCAAATTAGTGTGCGACTGGAGCTGCAGGCCGATTTCTATGCAGGCATTTGGGCATATCATGACAACGAAATGTTCGGATCCTTGCAGGATGGCGACATCGAAGAGGGCTTGAATGTGGCTTCCAAGATCGGCGATGATTACCTACAGAAGAAAGCCCAGGGCTACGAGGTTCCCGATTCGTTCAACCATGGTCGCTCGGAACAGCGTGTGAAATGGTTGAAGAAGGGCCTTACCACCGGCGACATTCGCAATGGCGACACCTTCTCACCGGCATACTCACAGCTGTAGTCAATTCATATAATATTTTTCGGGGGTACACGCCCCCTTTTTTTTTATTCTGGTACTGAATGTGTTTCGGAAAACTGCGGTATATGGTGGATGCTCATTATGAAAACATACAAAGTCAAGATTGAAAGGACTGCGGAAGCAGACTTGCATAATCTGTTTCGCTTCCTTGTTTCGTTGATGTCTCGTGAGGGAGCCAATCGGTATATTGACACGCTGATTACCGAAGTTCAGTCATTGTCAATTCTTGCAGACCTATATCGCCCCAGTAGGCAAGTGGATGTTCGTCGGTTTCATCCTAAGGCTCGCCGGATGGTGTCACATAATAAGAAATGGTTTATATCTTCCATGTCGAAGATGACGTTGTCGTTGTGGATCGGATTTGTCCTGCAAAGATGATCGCAAAGTAAGTTGGCGGAAATTTGTGTATATTTGCATTTCAAACCATAATAAAATTTCGTATCATGAAACAGCTCTCATTTCTTTTATTATCAGTGATTTTCTCTTTTATTGGGATTTATAATCTGAATGCTGAAACCATCAAGGGTAACGGCAATATTGTGACAAAAGAGTTCGATGTCAAGGATTTTGATGAGATCACCCTCTCGATGCCGGCAACCGTACATTTTACCCAAAGCGAGCAGTTTAGTTGCAGTATCGCTATTGATGAGAATCTCGTGCAGTTTGTCGGAATAAAAGTAATAGGCGATGATTTGTCTATCATGCAAGTGCCTTCCAAGGATGGGAAACCTTTGTTGTCGGTTTCATTCGGTGAGAAGGAGTTGTCGGTGCCGAAGTATCAGTATCCGACACTGCAGTTCACCAAGTTCGAAATCTATGTCAGTGCGCCGAGATTGGAGGATGTGCGAGTGAATGGTTCGGGGATTTTCGCTTTTGAGAATGAGTTTTCAGCTTATAAACTGAATGCTGATGTCAATGGCAGTGGCCAGATAAGAAGTGAAAAAGTGTTAAAACTCGGTGGGTTGGATGTGGAAATTGCTGGCTCAGGTTCGGTTGCTTTTGCACAGGTGTCAGCCGATGAGGCTGGGGTGTCCATCTCTGGTTCGGGCAGCACCACCATTGAGGGCTCGTTTGTTGAAGTGGATTTGAAAATGTTGGGCTCGGGGAATATTACACTGAATGGTGATATGCAAACGGCAAAGACCAAGATTGCGGGTTCTGGCAATATTCATCTCGGAAATGTTTCAAGATTAGTGAAGTATGATGTCGCAGGTTCGGGGAATGTTTATTATTCCGGAGATGCGGAAGTCCGTGGTTATATTGCCGGCTCTGGCACTGTCCAGAAAAAGTGATGCCAAGGAGCCTCGAAGAGGCGACATTTTTGAAATAAAAGATGATAGACAATGAATAACATAGAGGAACAAATCAAACACCTTACCGAGGAAATCAACCAGCATAATTACAATTACTACATGCTGGACAATCCTACCATCAGCGACTACGACTTTGACCAGCTGCTGAACCAGCTGATTCAGCTGGAAAAGCAGTATCCGGAATATGCTTTGCCCGACAGTCCTACCCAGAGGGTGGGGGGAAGCGTCACCAAGCAGTTCCGCACGGTGAAGCATGTTTTTCCGATGCTGTCGCTAGGAAATACCTACTCGGAAGGAGATTTGTTGGACTTTGACCGCCGAATCCATGAGCTGGTCAACGGCAAAGTGGAATATGTGTGCGAGCTGAAATATGATGGTCTGGCCATCAGTTTGGTATATGAGAACGGCTTGCTAATCAGGGCTGTGACACGTGGTGACGGGGTGCAGGGTGATGATGTGACCGCCAATGTGAAGACCATTGGCACGATTCCCTTGCGCTTGAAGGGTGATTATCCAGACCTGATTGAGGTGCGTGGCGAAATCATCATGAATCATCAGAATTTTGAGCGTCTGAACCGGGAACGGGAGGATATAGGGGAGGCACCTTTTGCCAATCCCAGAAACGCTGCTTCGGGCACGCTGAAATTGCAAGACTCTGCCGAGGTGGCCCGTCGCGGACTGGACTTCAAACTGTATTTTGTGGTGGGACATCAGCATTATGCCGCTACCCATTTCGACAGCTTGAATAAATTGCGCGACTGGGGCTTCCGACAACCCGATGTGATGGAAAAACGTGTTGATATCAAGGGTGTTATCGATTTTATGCACGAATGGGACGTGAAACGCAAATCCCTGCCTTTCGACACCGACGGTATCGTCATCAAGGTCAATGACTTTGATATGCAGCAGCAAATTGGCAGCACGGCCAAGAGCCCTCGCTGGGCAATTGCTTACAAGTTCAAGGCTGAGCGCGTGCCTTCCAAATTGCTGAGTGTGGATTTTCAGGTGGGACGTACTGGCATTGTCACCCCTGTGGCCAACCTGACCCCCGTTCCGCTGGGAGGTACCATCGTAAAAAGGGCTTCCCTGCATAATAAAGATATTATCGAGGCCTACGATATTCATGAGAATGATGTGTTGTATGTGGAAAAAGGCGGTGAGATTATCCCGAAAATTGTCGGGGTGGATGTCTCGCAGCGCGAGTTGGACGCCCCCAAGGTGAAATTTATCACTCGTTGCCCCGAATGCGGTGCCGAATTGCTGCAAAATGAGGGCGAAAGCGGCACGTTCTGTCCCAATGAGTTGCACTGTCCTCCTCAAATCAAGGGGAAACTGGAGCATTTTATCTCCCGCAAGGCCATGAATATCGATTCGCTTGGCGAAGGGAAGGTGGAGGTGCTGTTTGACAATGGTTTGGTGAGAACTCCCGCCGATTTTTATCGTCTTTCGTATGACCAGCTGCTGGGATTGGAAAAACGTATTCCCGCGTCTGAGGGGAAAGCCGAACGTGTGGTTAGTTTCAGGGAGAAGACGGTGGAGAACATTCTGAATGGCATTCAAAAGTCGAAGGAAGTGGGTTTTGAACGGGTGCTCTTTGCCATTGGTATCCGCTATGTGGGAGAGACTACAGCCAAGAAATTGGCCCGGTATTTCAAGAATGTGGATGCTTTGGCCAATGCCACAGCGGAGGAACTGATGCAGGTGGATGATGTGGGTGAGCGTGTGGCAGGTTCTATAGTGGATTATTTCCTGCAGCCGGAAAATTTAGAGATGGTCATCGCTTTGCGCAATGCTGGCGTTCAGTTTGAACTGAGTGCCGCGGAGACGCAGTTGGCCTCGGATAAGTTAGCGGGCAAGTCCATTGTGGTGAGTGGCGTTTTCTCCGTTCCGCGTGATGAAATCAAACGCCTTATCGAACAAAATGGGGGTAAAAATGTGTCGTCTATCTCCAAAAATACTGATTTTGTCCTTGCAGGTGAGAAAATGGGTCCCGAAAAACGCAACAAAGCGCAAAAACTCAACATCCCGATTATCTCGGAAGAAGAATTCTATGCTATGCTATAGCTGCTAACCTGTACCTTCGACCCAATTGTAAAGTAAATAGTATAAAGTATAAA
>JAFXSR010000077.1 GCA_017525505.1 Bacteroidales bacterium
AGTGTAATCCCGAATACTTTCTGGAATGTTATTTCCCACTTGACTTCCAACCGCAGAATAGACCAATTTCAAGGCAAATGTCTCATTGCGTTCCCGACAATCTCTTATCTGGTGCTCAAAATCAGATGGAATGGTTCTTTCCGATGATCCTGTGTTCCATGTCAAATTCTGAGTATTCTTCAACTGATGATACACGTTTTTGTCGGGATGAGCAATCAATAGATCATCGACAAAAGTGTCTTCCAGCTGCGTTTGCAAAGCAACGCCATCCAAAGCTGCTTTATACCGAGCTATACACGACACTATCTGAAATACCGCATAATAATCTTCATAAAGACCGCCTTTGGCATTTGCCTTTCCGCCTTTATGCTTGTTAGCAAGATAAACCCTGTCCGCTTCACTTCTCATAAGCTTCTTTTTCCGTTATTTCAGTGAAACGCTTTATTATTTGACCATCTCTCTCTACAAAACCATCGAACATCTCTTTGGGACGGACCCAAATTTTGTGGTCACCATATAATGCCTGATATATAACAACCAACGTCAACGATTCACTGTCCTGACCAATGGCCAGAACCTTATATTTGCCACCCTTAAAGTGACGATAATATCGTGTTTCGTCAGACATGTCAGTCTATATATTTACGATGCAAAGATACAACTTTTCTTCAAAACAGACAGGGTATGGTAAAATAAAGTTATATTCAAGCTGGTAGGTGGATACACCAAGGGGCTTGTTGATGTTGCACAGATATTCGGCTTATCAGCCATCCATTGCACATAACCTTCATCGGCAGTCATTATGTCACGGGAAACAAATATCGGCTTGTCGTTCATCTTTTTTAGAATTTATGAAGTGCAAAGATACTAAATATTCACGAAACCCCTTTCGCGGCAGGCTCACGCTGTGCTTCGGCGCAAATCACCCCCGTGCCGCGAAAACACAATGGCATCACGGCATCGGCTACAGGGATGGAACCCCTGACGGGGTTCTAGGGGTGACTGCGGTGCCTCCGTAATAATAAATTCAAGATTCAGAACTCAAAATGAAATAATGAGGATGCTTTATAAAGAAACTGTAACACTAAGGCTTTACAGAAGTCTAGCAATTTTATATTGTTAGTTAGTAATAAGACTCTCTTTCTCTCTCCGGCCTCTTTATACCAAAAACAGCATCCATGCACCGAATGATAGCATCATACACATCATCGGCTTCCGTCTCACCATAACCCTCACCAGACACTGTACAGATTATCTCATGTGTCTTTGCGGAAGTAAATTGTATCGTTACTTCGATGGTGTATCCTAAGTCAACCTCTCTGCGTCCAGTTTCACCATAACTAACAATAAAAGTTTTCTCTTCCATGGATTTTTCAATTTCTGCCACTCGGATATAACCTTGCTTCATCAAGCTCCCTGTTATAACGTCACCAGGGTTAGTACTTTTGGCTTTTCCACCACCAAATACTCCAAACTGATTACCCACAACATATCCTGCACTACCAGTTTTATCTCCTGATGGATTAATATAAAAGTACTTGTATTTGTCCAAAGAGTCTTCACTGCTTTTCTTTATGGAAACAGGCTCCAGTGTTACACAACTCATCAAACATACACTTAATAACAGAATAAATGTGCCTACTCGACTCATGATTTTAATTTTTACCCTGCAAAAGTAAATAAATTTCCACAATTATACATAGACAAATGTAATTTATTATAGAGAACAGATTCATCGCATATGGAAAAAATATAGTGGCAAATACAATTACGCTGTGCAATCTAAAATTTCTTATTTTTCCTCTGGTCCAACTCCCTCACCGTGCGGGCCACCACTTGTTCAAGCTGGTAGGTGGAGACGCCAAGGGGCTTGTTGATGTCCTTCAGCGACCATTCCACCACAGTTTTGTCTGTCGATTTGCAAATGATCAGACATAGGGTGGAAATGTCGTCCTCAAATCATACCCCTGCCGCGACAACACAATGGCATCACGGCATCGGCTACAGGGATGGAACCCCTGACGGGGTTTAGGGGTCTGCATCAGACAATGATGCTGCGTGCGAGGGCAGGGCCGACGGTTGGGGGGAGCGAGCTTGTGCGGCTGCACTTACCGTCGGCTTGATCTTTTGCACACTTTTCCATCAAGGGAAAAGTGTGAGAGAAAAAAGTCGGTTTGATTTTTTTGGATATTTTTTTATCAAGAAAAAAGTATCAAAAAAAAACTCAGCCATCCCCAAGAAAATCCTTGAAAACGGCTGAGTTTTATCCGTAGAATAACTATTCTGCGGGATTTTGACTATTCATCCTCGTTCAGCGCCTTGATGCCTGGCAAAGCCTTGCCTTCAAGATACTCCAGCATGGCGCCGCCGCCGGTGCTGATATAGGAGATGTAATCGCCTAAGTCGAATTTGGTGATGGCTGCGATGGAGTCGCCACCGCCGATGAGTGAGTACGCACCGGAAATGGTGGTGGTGGCCACCGTCAAAGCGATGGCATGGGTGCCATTGGAGAATTTCTTCATCTCGAACACGCCCAGAGGTCCGTTCCACAGGATGGTGCGTGAATTCTTGATGATGTCAGCGAACATGCGGATGGTTTTCGGACCGATGTCCATGCCTTCCCAACCGTCGGGAATGTGGTTCTGCGTGGTGGTGTATGTGTTGGCGTCTTCAGCGTACTTGTCGGCGCAGATGTTGTCGATAGGCAAGTACAGGTTGATACCTCTCAGGTGAGCTTTTTTGACAATTTCCTTGGCCACAGGAACCATGTCTTCCTCAAATAATGAATTGCCGATTTTAACACCGAGAGCGTTCAGGAAGGTGTAGGCCATGCCGCCGCCGATGATGAGGTTATCGACTTTGTCCAATAGGTTGTTGAGAATGTTCAACTTGCTGGAAACCTTAGAGCCACCGATGATAGCGGTGAAAGGAGTGACAGGGTTCTGCAGCACATGGTCGAGGTTGGCAGCCTCGTTATACAGCAGGTAGCCGGCGTAGCTCTTGCCAGGGAAGCATTTCACGATGGTGGCTGTGGAAGCGTGCTCGCGGTGAGCGGTTCCGAAGGCGTCATTGACGTAGCAGTCGCCTAATTTGGCGATGGCTTTGGCGAATTCCAGGTCGCCTTTTTCCTCTTCGGCATGGAAACGTAGATTCTCCAGCAAACCGATGTCGCCGGGCTTCAAAGCGGCGATTTTATTGGGAGTCTCTGGGTCCAGTACATCGCCTAAGAAGTGTACTTCTTTGCCCAAAATAGCCGAAGCGGTTTTCACAATGTGTTTCAGTGAATACTTGTCGTTCACTTCCCCTTTCGGACGGCCGAGGTGGGACATCAGAATGGCGATACCGCCTTCTCCGGTGATGTTGCTGATGGTTTCTTTGGTGCGCTCGATACGGGTGGTGTCGGTCACCTCAAATTGCTCGTTTAATGGCACGTTGTAATCCACACGGATCAACACTTTCTTGCCACTGAAATTGGTTTGGTCAATGGATTTCATAATTTTATGTTTTAGTGATTATTTATATGAATTTGCAGATTTACACATTGATAATTTCCCCTTGAGCATAGCGAGACTCTCCATAATTCAATTTGCGCATTGTCTCATTAGTATTAATTCAACTTTCAGTTTTCAGTTTTCAACTTTCAACTTATAACCAGTGCGTCTGCCACAATCTCCGCCACAGATTTAATCTCCACGTTGAGTTTGTAGTGGTGGTTGATCTGCATCAGCTGATCGACACAATTGTGACAAGGAGTAATCACAACATTGGCACCGGTGGCCTTGATTTGCTTGGCTTTGATTTCGCCCACTTTGAGACGGCGCTCATTGTATTCGCTCATGGCCAGCATGCCGCCACCGCCACCGCAGCAGAAGTTGTCGTTGCCGTAGGGGTCCATTTCAATGAGTTCGGGCACGGCCTGTTTTGTCACGAAACGCAAGCTGTTGAACAATCCTCCGTTGCGGGTGATATTGCAGGGGTCGTGGATGGTATATTTCTTGGTGTTCAGCGTCTTGTCCAACTTGATTTTGCCGCTTTTGATGTATTCTTCGATGAGTTCCACCAAAGTGATCATTTTGAAGCCTGGTTTGTTTTTCAGATAGTTGGGGGCTTCCCAGCGCAAGGCTCTGGAACCATGGCCGCATTCGCCTAATACCAAGGTTTTGCAGCCTAATTTCTCCATCTCGTCAAACATGTTCTTGGCAATTTGGGTGGCTTCTTGGTCATTGCCCGAGAAATAGCCGTAATTGGTCACATCGTACATTTTCGATGAAAGGGTCCAGTCGGCTTTGGCGGCATAGAAAATCTTGGCGGCGGCGGCAATGGACAGCGGGAAAAACTTGGGTTCGCGGGGGTTGAGCGTGTAGAGCATTTCTTTGCCTTCCTCATTCAAGGGAATGCGGGCGTTTTCGTCTTCCAGCTCATCTTGCAGATCCTCTTCCATCCATTGAATGGTGTCAACGTACTCCTCTTCGGGAATACCCATGTTGTTGCCCGTGTTGATGGCGGCATCTACCGTGGCCTGCAGCGTTTTGGGCACATAGCCCATAGCGGCTAACATGCGGCGCCCGGTGCGTACCACGAAGGGTATGTCAACGCCGATAGAGCAGTGCTTCACGCAGCGTCCGCACATGGTGCAGGCTCCGTACAGCGAGTCCACCATCTCAGCGATAGTTTCATCGTCCAAATCTCTGGCGTGAACCAGCTTCGGGGCAACTTTGCCGACAAAAGTGCAATAGCGGCGGTAGATGGAGGCCACCAAATCGACCTTCTTCCCGGGAATGAATCTGGGGTCGTCGTAGCTCTTGTAAAACAGACAGCTGGTGCCGCACAAACCGCAATGTACGCATGAGTTCAAGTGTGTGACCAGCTTGCTGTCCACCTTGGGCGACAGTATGTTTTTGGCAATTTGAATCTTTTGGGGATCTATGTTTTTCATCAAGTTTTATGTTGAAATTAATGTCTTGTGTTATTTTTTTTCAGGAACCACGTAGGATTTGTTGTGGACATGCGTGGTATAGGCCTGTATGATGGCCTTGAAATAATCGTTGAGATTTCTTTGTTCGGCTTTGCTTAAGTCCAGAATGTCGTGCTGTTGCAGGGTGTCAGTGGCTGCGTACGCATACAGCGTTTGCTCGTCGTCCATGTAGATGCTCAGTGAGTCGGTAATACATTGGTAAATCTGATTGACGCAGTTGGTGGTAACGGCTCTGCGTTCGGGTTCGTTGAACACATCCCGGCCAAAAGCGAAATAAGGCTTCTCGTAGCCCATTAAACCTAACATGGTGGGCATAATGTCCAGCTGCTGCACCACCTCGTGATTGCGGCCTTGCAGAGAGTGGTCGGGAGTGTAGAGGAAATAGATGATGGCGGTGCTGCCCTTGGCGGTTTGCGATTCCTCGTAGGCGTTGTAGCCGCTGGCATGGTCGGCCACAAAAATGAACAAAGTGTTGTCAAACCAGGATTCTTGAGAGGCTTTCTCGAAGAATTTCCGGAAGGACAGATCTGTATAGGCTACGCACGGTTGCAGGGGATTCACGCCAGTGGGCATTTTGCCTTGGTACTCCTCGGGAAGATTGAAGGGGTGATGGGAAGTGAGCGTGTAGAAAGCGGCAAAAAACGGAGTGTCAATCCGGTTGAGCTCCTGTTCGAAAAATTGCAGGAAATCCATGTCCCAGATACCCCATTCGTTGGAACGGTTCTCCCCAGGATGTAATTTCTCGAAATGGGTGCGGTTGTAAAAATTCCTGATACCCGCCATTTTGCCGATAGCCTCAAAACCCATCTGGTTCTCGGTGGTGCCGCAGAAGAAATGTGTGCTGTAGCCATAATCTTCAAGGATGGAAGGCAAGGCCTTCATTTCGCCTACGGATTCGGGCAGCAAGGGGAACGGTTTCTTGTAGGAGGGTATGGAAATCAGTATCGAAGGCAGGGACTCAATGGACTTTCTGCCGTTGCTGAAGCTGTTGGTAAACGCATATCCTTCTTGCATCAGCGAGTCCAAAAACGGGGTGTAACCTTCGCCTTTGTTGAGATGAGGCATCATGAATTTGGAATGTTCCCTGTTGAAGCTCTCCAATACGAACAGCACAATGTTTTTCTTCCCGATCAGGTATTTGAAATCCCCACAGGGGTAATGATAAGGCGTGAATATTTTTTCCGCTGTTTCCTCGTCAAAATATTCCAGAACCTGGAAGTCTTTCATGCGGATGGTTCGCAGGGTGCAGAATGGATTGCTGAGAATGACGGACGTCTGCGGAGCGGATTGGGTGTAGAAGGCGGCGTAACTGAGCGTCACGGGTCTTGCCTTCAGGTCGAAAGAACTGCGTATGCCAAATACGTAAAACAGTACACCGAAAGCCAGAAGAATCACATGAAGCGGATAGTAAATGCCTTTCTTTTTGATGCAGGACCCCGAATAGGGTATCTTTTTGTACAGAAATACCATCAGGGCGATGAGCGCTATGCCAACGAGAAAGAGATACCAGTTCTCTCCCATGGATTTCAATATGATGCTGCCGGTGTTGTCATTCTCGCGGAAAAAGTGCATTTCTTCGGAGGTGATGCGCTTGAAAGTGTAGCGATAATACACCGCATCTGCCAGATTCATCACCACAAGGCCGATGGAGTTGCTAATGGTGTATATCCAGAATAGCATTTTCTGATACCATTTTTTTTCTCTGAATTTGAATGGAATCAAGGATAGGACGAGAAAAACCGTGTTGAGATAGAGAATGGAGATGGTGTTGAACTTCATGGCCCCCTTGAACATCATGGGGAGTGCCGACAGTTGGATGTTTCCGACAATACTTTGGTTGTAAAAATAAAATACAACTTGGGTGATTAATAGAATGAGATACAGTATTAATAATCTGAAAATCAGTACTATAAAATCGTTTTGGAGAAGTTTTTTCATTTTTTTCCAGCTTGTTTTATGAGGTGGATATATTCATGCAAAGATAGCTTTTTTTCTTATACTTGGACAGAATTTTGAAGAAAATAATTTGCTATGTCTATGGACTGGCGTTTTTTTTGTACCTTTGCATGTTGGTAAAGATATGGAAAAGAAAAGAATTGTTTTTGTAGTAAATCCGATATCAGGAAAAGGAAAGAAGGAGCAATTCCCTTTGTGGGTGAAGGAGTTGCTGGATCATTCTCTTTACGATTACGAAATATGGTACACCAAATGCAAAGGCCATGCCAGGCAGTTGGCGGAACAGGCGGTGGCCGAGGGTTTCGACGTGGTGGCCGCAGTAGGTGGTGACGGTACGGTGAATGAGGTCTCGCAAGCGCTGATAGGGAGGGATTGTTCCATGGCCATTGTTCCGTTTGGCTCCGGAAACGGTCTGGCACGAATGTTGCACCTGCCTCTTCTGCCGCCAAGAGCCATCAAAAATGTGCTAAACAAATGCCGTTCAAAATATATCGATACAGCCCTTGTCAATGGTGTGCCTTTTGTGAGTATCGCGGGCTTTGGTCTGGATGCCGAGACGGCGGATGCCTTCGCGAAAGACGGACACCGTGGTTTCCTCACTTATTCCAGGATAGCGGTGGAGAAGTATTTCCATACGCAGATCGACAGTTGTACCATTACTTTGAATGATAATGTCACTTTCGAAAGTCGTCCGCTGATGGTCACTTTCGCTAATTCCAATCAGTTTGGCTATGAGGCGAAAATAGCTCCTAAAGCTGTGCTGGATGATGGTTTGTTGGATGTCTGCATCCTGAAGAAACCTGTTCTTCCCGCGGCACCTTTTGTGGCCACCCAATTGATGGCCGGACATATTCATCTTTCCCCGTATTTCCAGTCTTTACAGGCCAAGAAGATTTTTGTTCAGCGCAAAAAAAACGCCGTTGTGAATATCGACGGCGAACCTGTTATGATGGATAAAAATTTGCTGGTGGAAATCAAACCCCTAAGCCTTAGGATTTTATTTTAAGGTGATGTAGCTTTCACCTAAATAGGCGTTGTCGGTGAATACCTGAACAATGTATCTACCTTTGACGGCTTTGTCGTTGTTGCGGATGTCCCATTTCAAGGTGACATTCTGAGCTTTGTTGTCGTAGTTAACCGTGGTTTTTGCCGTGTATTGCAGGCGTTGTCCATCGTTGACAAAAGTATAGGCATCGCCCGCACCGGGGGTCAACACTCTTCCGCTTTCAGGCAGGGCAATACGGCAGTATAAGTTCACGGGGCCACTTGGCAACAGTGAGTTCTCCGCCAATGTCAGCGTGGTCTTCAGGGCTTCGGCACGCGAGGCTTTCTCCGTTTCCACTTCGTCGCCTTTGGCTTTGTAAAACACTGCTCTGCTCTTGATATTGTACGCTTTGAAAACCGCGGCTCCTGATATTCTGGTGCTCAGGCTGTCTTTGTGTTTTTCCAAGGCGGCTTTCTCCTCGCGGGTCTGCGCCAAGGTCTCTTTCACTTGCGTGTTCTCCTCTTTCAAAGCCTTGTTTTCAGTGTATAACTGGTCAATCTCGGTGACGTATTCCTGGGCAATGTTTTGCAGCCTCTGAAGTTGCCTCTTGATTTTGTTATAGTCTGCCTGAGAGGCAATCAATTTCTGAATTTCTGCGGCATTGGCCATAATGGTGCTGTCCTTTTCGCTCAGCAATTCTGACAATTCACCATATTCGCTTTTGATTTGCTCATGCTCAGCTAACAATGCGTCCAGTTCTGCCTGAAGGTTTTCTTTTTCTTCCGTTACCTGGATGTATTCGGTGTTATACACGGGTTTGGCGAAGAAACCGAAATATAAGGTGGTGAATAATAGCACCCCACATAAGACTCCTAAAATGATAACCCATTTTTTTAAGGGATTTTTTTCTTTTTCTTGATTATTATTTTCCATTTTTCTGTATTTTTGAATCTTCAATTTTAAAACGCAAAAATACTAATTTATTGTGCTCTATGAACAAAATAAAACAACTTCTGAAAAATTTTGTTTCGATATTTTACCCTCGTTCCTGTGTGGCATGCGGTAATGCCTTGATGCAGAATGAATCCCATTTTTGTCTGTCATGTTTGATGCATCTTCCGGAAACCAATTATCACTTGATGGAACATTCTCCTTTGGATTATATCTTTGAAGGAAGAGTGACGGTGGAGAAGGTGGCTTCTATGCTGTTTTATAAAAAAGGAAACAAGGTGCAGCATATTCTGCATGCCTTGAAATACAAAGGGAACAAGGAGGTGGGGCGTTTCTTGGGAGAGTTGTATGGACGGCAGTTGGTGAAAAGTCCGTATTACCACTCCGTGGATTGTATCGTGCCCATTCCGTTGCATCCGAAGAAATTGCGTATGCGGGGCTATAACCAGAGTGAGTGGATTGCAATGGGTTTGAGCCGAAGTATGAATATCCCTTGTTCTACGGATGTGCTGTACAGAAGCGAGTTCACGGAGACGCAGACGAAAAAGAACCGTTTCAGCCGCTGGGAAAATGTGAAAAGCGTGTTTGCCACCGTTGATGGCGGAAAGTTGAAAGGCAAGCATGTATTACTTTGCGATGATGTGCTGACAACTGGTGCCACCATGGAGGCGGCAATTACGCAATTGCTGAAAATTGAGGGGGTGCGCATCAGTGTGGTCACACTGGCTTGCGCCAATTAAGTCCATATTGTGTACTATTTGTCATCTGCTTGTAATCAGGGTGATACTCCCGTGCAAGGGCTTTACGACGGTGCCAGTGAGCGAGTGAAGATATACATCGCAACTGTAAAAATACGTGCCATCAGAGCAACGCTGTTTAGACAGATAGTCTTTGCCATCCCAGTTGATATCGGGCTCTTCCGTGTGGAATACCTTCCGTCCCCATCGGTCGTAGATGGTCATGTCGATTTTCTCAACATTGGTGTAAGGTTGATAAGGCTGGAACAAATCATTGACCCCGTCGTCATTGGGTGTAAAAACGTTAGGTAAACGGTAATCCATACAGTCGTCCACATCGAAACAAACAGGGTCCGTCATGTTGGACATATTCAGATTTGAGTCAATGGAGGCCAAGGCAAAACAGCCTGTGACAAAGGGAAGGTCTGCCAAGGTGTATTCGCATTGCTCATCTTGGCAATAAGAATTGTCCAAAGAGTCAAGTATGACAAATTCATCAATGAGTGTCGGCTGGTAGAAAATGTAAAAGGTTTTCACATCTTCTGCCGCTTCGGCACTGGAAAAATCCCAACTCAGCATGATGGATTGGCAGTCGGTAGTGGCCGTAAAATCCGGAATCTCAGGTGGAACATTGTCGATGGGAATGCCACAATTCTTTTGCGAACGATTATACAGGGGATACAAGCTGTCGGGTACAAAATAGCCTCCGGTAGAACAGATATAGTAGCAGTATTCTTTTCCGTTTTCCAGATTTTCATCATAATAAAAATGTTCGCAGGTCTCTGCAATGGAATCCCAGCTGTGCAGGTCCTCACTTAGCTTGAAAATGGTATAACTCTGGTTTTCCCATGCCACTTGCTCATTCCAAGTCAATTTCAGTTTTTTATCCAGTTCCTCAATATCCAAATATATAGAAGAACTGATATCGGAACTTTCAATAAACTGTATAGAATCATTGGCCATGCCCCAAAATTCAACCTTATACAAATAGTCTTGTTCGTTAGTGTTCAAACCGATGTCAATAATACTGGTGTCATTGATGGAAAAGGTAGTGTCTATGGGGATAAAAGCATTTGAGCTGTTTCGAACTTTCCGGAAAATTCTGTACTGGTAATCGGGACCTGGAAATTGCAAACTGTCGAATTCAGTGGGCTTGCGCCAGGATACATACATCACTCCGTTGGTGGGATGGGTTTCCCCTACATCAACATGGGTGATGAGAGGTGCGTCGTTAGCCAAACGGACACATATTTCATCCGAAACGTAGCTTTCCGCACCGTCGGCAAAGTAGGCGGTGATGCGATAGCAGTATTCATGCCCATGATACAAGGGACGGGCAGAGCCGTCGTCAATAAAACTGCTGTCGGTAATATGGTTGCAGTTGCCAACGAGAGTGTAGCCGGCATAGCCTGGCATGCCTGTCTCACAGAGGCCGGGATCGAAAGGATAACTGCCGTCCCTTCGGTATATTTTGAAACCGACACCGTTCGGACAAATGTAACTGTCCCAACTGAGGTGTATGCTATTGCCCACGGGGATGGCGTCTAAATTCTCGGGTCTTGGAGCCACTACGGTGATGTGAATGGTCTTGTAGGTGCTCAGAGAAATTTGCGGACCATTGTCACTGGCTTTGAAGAACACTTCGTAGGGAGATGCCTTGATGTGCTGACATCCCGTTTGCCATCTGAGAAACGAATTGACGGGTGGCGCTCCTTCTGTGTCATTGAATATCGCAGGGAAAGGAGCCACGTGAAAGCAGGAGCCTGTCGCACTTAGCGTCACGATTCCGCCGTCTTGGTCGGTGGCGCTAACGGGGAGGAAAAGTTCTTCGCCGGCAGTGACACAGGTGTCAGTGGCAATAATTACCGGTGGATGGTTGTTGCAGGCGGCGATGGTGATTTGCATGTCGCGCACTACGCTGCTAATCAGCACACCCTGTCGCCATTCCTGTATGAGGATGGCAATGTTGTATTCGCCCGCCATCAAGGGGCTGTCCCAGGTAAGGTCTCCGGTCTGTGGGTCGATGCTGATGTAATTAGAGGCGGAGGGTAGGGTATAACCCGGAATCTCCTCCCCTTCAAATCCGCGGCAGGTAATCAAACTGAACGACAGACTGTCCCCGTCAAGGTCGTAGGCTCCGGGATTATGATAATAAGGAGTATTGGTACAACCATTGTCGATGGGGGCATTCAGCAGTTGTGGCGAATTATTGCTGCCTAAGAAGGGATTGATAACAAGGCTGGTCTCTATATAAAAAGGAATAGCCACGGAGTTGGGAATATTGACTATACCCGCATTACGATTGGGATCTTCAAAAGAAACGGTAAACACACCATTGCCGGAGTAGGTATGGTCGCCTACATATATATTCTGGCTGATGTCATTCCCCAAGTTGTTTTTGGCTTGGCGGGGAATGATTGAAGAACTCCCGTCTCCCCAATATACTTCAATTTCAGGCCTGTCGGCAGGACTGGGGGTATAAGTGTATGTGATGATGGTGAAGCGGTACGAAAGACCGGAAAGGTGCTCGAAGGTGATTTCACCCGAGCGCTGGTGCGTTGCCCAAAGAGGCAGTATCAGCAGTGACAATATTATATATATAAGGGCCTTTCGCAATGTTTTTATTTTTGAGAATGCAAAAGTACGAATTTTTTCGCATACAGGGGGTATATATTTGGGCAGTTTTTTGAGGTGGTGAACTTCATGTTTTGCGGGTTAAAATCCATTTTTCTCCAAAATTTTCAAAAATGCTCCGAAAAAAGCACCCCAAATATGCCAAAAAATACCCCAAAAATACTTTTTTTGAACATAAAAATCTTGAAAAGTGAAATTTTTTCTCACTGATAATCAGCAAGATAAGAAAAAAATGAAAAAAAAGTTTGAAAAGGTATTGCCAGATAAAAAAAAGGTAGTACTTTTGCAATCCCAAAACGAACGGAACGGGGCGAGAGGAAAAGCGGGAGGTTTTGGGAAGTTCTTTGAAAGAATGGAATGATGTAGCAAATGGCTCAAAAAGACTTTTGAGAGATTCGCAAGCGATAAAGTCGGGACAGACAAAAA
>JAFXSR010000078.1 GCA_017525505.1 Bacteroidales bacterium
CACCTATTTCGGGGTAGTGCTCGGCTATATCCTCGGCTACCTCACCATCGCCTACGTGCTGCTGCCCATATACTACAAATACAACCTTACCTCCATTTACGAGTTTCTCGGCCAGCGCATCGACAATACCGCCCAGAAAACCGGCTCCGCCCTGTTTATTCTCTCTCGATTATTGGGTTCTGCGCTACGCATGTATCTGGTTATCTTTGTTTTGCAGACCTTTGTCTTCGACTCCTGGGGGATTCCGATATGGGTTACCGCCTGCGTGATGATCATCATCATACTTTTGTACACTTTCAAAGGGGGACTGAAGACCGTGGTATGGACCGACACCTTGCAGACCACCTTTATGCTGACCGCCTTAATCATCACCTTAATCGTGATTTTCAAATCGTTAGGCTATAATCTCCGTGACATGTGGCAGGCAATGGACCAGGCCGGATACACCAAGACCTTCAATACCGACTGGCATTCCAACACCCATTTCCTCAAGCAGATTTTCGGAGGCATGTTCATCACCATTGTCATGACCGGTCTGGACCAGGATATGATGCAGAAAAACCTGTCCTGCAAAACCCTGAAAGACTCGCAGCGCAACATGATGTCCTTCACTGGCATATTGGTGATTGTCAACGTTTTGTTCCTGCTGTTAGGCGGCAGCATGTTGGTGTATGCCCAGCAGAAAGGCATCGACCTCAGTGGCATGATCGCGGCAGGCAAGACCGACCGTATTTTCCCCGAGCTGGCCTTCAACCATCTGGACAAAGTCGCCGCCATATTCTTTGTGATAGGCTTGATTTCAGCGGGTTATTCCAGTGCGGACGGCACTTTCACCGCCCTCACCACCACCATCTGCTACGACATGCTGAACATTGAGAAACGCTTTCCTGACGAGAAAAAACAGACCACTGTCAGACGCCTGGTACATGTATGCATCTCTCTGATATTCGTGGCCATTATCATCATTTTCTCGAGTCATCACAACGATGCCATCATCCGTACCATCTTCATGGTGGCCAGTTACACATACGGCCCCATACTCGGACTGTTTGTGTTCAGCATATTCACCAAGCGCACTATCCGGCAAACCTGGGCCATCCCGTTCATCGCGGTTCTGGTGCCCTGCATCTGCTACATGCTGTCCAAAAACTCCCAGCGACTTTTCAATGGCTACAAATTCGGTTTCGAGCTACTGATTCTGAATGGAGCTTTAGTATTCTTCTGTCTGCTGGCCATCAGCAAAAAAGAACCCGTAAAACCATAATTGCCCATGACTCAGATTCTGCTTTTCACCCTTGCATTAGTGCCCATCCTGCTATTTGTGGTAATCGTCATCCTGATGGATGCTTTTTCGCTTACAGACAAGAAAAGGATGGCGTTCAGTCTGACCAGCGGCGGACTCTGTTTTCTGCTGGTATTAGGACTAGGAGAACTGATGATCGAGTCGGCCGCGATGCCCTATATCACTGCCATTGTGGCCGAATTCCTGAAGGGCTTGCCTCTGCTTTATCTTGTACAGAAACGGAAAATTGTGATGTTAGGTGACGCTACCATCTACGGCTCGGCAGTCGGTGCCGGCTATGCCATTATCGAGAACATCCATCTGGTATGGATCAACACCTTCAGTCACGGCATGGCGGTAATGCTGGGTTTCGAGGCAGCGGTAATGCATATCGGATGCACCTCATTGCTGGCATACGGACTGATCATCGCCAAGCAAGAGACCTCCCACAGGTCATTCGCCGTCAGAAACCTGGGAGTGGTGGGTGCTTTTGCGGCAGCAATGGCAGTGCACATCATTCACAATGTGGTACCAATCAACCCTATTATACTGACCTCCATACTTGTAGTTTACTTTTTGGTCAGCAAACGCCATATTTTCAAGAAAAACGAAAAAGCGATCCACACATGGATTGACCAGTGCCTCAACAATGACGTGGCGCTCTTAGGCTCCATCCGGATGGGGAGACTTGCCGATACCAATGCGGGAAAATACCTGCTATCCATCAAAGACGCTTTTGAGCCAGAGACATTCTTCGATATCTGCTGTTATATCTCTGAATATCTGGAACTTTCTATCACCGCCAAAAGCAATCTGCTGTTAAAAGAATCTGGTTTTCCTGTCATGCATAGCGAAGAGTCCAAAGCGCGTATCAAAGAGCTGACCGCACTGAAACAACGTATTGGCAAAGCAGGTGTCACCGCCGTGCAACCCATCGTCAACATCAACGATGTGGACCAGTGGGTGGTGAATGCGCTGCTGTGACAGTTAACAGTTAACAGTTAACAGTTAACAATTGAAGGATTAGAGTATTGGAAGGTTAGAATTAAGAATTAAGAATTAAGAACTGAGAGAAGAATAAACACACAAAACAAAACATAGCAATGTACACAAAACGTTTTGAACCCATTGGGGACAAGTGTCATGAAATCATAGAATATGTGATGGCTTCACCAGACATACCGTCACAGGATGATTTGATATTCAAAATCAGGCTTTCTATTGAGGAAGTCATTGAAAACATTGTGCAATACGCTTACGAAAACGGCTCCGGATTTCTGGAAGTCAGCACCCAGCAGGAAGATGGCGTGCTGTACATTCGTTTCACTGATGCCGGCACGCCCTTCAACCCCTTGGACAAACCCGACCCGGACATCAGCCTGTCCGCGGAAGATCGCCCCATTGGAGGCTTAGGTATCTTTATCAGCAAGCAAATGATGGACAAAATTGAATACGAATACAAAGACGGCTGCAACATGCTCACCATGTCAAAAAGAGTTATACCTGCTTAAAAGACATTCACATGAAATTATCACGATCGTTTTCAGCCCGTCTCAGCACCACCATCCTGGTAATCACCTCCATGCTGTTCATTATCTCCATGCTGGTGGTGTTGCTCTTTTCGCGCAAAATCATTGCCGAAGAGGCCAAAAAGAATGCGGTAGAGATGCTTTCCTCCACCTCCCTGAACATCGTCCACACCCTTGACGAGGCCGAGTCAACCGTGAAAAACGTGGCATGGCTGGTGGAAGAACGGCTTGAAGACACCACCTACATGTACAGCATCACATCGGCGGTTGTAGCTATTAACGAGGAAATTGTGGGCAGCTGTATCGCTTTCCGACCCAATTATTTTGAAGGAAAGCACTATTTTGCCCCCTACGCTTACGACTCGGAAAATGACAGCATTCAGACAAAGCAGCTGGGCAACGACCAGTGCAACTACTTCAAGATGGAATGGTTTGCAGTGCCCTTCCTGACCAAGAAGCCGCATTGGAGCAATCCTTATTTTGACAAAGACGGCGGCCAAATCATGATGACCACCTACTCCTACCCTATTATGAACGACAAAAAAGAGGTGATTGCCGTACTCACAGCCGACATCAGCATCGAATGGCTCACCCACCAGTTATGCGCTCTCAACCTCAATGACAACTCCAAGATTCTTCTTATCGGAGACAAAGGACAATATATCTCGGGAAATCTTCCCGGTATTG
Source organism: Bacteroidales bacterium (assembly GCA_017525505.1). Taxonomy (GTDB): domain Bacteria; phylum Bacteroidota; class Bacteroidia; order Bacteroidales; family WCHB1-69; genus RUG11690. The sequence goes on from JAFXSR010000078.1 coordinate 3,499, forward strand.
GTTTTCAGGAAGATATCGTCAAATACGAGGAAGCCAAAAAGAATCCGGATTTCATCAAGCTGATCAAAAAGATGACCTCCCTGGAAAAGGGGACCATGACCATGAGAACCGGACACTACTATTCGTTTGCGGTTTATGGACCTTTGTATAACGGTTGGTCAACCGCCATCATCACTCCAACGAAAAACACCTTCGCCAAACTGAACTTCATGCAGTTCGTCATCGCCATCGTGTCCATTTTAGGTCTGCTACTGCTCTTCCTCTCGTGCCTGAGAATCATCAAGACTCTCACCCGACCCGTCACCGAATTCTCCAAGGCGGCATTGGTGATGGCTCAGGGAAATTTCCAGGCCCAGCTTCCTCAGATTGAAACGGAAGACGAAATCAAGGACCTGCACGACTCCTTCGAGCAGATGCAGCAATCCATCATCCATTATATCCAGGAACTGAAAACCACCACCGCAACCAAGGAACGTTTTGAAAGTGAGCTGAATATCGCCCGTAACATCCAGCTGAGCATGGTACCCACGGATTTCCCCGACAACGAGAGGTACTCCGTTCATGCCCTTTTGCAGCCTGCCCGAGAGGTGGGAGGCGACTTATACGACTTCCAGGAAAAAGGAGACGATGTGTTTTTCGTCATCGGCGATGTTTCGGGCAAGGGAGTCCCAGCGGCTTTGGTGATGGCGATTACCCGAGCGGCTTTCCGCTTCCTCAGCGGTTTGGGACTGACCATTGACAAAATGGTAGAAAAAATCAACAACACCCTCAGCTCAAGGAATGAGAGCAACATGTTTGTCACGCTGTTTGTCGGCAAAATCAACCTGACCACCGGTGAGATGTACTATTGCAATGCCGGACACAATCCCATTGTCATCCATCATGCCGACGGCCATGCGGAATACCTCCACGCCAAATCCAATATCGCGGTAGGCGTACTTGAGAATTTCATTTTCGAACCCGAAGTAATCCATTTGGAGAAAGGCAGCAGGCTGATCCTTTATACCGACGGTGTCACTGAGGCTGAAGATGTGACGGAAGCGCAATTCGGCGAGCCACGACTCCTGGATTTTGCGGTCAAAATTGACGAAAAAGACAGTTCGAAAGATATTATCGACCATCTCATCACTGATGTCAAAGAATTCACTGGCGAGGCCACACAAAATGACGACATCACCATTTTAACCATTTCATACAAAAAAGATTAACCAAAAAATTTTAACGAATATGAATGTAACTATCAATCAAGAAGGAAACAAGTACAACGTAATTTTGGAAGGACGCGTTGACACCTCTAACGCCGCTCAATTCGAGCAAGACCTGAAACCTTTAATGGAAGCTTCTAACGCCGAAATACAAATAGACTGTTCCGGCATGACCTATACCTCTTCCCAAGGTTTGCGTTACTTTCTCATGCTTCAGAAACACGTGATGTCGCACCAGGGAAGTTTGGTGCTCCGCAACATGCAGCCTCAGGTGAAGGAGGTTTTTGACATTACCGGTTTTTCCAACATCATCAAAATCGAATAGGAAAGCCACAATATATTATCGACACCAACGGCAGGGGAAACCATGTCGTGTCCTTGTTTTTTCAATCAGAAACAAAAAACATAAGAAATATGAAACGATTGATTTTCATCAGCTTGACAATGGCGCTGGCGATATTCACCAACAACGCCTTCTCCCAAAAACAAGTTTATCCCCTACCCTTGGACAGCACCGTCAAACTCAGCGCCAACCACTTCTATTATCAAATGCCCACCACCGCTATCAAGGTAAATGTGACGGTAAGCAAAGTGCGTGAAATCAAAGGCTATTACGCCGAACATGCCGAAAAATTGCTGGGGCTCACCAACATCATTTCCGACAACCGCACATTTTACAAGCTGAAGAATGTCAGCATAGAAACCGTTCGGGTACCCGATGCCAAATCGGTCTTTGCCGTGGAGCCTTCACCGCAGCAAGTAAAAGAACAAGCCTATGCCAAGGCGTTACTGAAATCACAAGTTGTTAACAATGAAGTATTTGAAGAAACCTACAGCATCCAAATCAAAGGGATTCCCGATTTCTTCAAGAACTATGCCAACGTGAACTACACCGAGACGGAGGATGCCTTTGTGGAGACCAAAATCATCAATGGTGTGGTGACTCAGGTGCCCGCCAACCGCACGAGACTGGTCAACAAAAGTGCCGAGCAGAAAGTGCAGGAAGCCGCAGACCGCATCACGCAAATCCGCAAAGAGCGCAACAGTCTAATTGCCGGTGAACAGGAAGTACCTTACAGCAAAGAGGCTCTGGAGTTGATGATTACGCAGTTGAACCAAGCCGAGAACAACTATCTTGATTTGTTCCGCGGCATTGTGCTGGAAGACGAGATCCACTACACCCTATACGTGATTCCTGAAAAAGACGACACTACCCTCCCCCTGTTCAGCCTCGACCAGAATACGGGATTCATTCCCACCAACTCGGCCACCGCGGCTAACTACAGCCTATTGCTCACCCCTTTCAACAAAACAAAAGCAACTAAAAACCAAGACGTTAAAAGCAAAAACAAAGGCTTCAGCGTACGCCATCCGCAAGCAGTGTATATCGACCTTCAGCACAACTACGAAACTGTACATCACTTCGGCATCTACCAGCTGCTGCAATGGGGCGATATACAAACTCTGCCGGCCAACATGGACCCGGAGTTGGAGGAAGTGGGGTTTGTGTTTTAGTTGAAAGTTGAAAACTGAAAACTGAAAGTTAATAGTTTAAGAATTCAAAATCCATAATCCAAAATCAACTCATGGCTCACAGCTCACAGCTCACAGCAAAAAAATAATTTGAACCAATATGAAAAATTTAGGATTTGTTATTTGTTTGATAATCCTGATGGGCGGATGTCGTCAAAAAACTGAAGTGGATGTGTTTCAGCAGAGAATACATCAATGCGCCGAGGCGTATGTGAAGTCGGAGTTGAATGTTAGCGACGCCGACTCGGTGGTGGTGACCATGATAGACACCCTCACGCAAATGTCATACGCCAAGCTGATGCTGGAGATGCTGGAGAATCTGGAGTTCCAGTACAAGCAACTGTACGACAAGGCCACCTTGGCCGATGAAGATGCCAAAATAGAATCCCTCAACCGCTCGCTGCGCCAGATTTCGGTTCAAACCGACTACTTCAGAGCCATTGAAGACAGCGAATCGGCTGACAACCAACAACTCCTACTCTACTGGATTTCCGCCAGCTACTACCAAAACGGTCAACAGGAAGATTTCATGTGCTTTGCCACCCCCGACTTCAACCTGCACATTCTAGATCCCTTTGCGGACAACCTGATGGACAATTGACAGTTGACAGTTAACAATTGATAATACAGAATCCAAGATTCAGAATCCAAAAGACACTACCCCGCCCTTCGGGCACCCCTTCTGGAAGAAGGTGAATTCAAAATCCATAATCTATTAATACTGTAACCTTCCTAACCTCCCCCCAATAAACCGTAAACCATAAACCACAATAACATGAAAAAAACACTTCTTTTTATCGTAATAGCCCTTTGTTTTGCGGCGTGTGACAAAATCGAAAGCCCGTATCTAGCGCCGTCGCATCATGAAGACGTGGACGTGATTTTTCCGGATTTAGATCCGAGCACTGTATATCGGAAAGTGCTGTTTGACGAATACACCGGCCATAAATGTCCCAATTGTCCTGACGGCCACACTATCCTGAACCAGATGTTGTCACAATACGGAGACACTTTGGTGGCGGTATGCATCCATGCCGGCTGGTTTGCAGAAACCGAGGCAGCCCCTTTCAACTACAACTTCAGCACTCCCCTCGGCGAGCAACTGTATGCAGATTACCATATCAGCAATAATCCGCAGGCCGTCATCAACAGAAGTGGATCTCCTTTGGATAAAAGCACCTGGCACAGTAGCATGCAAACAGCCGACCGTACGCTGCATGCCGCCATACAAATCATCAATCAATTTGATGAATCTGAGCAATCCCTGAAGATTAACACGAAAACCACCATGTTGGAAAGTTACGACCACGCTGTGCTATTATCGTTATTGCTGGTGGAAGACAACATTGTCAAGCCACAACAAGTCAACAACAATGTGAATGAGGAATATGTTCATAATCACGTGTTAAGAGCAGGAGTTAACGACAGCTACGGTGAGCATATTTCCTTCGACGGCATGGTCAGCAAGGATTCTTCATATCTGTATGGCTATTCCATTGATTTTAACGGAACAGATTGGGTTCCTGAGAATTGCAGCGTTATTGCCATTCTGTTGGACGAAAGCAGCAAGGAAGTGCTTCAGGTGGAAAAGGCCAAAGTGAAATAATCGCTTCTTCAAACGAAAAACAAAATACAGCAAATTTGCAGATTCCTCGGAATACAACCGAGGGATTTTTTTATTTCTGTGGATTTGCCAAAGCCAAGATCAGACCGAGGGCAACACCCAACAGGGCGGCGAAAAGCACCTGCAAGTTCGACGGCAAAATGAAAGTGACTGTATGGGCGGGATACCAGAACAAGGGAATGGTTTTTTTAAAGACCAGACCCCACTGAACATTCCAGTTGATGCTGCCCAACATACGTTTCATATCCATGGGCTTCAGCAAACCGGCCACCGTGCCGCCTGTTTCAAGAATATGTATATCAGTGCATTTGTGGAAGGTCATCATCACCGGCGCAAAGATGGTGTTCATGGCCACACTCACGCAGAAGGCGATGCCCACTTTGCCCCAAGTAAGGGACGGTGAATTGAACACATCCATCAGTGATGCATAATCGCAGGAGGCCACCTTGGACATGAAGAATGGTGTCCCCGACTTGAAAATCATCATTGCCATGGTGATGCACATGCCCAAGAAACCCCAGACCATCATGCGTGGCAACACGCCGAAACCCTTTTCGGTATAGACGCCCTTGCGGATACGCAAGGCCAGCATCTCTCCCAACGTGGCCAGGATGGCGAATTTGAAGAATGCCATGACAAAAGGATGGGTAGCTGTGGCGTTGTTGAACCAAGCGAAGAATCCCGTAGCGGGAATAAAGAACGGTGTCAGCACAATCACTACACCCAAAATAAGCAGCCAGTCTTGTTTTTTCATTTTTTTCGAATATAAAATGCAAAAATACGGAAATTTCTTCAATTGTATTCAATTTTGTGGGGACGCATCGCATGCGTCCGTATCCGTGTGCCGAAGGCACACCATCTTATTAACCCCGCACGTAAGTGTGGGGTGGGAAGCATGTCATCTCATATAGCGTGTCGAAGACACGCCACTACAATGACACCCTGTGAAGTAGCGTACCTTCGGCACGCTGTATTCCCGCCAAGAGCATCGCCACCCCAAACTGCGGCCTTCGGCCTTGTTAGGGGTTAATAGAATATCGTGCCTTCGACACGTAAGAGCAAAGTACTTGCCATTGTACCCCACATAATAAGTTGTGCGGGGTTAATAGCATATCATACTTTCAGCACGTTCAGCGGAACCATTTTTTTATTATCTATGCACTCAAATTCCTTATATAAGATTATCAGTTATAATTATAATATCATGAAGAAAAGACCCCTCTTAACCCTGTTATTCAGCATCATTGTATTATTTTCATACGCCCAGGAAGAAGAGCTGGTGGGCGCCAACTGCACCTCCATCATGGTGGGCCGCAAAGCCTCTACTGACGGATCGGTCATCACTTCGCACACCTGCGACAGCAAATACCGCACCTGGGTGACCATGGAACCCGCCGCCGACCACAAGGAAGGCACCATGCACAAGGTCTATAAAGGCACCATGCACACACAGACTCCCAACAGCATGGAGGGCATGGAACTGGTAGGTGAGATTCCGGAAGTCGCTCATACCTACGCCTATATGAACACCTCCTACCCCTGCATGAACGAGAAGCAGCTGGCCATGGGCGAGAGCACTTTCTCCGGTCCCGACACATTGGTGAACGAGAAAGGCATGTTCCTGATTGAGGAATTGCAACGCATTGCCCTGCAACGCTGCGACAATGCCCGTGACGCCATCCTGCTGATTGGTCAGCTCATCAAAGAATATGGTTATGGCGATGGCGGCGAGTGCATCACCATTGCCGACAAAAGAGAGGTTTGGCAGATGGAGATTCTGGGTGAAGGCCCCGACAAAATCGGTGGCATCTGGGTGGCCCAGCGTGTGCCAGATGACGAGGTGGCCGTATGCTGCAATGTGGCCCGCATCGGCAAAATCAACCGCAAAGACAAAGACCACTTCCTCGCCTCCGACAACATCGAAGCGGTGGCCAAGAAATACGGTCTCTGGGATGGCAAAGGCGACTTCATCTGGTGGAAAGCCTTCCCCTCTAGCTATTCCGGCAAAAAGAACTTCAAAGAGCGTGAGTGGTACATTTTCAATGAGCTGAATCCCGACCTGCATCTGGACTTCAATGCCGACGAGCTGCCCTTCTCCATCAAGCCCGCCGAGAAAGTGGATGTGCGTAAGGTGATGGAGTTGTTCCGCGCCAACTACGAGGGTTCCGAGCTGCTGGACCAGACCGCCCAGCTGAAGATTGAGCGCAAGCGCAAACAGAAAGACGGCAGCACCCTCATCGACACCATCGTGTGCCCCAACGCCAACCCCTGGATGGACGGCAACGAGCGTGCCCTGTACAACGCCCTCAAGCCCGGTACCGTGACTTTCTACCGTGGCGTGGCCATGTCGTGGTGCTCCTACTCCTTCATCATCCAGTGCCGCGAATGGCTGCCCGACGAGATAGGCGGCTTATGCTGGTTCTCCTTGGAAAACCCGGGACAGAGCCCCCGTATCCCCATCTATGCCGGCGAAACCAAATTGCCCGCCGGCTTTGACATCTGCGGTCATTTCGGATATAATGACAACGCCGTACTATGGCACTACCGCAAAGCCAACAAGCTGGCCCAGGTAAGATGGGGACGCACCAAAGACATTATGCTGTGCAGCATTCTCCGCTACGAGGACAAAGCCTTTGAGGAACTGCCCACACTGGAGGACAAGGCCATAAAGATGCTCAAAGACGGGAAAAAGGATGAAGCCATCACTCTGCTGAACAACTATACTTCTGACTTTGCCGGCGCCACCCGCCAGACCTGGCAGGAGATGGAGCACAAGTTCTGGGAGATGTTCTGGACAGGATTCTGAGCAGTTGACAGTTGACAGTTGACAGTTAACAGTTGATAGTTGATAGTTGATAGTTGACAATTAGGACTATCTTTCGCATCGGCACTCAGGTTATGGCCTCTGAAGAGGCCGAATCTCAGTAACTCCTCACGGAAGTGGGGGGACTGGAATGTTTGATCTACTCTCCTTGCGGCACGTTATGTAGAGTCTCTGATGATGGCACTCTCTTGCCGCGAAAGTGAGAGAGTTACTCTTCTACGTTGATGCCAAAGATTTCCCACAATAGCGATATAAAAATTTATCCACCCTTAAGATAATTCAGGGAATTGTTGTAACTTTGCATCATCATTTTGATTAGCAACCAAATTATTGAGACTATAGAAGAATAAACAAACATAAAATATAACAACTGAGCTTTACGCTCTTATTCTCGCCACTTGAAATCGCCAAAATTTAAGCTATACGAGAATAGGCAGCGGAGGTTTCCGTATCGGGCGGGAATATTTCCGTGCTTATTTGTATAGCGGGTGTTTGGCGATACCTAAGTGGCAAATAAGCACAAACAAGGAACGATTCTCCGCCTTTTTTGTTGCTTTGAGGTAAGGGTAAAAGTTCCCAACGGAACAGAACAATGGACCACAAAGAGACCTCTACAGACACCTTTCACATCGGACAAACCATCAAAGCGGAGCTAACGAGGCAAGGAAGAAGCATCACCTGGTTGGCGCAACAGATTGGCTACACCCGTGAGAACCTGTACAAAATCATGCGCCGCAAATGGATCTACACCGATGTCCTTTTCAAAATTTGCGACGCCTTGGACTACGACTTCTTCAAGGCCTGCTCCGACTGGCGCAACTCCCCCTCCTATCCAAAATCTGTGAACCGAAACGACAATTCATAGCAACGATTTTTCCAATGGATTGTAACGGATAGTTACGATTGGAAATGGTTTGCAGATGGAGAAATTTGTAATTTTGTTTTTTGAACTTACCTGTTAAGGCCAACGGGGTATATAGAGTATAGAAAATCGATTACATTCAAATAAATAGTTTATAAAAAACAGTATTATGAAAAAAATTACACTTACAATCACACTGATCATCATCAGTGCTCTGTCATTAGAGGCACAGCCACTATTCCCGGGCAAGGAAAACATGCATTGTTATTATGGAGGAGAAAATGGCAAGAACTATGCTGCTATCTTCTCCACAAAAAACACGTCACGACAGGAATCTATCCTCCAATGTGTCGAGTATTTGTCCAAATATGATCTCGTTGACAACAAAGATGCCGTTTTAGCCTCCGTCAAGGAGTATGACGATTCACAAAACGAGTTCACCGTGCCCGTTGATTTTCGGTTTGGATGGCATGGTTCAGCGCCTACGATGGGGGCACAAGGATTAGTCCTGCCCATGTATTTGATGGCCGACCTCTTGTTCCAATTCTACGATAATGGTAAATTCAGGCTTGTCATCAAGAATCTGCGCGAAAAAACCTACTTCACAAATCCTTCAAAGAGCAACAATAAAGCCCCCGACTCTTTTCTTAGTGAAGAAGACCAGGGTAAACTGAAGAATTATATTGGCACAGCCTGTTCAACGGACGGCTTGGGACATTTCTTTGCAAAAATATTGGTTTGGGCTAATGCGGGTTTGGATCGTGTGAGTGAAGTTGACAAAGCATTTGAAGATTTTTTAAGTAATATAGATGACCAAATCACATTAGCTAACAAGCTGGTAGAAGGCGGTCATTATCTCTATGGAACTCCAGAGGATGCCATTGCCCATCGTCGCAAAGCATTAAATGATAACGATGCCGACTTAGCGATTAATGCAGCCCAAACAGACTATTTGGAAAAAGAAATAGCCGAGGGAAAACTGGTGTGTGTATATCCGTACTTTTGGAAAAGGGACATCAAGTTGGAATTTGACTACACCTTCATCGAAATCTGCAAATTCTTCGAAGGGACGATTGAAGGCATAGCGGAAGACGGCGAAGTGACTTGGGAATTGGTGGATGGCAAATTGCTTCCCACGGATGCCAAGCTGCGTAAGCAACTGATCAAAAACAAGCAAGACTATTTCTCTTATTACGGAAATTAAGCGAGTATGGGGAAAAGGTGTCTTTTGATCTTCATCCTTTTTTCTTTCATGGGATTGCTGTGCCAAGCCCAAGGTTTTGACGATCTCAAGAAAGCGAAGACAGTGCCGTTGAACAAGAAATTGCAGGCCTTGGTGAATCAGAATGATGCCAAGGGCTTGGGAAAACTGCTTCAATCCAAACCCGAATACAAAGAAGAGGGCAGCGCCATAGGTCATAACGACAAAGGCGCTCCTCTTGTTATTCCGCTTTTTTATGATGTCGTTGATAAAACATTGTCCGGAACCGCTTCTTTGGAACTCTGTCGTGTGTGTTTTGCCGCAGACTGCGATGTATATACCGTGTACAACGGCAAGACCCTGATATACCGTATGATGGATTACTTCGCCACTACGCCATCCCAAAAGACTGAAGTCGGAATGGAAGTGTTAAGACTGCTGTTTTCGCAAAAAAACTTTGATATCAACCGACGTTACCGTTCTTTACCTCCTCCGTTGTCTTATTTGCTATCAGAGAACTACAAGTTTCTTGGTAACAAGTATTCTAAGGACTACCTTTCGACAGAGCTGATTCGCCTGCTGTTAGACAACGGTGCAAGACTAAACACATACGATGAGAATGGGGCATCTCTGCTGCTCCTTGCCAACAGCACCGACAATGTGTATCTTCAGGACTACCTTGTTGATCACGGGGTAAATATCAACAAAGCCGCCGATGCCGAAGGTAACAATGCTTTCTATGCCGCCATAGCGGACAATAATGTCCATCTTTTGGAGAAAATCGTGAAAAAATATAACATACGAATCACTACACCTACAGTGAAAGATTGGAGTTCCAAGGTGTCACCCGAAATGTTTGAGTATTTGATTGGCCAATGCGCCGAAAATGCCAATAGCTACGATGAACTCGTGGAATTCCGCTCACATTTTTCCAGCAAGAAGGATTATATAAAAGACAAATATGAGAGTCTTGCCAGAAAAGAAGTATCGCAGGTGGACAACTATGATGCCATAATGCGATGCAAGAAACGATACCCTGATTTAACTAAAATCACAGAACCAAGATTCAAGGAGATTGCCACCCGGGAAATCAATGCCACGACAAACATCGTAGATCTCAAATTATGCGAAAAACGCTATCCGGATTTTAGGTCATTGACTGATTCCAAGAAAGCTGTGCTATATAGCACTGATGTTAAGAACCTCGAGAAGTCCTATTCGCATGCAAAAGACCTTGTCGCCAGAAGCTCTTTTTCATACCAAATCTCCATGTCCGATATTGCTACCAGTTTTGCCAACAATTATCAGAATTATTATGACCCTGATGATCAGTTGCCTCTTGCAAAGGATCTCTCCCGATTTTATTCAGCACTGTCTGCATCAAATCAAGGCTATAGGTATTCTTATCACCAACTTCCCAACCCTGGATTATCAAAAAATGAAATGAAAAGCGACCAAGATAGGTTAAGTTCAGCATACTCAAGCCTTTCTAATTGCGGTCATGGTTTGTCATCAAAAGAGATGTTGTCATCCATTTATTTTCAACTCCAAGCAGCCAAAGAAAGTGCGAACAAAAGCATTCGTGAGTATCGTGATTACTGCGAGGCACTCAGTAAAAACATCAAAGTGGAAAAAAACGACTTACCTTCTGGAGATTTGTCGAAAGGTCTCTTCGATACATATCACAGTCGCCGTCATAATGGAGAGATTAGGATATCATGGAGAATCTCTGGCCACTATTATTCAATACTCGTTACTTACAATGAACTTTATTATTATACAGGGTCGTTATTTTCCGAAGGAGATTATAGATTTGAGGGGTATATAATCACTGGTCTTTATAGCGAACTCTCACTCTCTGAATATGACATGGGAAAACGTGGATATTATGTTAACGACAAGTATCAATCGCCGAGCGCAGTCGAAGCCGGTATCATCGAAAAAATCGTGAAATATTATTACAGTTTCTTATAACTCCTTCTCCGTGACGTGAACGTCAGCACCGGCGAGATTGAGGGCGATGTGACGGAGAATTGGTAAAAGCGTGCGAAATGCCTCACGTAGCATATCTACTCAACATAATTTAGGATGGTTTAATATGACTATAGTAAATACAAACCATTGAGAATTATATTTTTAGTTATTTTTGTTATAAAAAATTTAAGACAAACAAAATTGTAATATTTTTTTGTATATTTGCAACGTATAATTAACTATCAAAAACAATATTTCTATATATGGGAACCGATTAAATATCAATAATATATGAATGGCAACGCAAAAGAAAATCTTTTGTTTTGGCTTGCAATTTTGAGCGGATTATTCTCTATTGCAAGTTTTTTTGTCGCTTTGAGTTCAGACCAAGGCATGGTTATTATCATGCTGATTGCTTTCATTGTTTTTCTAGTCGCAATACTATGTTCTGTATGGTATGCTATTCATAAAATTGTTCACAAAGAATTTGACAGGGAGTTTATGAAGCTTTCGTTCTTCACAAAATACGAATACATAGACAAAACTCATATCATTTATGATGGATATCGACTGATCCAATCCAAGAGAGCTTTTCTGTCCAATATCAAATGGGCATTTAAATGGACAGGCACAAAACAACCTATTATTAGTTCAACACTGCAAAATTGTGATGGGAAAATTATTGAAAACACATCAAATGATTATGACCATGTTGTACTTAAATTCAAGAAAGCGTTGTCATATAATGAATCAGCCGTGGTGCATTTTCATGCCAACATGGACGATGTGGACAACACAACACAACACAACACAACCACATCTTGACGTCAAAGTTGAAGAACCTATCAGCGTCGTTGATTTTCGTGTAATACTGGCATATAAAGACACCAATTTCTCGGAGAGAGCACGGTTCATGAGAAAACCTATTAACAGTGGAATCCCATCAAATTACCAAGTACTCGAAACGGTCACCTTCAATCCAAACTCCAAAAGTTATGAGCATGTACTTACAAATCCAGAAGTAGGATATTTTTACCGTTTGGAATGGGAGAAATAATAAGCAACTCTAACTCCAAGTCGTGAACATCAACACCGGCAAGATTGAAGGTGATGTGACGGTGAATTGGTAAAATTCTGAAATAGCACATAAAATAATCTTTGGATTATTGAGCAGTGTCTAAAAATAATAAGATTAAAAAGATAATAAATAATTTGCAATAAAAAATCAAATTTCACGTTGTACTTGAAATAAAAAAATTTTCAAGCAATGGAAATAGGGAAATTTGGATACTTCTGGTTGGACACATGGGTTTTGTCCAACATCATTCAATTGGGAACACAGGATTTCTGCCGAAAATTTCTCAATCGGAACAACGACCCTTGCGGGCGGCAGTATGACCAGATGACACAAGCTGCCCGATCAGGACAGGCCAACATCGCAGAAGGCAACTCCCGCCACAACACTTCCAAAGAGACAGAAATGAAACTCACAGATGTGGCACGAGCCAGTTTAGCGGAATTAGCTGGAGATTATACCAACTGGTTACTCTGCAACGAGACGGTGCCTTGGTCTAACACCTCCCAAAACCACATAGCTGTGCGAAACACCTTTTTAGATCGTCCCACTTATACATCCGATGTTCAACATTTAAGCGGCTTACACATCTTAACCCAAAAACACAAATTCGACAAATGGCTTGCCTCAGAGGACTCTATCCTTGCAGCTAATTGCCTGCTAATCCTCTGCAACCGCCTCATTCTGATGCTGAACAAACAGATTGCCAACCAACTGGAAACTTTCAAACAAAAGGGCGGGTTCAGCGAGGCACTTACCGCTGAGAGACTAACCTTTCGCACTCAACAAAGCCTTGAGAACAAGGCGCCGAACTGTCCCAAATGCGGCAAACCAATGATAAAAAGAATGGCTAAAAGGGGACAAAACGCAGGCAATGCTTTCTGGAGTTGCTCGGATTACCCGCAATGCAATGGAACAAAAAGTGTCGGGGAAGGATAGGTAATGCCGTAATCCCGTAATTGCGTAAATACGCAATTACGGGATTACGGCATTACAACATAAAACTTCTGATTACCAGAACTTCGCGGTGATATCCACGGGGTGGCCATTCTGGTTGTGGTAGAGGCGCTGGTTGGTGGTGCGGGATTTCAAGCCTCCCCTACTCGGCTGGTAAGAACCGACTTTTACATAGTCAAATGAGGAAAAGCTTTTGGGCAGTTGCGCATTGCCAGAATACCAAGCCACTTTCAGGCGGCTTTTCTGGCGGACATAGGCAGCCAGATGCTCCACATCCTGCGGAGTGGCATCACCGCCCATGAAACAAAAACAGGTAATCTGCTTGCCATACTTCTTCAACAGCGCATCCACCTCCGCCTCGTTCAAGGCATGGCCAATATCGTTGTGCAGATGCGGACTATGACAGCCCACACAACGGTGCGGACAATTGGTGATATTGACCGCCAAAGTCACCTCATCAGGAATTTCCTGGAAAACGATGTCAAAATTGTAATATTTAAGGGCCACTGGTGTCTATTTTATTAATCGTCAAGACGTGGAGACGTGGAGACGTGGAGACGAATTTATGCTTTATCGTCTTAACGTCTCCACGCCTTAACGTCTTAACGTATCTTACATATTCCCATAATATCTTCTGCTGGCTTCCTCCTGGCGAGCCTGGGAGAAACTGCTGACACGTTTCATGTAACCGATCACTCGGGTCAGGTAGTCAATGTTTTTGCTGTGGCACTCGGGGCATTCGTGCAGATAGCGTTTGTCGATGTGGCCGCAGTCATTGCAAACAGTATTCGGAATGTTGAAAGTGAAGTAGTTGCAACCTTCCTGGGCAGCCACACGCAACAACTGGCGATACTGGGCCTGTGACAAGTGCTCTTCCAAATTGGCATGAAGAGCCGAACCGCCCGTCAGATGGGCGATATAACGGGAACCATGCAGTCTGAACTTGTCTATCAGGTTCAAAGAATCATCTTCCACCTTATAGAAATAGCTGTTGTAGCAATCGCGCGGCACCTCATAGCCATCCTCACGATCCCATTTGGCGTGTTTCACACCCACATTCTCGGCAGGAATCATTTCGCAGTTGAACATCAGCTCTTTCGTTCTATACTGATGATTATACTGCTCTACCAAACCCAGAACACCTTCAACAAAATGCTGATACTCTTCATTATCATTGATTGGAATGCCCAGATATTCGGCGGCTTCCACCAAACCGTTTACACCGATGGTCAGATACTGACGGTTGATGGCGATGTAACCTGCATCGAACAAAGGCAACATACCCTTGCTTTGTAAATACTTAAGATTCTCATTATAAGCAGTTTGTACCTTATGCATCAGGTCTATCACCTCGCCCACGAACTGCAAATGAGGGATGTTGTTCCGGTGTTCGTACTGGATACAACGGTTGATGTTGATAGTTAGCACACTTTTGGAGCCAGTGGACACACCGCCAGCACCCAAAGTATAGCTGAAGCCATTGTCCTGGATCTCGTTACGGAGGCGGCAGCAGCTACTCAGTGAGTCGGCATTGTCGCTGACGTAAGTGAAAAACGAATGGCCGGCGGCATACATCTCTGCTGTGAAATCGGCGTATTCGGCATCCATAATGTCGCCATCCTTGGATAGCAGTGCCATGGTCTCCACGGGGAAAGTCAGGACGGAACGGGTACGCTCGGCATTGAACCAGCGCATGAAGCGTTTTTGCAGCCAGCTGAGGGACTCCCAGATGGGCTGGGTAGCGTCGGGGAAACGGAACTGTCCGAAGAGGCTCTCGAAATAATAGCGGTCATAGTAGGCCACATTCCAGAACACCGACTGGAAGTTACGCGCGCCCGTAGGCTGGTTGATGGAATACACCACTTGCTCAAAGCAGTCGGTAATCATCTTATCGATAGAACGTTGTCTCACAGACAGATCCACAATCTTGTCGGCATGCTGATAATAATCATCACCATATTCTTTTCTGATGAAATAATCCATATACATCAGGAATTCGGGCGTGGCGCAGGCGCCGCTCAACATGCTGGACACCATGAACACCATATTGACGAATCCGCCGCAGTAGGATTTCAGGTTGGTAGGAGCGGAGGCGTTGCCGCCGATGCTCTTGGTACCGCCCAGCAGCCAAGGGTACATGGTAATGCTGGCGCAGTAATTGGCAATACTGGTTTCATCATTCTTATATATAAAATGATGATTCAATAAATACATATATTTATCGGCCAATTCCTTGCCATACAAATCCTTGATTTTGTCGCACAACATGCGGCGGTTGAGACGGATGAAGTTGGACTTAGGCAACTCACCGATCAAGGTGGCAATATTCTTTTTCTCCACATTGGCATTGGCGTCGTACTTGCTTCCGGTAGCGGCATTGGAAGCGTTGCAATAGTTGATGAGGAAGTCCAGTTTCTCCTTAACCTCACGGTCTTCATAATGATGCTGGCGG
This sequence comes from Bacteroidales bacterium, assembly GCA_017525505.1. GTDB lineage: Bacteria > Bacteroidota > Bacteroidia > Bacteroidales > WCHB1-69 > RUG11690. Next base: position 19,206 of record JAFXSR010000078.1, read on the forward strand.
TACAGGATGTACGACTTTGCCACCTCATAGTAGCGCTCGGCCATCAGAGCCACTTCCACCTGGTTCTGAATCTCCTCCACGGAAATGCCGTCATAAATCTTCAGGCGGCTCATCACATCGATGAGCACCTCCTGTGTGGCGAAACTGTCCACGGACAGGAAAGCCTTGGAGATAGCGTTTTTGATTTTGTCTGCGGAAAAAGGTTCCCGCTTGCCGTTCCTTTTAATAATGTACAACTGGTCCATCATCATGTTGATAATAAGATTTTTAAATCCGCTTGGGGAGAAATCGCACGTTCTCTACCGTCCTCAATTGCTCTTAGTCCCGAAAGCATGAACACTACGTTGGGGCAGGTCTTCTGGCTCGTTCCCATTTTCACGTCTTCCCAACCGGATGGTCAGTGACATGGGGTGAAAATGTCATTTTCAGAACTTACAGCTACGGGTATAGCCACTGATTCTCACAGCGTTCCCTATTAATCTTTTCAGAACCCTAACAGCTGCAAAAATAAAACATCATTTTGGAATAAAAAAGGCATCACTCGACTTTTTATAAACATTCTTATTAACAAAAAAAGCATTACTATTTATCACGAAGTCCTTGGTGAATCCAAAATCAAAAAAAATCAGTATCTTTGCAGAAACAAACAAAATGCAACACACAAGTAAATTATCGGAGATTTTTTGGCTTATAATCGTCACGATAGTCATTGTTCTCTTTTCATATCCTGATATCCATCCAGACTATGGGCCTGGGTTGGATCCATCGTATGTATGGGGACTTAACTGGCTATTTGTCAACGACTACGATAGTTTAATCCATCTGATTTATCCCTTTGGGCCTCTTGCATTTTTGAAGATTCCAAGCTACGAAGGAGCTAACTTCATCCTCTTCCTTATCTTTTTCACTCTATTGAAGGTCAGCTTCGTTGTGCTGGGACTCACCGTAGCTGGTGTAGTGGGAAAAAGCAATGACACCACATCCGGCACCAATTACGCCAACCAATGGCTGATACCGTCTGGACTGCTGTTTCTCGCCTCATATTTCACCAATATAGACCTGTTGATCATTATCAATTGCATCTTTTTATCCCTAATCCATCTACACCACCAAAAATGGTGGGCATTTACCACAGCCGTAATAATCGCCATCCTCTCCCTTTTCATCAAAGTATCCATTGGTGTAAACGCATTGTCGGTTATTGCGGTAACTCTTGTGATTTCATGGTTTACGCACAAGGATCTGAAGATTCTATCCATACAATCCTCCATCTTCACAGTTACATTATTGCTGTTCTCCTTCATCATATTGCATAATACAAACAATATAATCAACTGGTACACAGGTATTTTTCATCTTATTTTCGGATATGGTTCTTTAAATACATATTATCACAATCATGCGATATATCTATTGTTTTTTTTCTTGACTCTCCTTGGTGGTCCGCTGATTTGCAAAAGCATTTCCGCCAGATTTTTTTGCCTTATGTCCATCATTCCCCTATTGGCATTTTGGAAACACGGTATAATACGCGAGGATTGTTGGCATTATTTCGGGATGGTCTATTTCGTCATTGTTTATTGGCTGATTCTCTCACTTCTGGAAGAACAGAGGAAAGCTTACACGCTATTACTCGGTGCCATCTCCTTACTATCGCTAATGCTGAATGCCGCCGAGATGGATGGATATGATATGCGTACCTCCAAAGAGTTTTGCGGCGTGAAGAACATGACCGAACCTTTTTTCCATTACCACAATTACATTTCCAAAACTGAAGAAAATACCAACTGGCGATTACAAGAAAGTCAATTGCCGGACACCATGCTGCAAATGATCGGGTCGTCCAGTATCGACATTTATCCTTTTGAATTCTCGTATGCCGCTCAAAACCAGCTCAACTGGAAACCCCGTACCGCTTTGGGCACCGCACTTTCAACATGGTTAGAGGCCAAATCAGCCCAGAACTTCTCGGAAAAAGAAGAGGCTGCTCGTTTTGTGCTTTGGCATTTTCAGAAAGATCATTACGGGAAAAGATCCGCCTCAATGGATCAACGTTATTTTCTGAATGACGAGCCCGAAGTGGTGAAAAACATCATCAATCACTATGAGCCAGTAGCGACAAGCGAGCATCTGATGCTATTGGCTCATAGCAGCAGTCCTGCCTTGAAAGACGCAGAATACGGAGAGGTTTTCCACTCCCGATGGAACGAATGGATAGAGATTCCCCAAGTGGAGAATACCATTGTACGCGTTAAAGTCAGTTCAAGCAAAAACATTATAGGGAAAATCCGCTCAATTATATACAAAGATATTTTCTATCTGATTGAATACCAAACTGCTGAAGGCGAGAATTACACCTATCACTATGACCCTGCATTGGCAACAGAAGGTTTATGGTGCGCACCCTTCATACAATGGCCTTGCGACTCTGTCAGAGAAGCTCCGGCAGTCAGATTCCGGCTTTCGACCGACAATCAGAAATATGTAAAACCGGAAATCAGCTTACAGTTTGAGCATCTAGAACTGACAGACAGACCTAATCTGTTTTCAGATAAAAAATAATGAAACGGGAAATGCCCAAATGGAAGCGGTTACTTGCGTGAGGCATTTATGTTGGCCTCTATCTGGTCCAATACTTTCAGCACATGCTGGATTTTATCCTCAAAGCGAATTTCCGCTTCGATAACCTGCAATACAGGATGTCCTTTCCATACTGTCAAGATACGGTCATCCACATCGCGAGCCACCTCCACCGACTCGGAGCGGCACTTATTATTATATAAGGTATAGAAATCCTCGGCGCCTTTGGCGGCGGTGCAAATGTGCAGCACCGCATCGTAACGCTCATTGCGAAGCTGCTGTTCGGTCATGCCGATATCGTCTTTGATATGCTGCCACACTTCCGAAGGCATGTAAGCGGCGGTGTCCATGGTGCCACGGTCGCAAATCAGCAGGGCGGGCTTGCCACAATTCTCCGCAATCCTCATCATGCTATCCTCCATCTGCAGCTGAAATTGCAGTTTTGATTCTTCTGTAATGTATGACAGATGAGCATCTTTAGTCAGGAAATCGGCTCCCGCCTCGCTGAACAGTGTGGCGGATTCCGGTAGCAAATAAACCGCATAGCCTTTCAACTCGAATCTCTCTCTGATACGTTTCAGAATGGTTGATTTTCCCGCACAGGGACCTCCGGTGAGTGCGATTCTTGTGACCATGGGTGTTCGTTTTGCGATTATTCAGACAACATTTTCTTGGCCAGTTCCGTATTGGCAAAATGTCCCGGATGACTGGCATACACCCTTCCCTTCAGCGGTTTGCCCAGCAGGTACAGGTCGCCCACAAGGTCAAGGAGCTTATGCCGTGCCGGCTCGTTGGGATGATGTAGCTCCACATTGTCCAGCACACCATTCTCTGTTACTTTCAAATTCTTACGATTGAAAAAAGCGCTCAGTTGGTCCAATACTTTCTGATCCGGCATCTGAGCCACGAAAACGATGGCATTGTCCACATCACCGCCCTTCACCAGATTGTTGGCAATCAGAAATTGCAGTTCGTGCAGGAAAACAAAGGTCCTGCAATTATATATATCCGGATAGAAATTGGCAATATCTTTCAGTTCTGCCGTTTGGGTGGCCAACACCGCAGTTCCGTAGTCCACATCCACCTTCAGTTCGAAACCATCGTAGGGTTCCACCCGTATCTCAATCTGTTTTTCGGGCAAGGAGAAAACGTAGGGTTTCATCACCACGAAATATTCTCTCTCCTGTTGCTGCTCCACGACACCGGCTTTTTGCAGGGACTCCACATAATAGCGGGCGCTGCCATCCAGAATTGGGGTCTCCTCGGCATTGATATCCACTATGACATTGTCAATCTGCAGTCCTGCAAGGGCCGCCATCAGGTGCTCCACTGTGCGCACCTCGGCATTGTTCTCCTTGAGGGAAGTGCCACGAGAGGTGTCGAAAACATTGGTAGCGATAGCGCGAACCAGCGGCTGTCCCGGCAAATCGACACGGCGGAACAGGATGCCCGTGTGTTCAGGGGCGGGGTTGAAAGTTACGGTTACATTTTTTCCGGTATGCAGACCTCTGCCTGACAGGCTGATGGGAGAGGTGATTGTATGAGTGTTCATTAGGGATTAGGGGTTAGCTTTTAGGGGTTAGAAGGTGAGAAGGTGAGTAGAATATTGGAATTTGGATTTTGGATTTTGAATTCCGAGTTTCATTTGCACATTTGCTAATTAACTAATTTGCTAATTCTAATTGGCACATTAGCACATTGATAATTAGCACATTAAAAATCTAATTTACTAATTTTCTGGAAGAGTTCGGGTAGTTTTTTACGGTAGATGATGAGGCGCCGCTCCTGGGTGATGGGGATGGCAGGACTGCCGAGGTAGGCCTGTCCACCTTTCAGAGAGTTGGTCACACCGGACTGGGCCGCCACGATGGTCTGGTCGCCGATAGTGATATGGCCGGCAACGCCCACCTGACCGGCAAAGATGCAATGCTTGCCCACCTTGGTGGAGCCAGACACACCCGACTGGGCAGCGAAGGCACTACCCTCGCCCACTTCCACATTATGGGCAATCTGCACCAGATTGTCAATCTTGGCATTCTTGTGGATGATGGTGGAGCCCATGGTGGCGCGGTCGATGCAAGTGTTGGCGCCAATTTCCACATTGTCCTCGATGACCACATTGCCGATTTGCGGCACCTTGGTGAACTCACCATTCTGGGCGGCGAAACCGAAACCATCGGCACCGATGACTGTGCCCGCATGGATGATACAGTCGTTACCCACCACACACTCGGCATAGACTTTCACGCCGGAGTTCAGCACCGTGTCATGACCAACTTTCACATTATCGCCGAGGCACGCATGCGGAAAAATCTTAGTATTGTCACCAACAACCACATTCTCGCCAATGCTGGCGAACTCGCCGATATAGACATTCTGGCCTATTTTGGCGGATTCGGCCACGCAAGCCATTTTGGAAATGCCAACCTTGCTGTTTTTCTTCATCTGATTATAGAAATCCAGCAATTTGGCGAAGGCGAAATAAGAGTTCTCCACCCGCAGCAAGGTGCAAGGCACCGGCTTCTCGGGCACAAAATCCTTGTTCACGATAGCCGCTGTGGCTTTCGTCTCATATATATAATGTGTGTATTTGGGATTAGCGAGGAAGGTGAGACCGCCTTCAAAGCCTGCTTCGATTTTGCAGACCGTTTTGATTTTGGCCTGGGCATCGCCCTCGACAGTAGCGGCGATGACTTCGGCGATTTGAGCGACTGTAAATTCCATAATTTTTCAAATTTGTGATGCAAAAGTACGACATTTTGAGCCGCATTGTCCAATTCAAAGGCCTCATATCTATTAAAAAAAGTTAATAAGAATCACAAAGCATTGATTTTCAGAAGCAAATAAAAAATTAAAAAAGATGGGGGTCAACTGCTTGTCGGAATCAAAAAAAGTTGTATCTTTGCAGCCGATTTCAGAAATGAACCAAACGGAAAGGTGGGTGAGTGGCTGAAACCAACAGTTTGCTAAACTGTCGTAGGGGTAACCCTACCGCGAGTTCGAATCTCGCCCTTTCCGCAGAGACTAAAAAGCGACGTGTCAACGTTGCTTTTTTTTTTGTTGGTTGCCGTCGCTGGCCGCTTTCGGACATGCGAGAGGCAAACAGCAAAAAAAGTACTTGCGCAGCAAGGGCTTTTTGGCTTGCAAGGACGCCTGCGGCAGCGAAGAGATCTCCAATCTCGCCCGTAACTCACCTTTGGCGGACGCTTGCGGACTCATTTTTTTCTGCGACAACGATAAAAGCGATTACAAGCCCCTCGGGGCGCAGTTCGAGCGAATGGCGCGAAAATTGTCTTATTAAATACAGACGATTTGTGTGGAAAACTACAAACTTCGTCCGCGGCGATAGAAAAAATCACAAAAATGAGTGGATCATGGTAATCTTATATTATATTTTTTTGTATTTTTGCAACGAACAAAGCTGTTCATTACAAATGAACAATCATATAATAAATTGAAAACTATGATATTACAGCAAACAATTGAGCAGGTAATTCAAGAATGGCATGATAGAATCTCTATGGATGAGGAGGGAATTATACGTGAAAAGGCCATTCCATTGAGCAGTATTTCTTCACACGCCACCATAATCAGCGGCATCAGGCGTTGCGGGAAAAGCACCTTGCTCGCCCAACATTATCGTGGACTTACCGAACCAGCATTGTACATCAATTTTGAGCATCCCCTGTTGATGGATTTCTCCACCACAGATTATGCCCGACTTGATAATGTCATCGCAAAACACAATGCCCAATGGCTCCTGTTCGATGAGATTCAGTCATTGCCTAATTGGGAAATTTATGTGCGACAGAAATTGGATAATCATTACAAAGTGGTGATTACCGGTTCCAATGCTTCCTTGTTGAGTCAGGAGTTGGGCACCCTCCTTACGGGCAGGCACATTACGATGGAGCTTTTCCCGTTCTCATATACCGAATATCTAAAACTGAAATCTCAAACCTCTTCATACGAATCATTCCATGAATATTTGTTTGCTGGAGGTTTCCCCGAATATTTGAAAACTGGAGACACACAGCAACTATCAACATTGTTTCAGGACATTCTCTATCGCGATATTATTGTGCGCTACAGTATCAAGGAGGTATCGTCCCTTCAACGGTTAGCGAACTTCCTTTTGCAGAATGTCGGCAATAAATTCTCCGCTTCAAAAATCAAACAAGCGATATCCGTAAAAGCAACCAACACTATTTTAAATTGGTGTAATTATTTGTCAAACAGCTATTTATTCTCGTTTATTGAAAAATACAGTTACTCTGTCCGCTCACAAATGGTTAGTCCAAAAAAAATATACGCCGCTGACACCGGACTCGCTTACTCACTTTCCACCCATTCAATGACGGATAAAGGACACCTTTTGGAAAACCTTGTTTACATTGCATTAAGAAACCACTATTCGCAAATCTGTTATTATGAAGGTAAAGGTGAATGTGATTTTATGGTGTTAAAAAATGGCACACCCACACAATTGTTTCAAGTATGTGCAGAACTCAATCCTGACAACCTGCCTCGTGAAATAGAAGGCCTAGAAGAAGCAATGCGTACATTCTCCATTCCCAATGGACTGATTGTCACAGAAAACCAAACCGACACCATCCAAACCGACAATGGCAAAATTGAAGTACAGCCATTTTGGAAATGGAGTATGCATATCTAATTAAATGCATTTGCCATTGAATAAAATTCACACATCTGCGTATAATTCAGGGAAAATGTGTATTTTTGTAATTTTATTTTATACAGAGATTAAAATAATTAAATATTGATATATAATGGATTACAATTTTAACGAAGTTGAAAAAAAGTGGCAGCAGTACTGGCGAGACAACAAAATCTACAAGGTTGATATTGACCATAGCAAGCCCAAGTTTTACGTTTTGGACATGTTCCCCTACCCCTCTGGCGCAGGACTGCATGTGGGACACCCCCTGGGCTACATTGCCTCCGACATCTACGCGCGCTACAAACGCCTGAAAGGCTTCAACGTGCTGCACCCGATGGGCTACGACGCCTACGGTCTGCCCGCTGAGCAATACGCCATCCAGACGGGCACCCACCCTGCAGTGACCACCGAGAAAAACATCAACCGCTATCGCGAACAGATGGATAAGATCGGCTTCTGCTACGACTGGGACCGCGAAGTGCGCACCAGCGACCCGGAATATTACAAATGGACCCAGTGGACTTTCATCCAGCTGTTTAAATCCTACTATTGCAACCAAGCCAAACAGGCCCGTCCCATCAGCGAACTGGTGGAGAAGTTTGCGGCCAACGGCACCGAAGGTCTCGATGTGGCCGAGAGCAAACCGCTGAGTTTCACCGCCGCCGAGTGGAAGGCCATGAGCGAAAAGGAACAGCAAGAAGTGCTGATGAACTACCGACTGGCCTATCAGGCCGAGGCGCTGGTAAACTGGTGTCCAGAGCTGGGCACGGTACTGGCCAACGACGAGGTTGTTGACGGCCTATCCGTTCGCGGAGGTTTCCCCGTGGTGCGCAAGTCCATGAAACAGTGGCTGCTCCGCATCACCGCATACGCCGAGCGCCTGCTTTCCGATTTGGACACCGTGGACTGGAACGAGTCCATCAAGGAAGTGCAGCGCAACTGGGTAGGCAAATCCATGGGAGCCTCTGTCATCTTCAAAGTAGAAGGCAAAGACATTGACCTGGAAGTATTCACCACCCGCGCCGACACCCTGTTCGGCACCACCTTCATGGTGCTGGCCCCCGAACACGAGCTGGTTTCAGCCATCACCACTCCCGAGCATCGTGCCGAGGTGGAAGAATATATCGCCCATGCCAAGAACCGCAGTGAGCGCGAGCGTATGGCCGAAGTCCGCAAAGTAAGCGGCGCCTTCACAGGAGCTTACGGCATCAACCCCGTCACGGGGGTCAAGCTGCCCATCTGGATTTCCGACTACGTGCTGATGGGTTACGGCACTGGTGCCATCATGGCTGTGCCAGCACACGACAGCCGCGACTTCGCCTTTGCCCGGCACTTTAGCCTGCCTATTATTCAGGTGGTGACAAAGCCCGGCACAGAGCCGACCGACCCCGCCACCTGGGAAGAAAGTTTCGACGCCAAAGACGGTGTGATGGTCAACAGCGGTTTCTTGAACGGGCTGCCCGTGAAGAAAGCCATCGAGCGCATGATACAAGAGCTGGAGAAACTGAGTGTGGGTACCGGCAAGACCAACTACCGCCTGCGCGACGCCATCTTCAGCCGCCAGCGTTACTGGGGCGAGCCCTTCCCCATCTATTACAAAGACAGCATGCCCTACGCCATGGACGAGTCGAAACTGCCCTTGGAGCTACCTTCCATCAATGAATACAAGCCTACCGAAACTGGCGAACCGCCATTAGCCCGCGCCAAGGAATGGGTCACCGAGGAAGGCTATCCCATCGAGACCAATACCATGCCAGGCTTTGCCGGCTCCAGCGGCTATTACCTCCGCTACCAGGATCCGCACAACGACAAGGAATACTTCAGCCGCGAGGCCAATGACTATTGGCAGAATGTGGATCTCTATATCGGCGGTGCCGAACATGCCACCGGCCACCTGATCTACAGCCGTTTCTGGTGCAAGTTCCTGTTTGACTTAGGTTTATCATGCAAAGAAGAACCTTTCCAGCGCATGATCAACCAAGGTATGATCCAGGGACGCTCCAGCTTCGCTTACCGTGTCAATATCGAAAAACTGTGTGAGCATGCGGTCTGGTTCCACCTCAAAGACAAAAAATACGGTGTGGAGTTTGTACGGGACTTCAAAGACGGTCGCCGCCGTTTCGACTTCTTCTGCCCCGAAAAAGGCATCCTGATTGAAATCAACCGCGTGGGCAATCTGGAAAAGGTGGTTGAGCCCTGGAAAGAATATGCCAAAGAAAAGGGCTACAAGCTGTTGCTGGTGCCTATCGCCGATGTAGTGAGGGACTTTGTGAAAGGAACCAACAAGGTAGAACAGAAAATCAAAGACCTTATCGCAGGCAAGGATATCCCGGCATACGAAGAAGTTCAGCCCCTACCGCCGATACCTTTGTTTGTCTCCAAGAATGTTCCGGACCGAGAAGTCTTCAGCGACCCGATCCACGTGGATATCAATCTCGTACACAACGACATCCTCGACACTTACGCCTTCACCGAGTGGCGTGATGACCTGAAAAATGCGCTTTTCCTTTTCGAAAAAGACAAGGATGGCAACAACGTGTATATTTGCGGCTCCGAAATCGAGAAAATGTCAAAGTCGAAATACAACGTGCAGAACCCCGACGACCTGGTAGAGAAATATGGAGCTGACACGCTGCGTCTTTATGAGATGTTCCTCGGTCCCCTGGAGCAGTCAAAACCCTGGGACGTGCAAGGTATCGAAGGCACCTACCGCTTTGTACGCAAGTTCTGGAGATTGTTCCACAACGAGAACAACGAGTTCTGTGTCAGCGACGAAGCCGCCACCGCTCCCGAACTGAAAACCCTGCACACACTCATCAAGAAAGAAGAGGACGGCATCGAGAGCATTTCCTTCAACACCGTGGTCTCGGCCTTCATGATCTGTGTCAACGAGCTCTCCGACCTCAAATGCAACAAAAAGGAAATCCTTGAACCGCTGACCATTATGATTTCCCCTTACGCACCGCATATCGCTGAAGAGTTGTGGCACCTGCTGGGTAACGACAGCTCAGTAGTCAATGCCTCATTCCCCGTATATGACGAGAGCAAAACGGTGGAGAACAGCTTCAACTACCCCATCAGCTTCAACGGCAAGATGCGTTTCAACATGGAATTGCCCATTACGATGAGCGCCGAAGAGGTGCAAGCCGCCGTGCTCGCCGCCCCCGAAGCCCAGAAATGGCTGGAAGGCAAGACCCCGAAAAAAGTCATCTTCGTGCCAAAGAAGATTGTGAATGTTGTGATTTAATGTGATAATGAGACAATGTGCTAATGTGCTAATAAACCAATAATAGTGTATCAAGCAATTATAATGATTCTTCGTTTTTTTGATTTGAAAGACAAAGAGGCGTGCCAAAGGCACGATATACTATTAACCCCGCACAACTTGTTGTGTGGGGTGGACAGTGACGGCTCCTGTCTGCGTGCTGAAAGCACGCTACATACTCTCCAATGTAGCGTACCTCCAGCACGCTTGAGCAGATTGGTTCGCCGCATACCCCACATTGCGCTACGCTTATGCGGGGTTAATAGGATTGCGTGCTTTCAGCACGACTAATCACTTACGTTCTATACTACGTTTATAAAATACGAACCAACTAACATAAAAAAATATCGCAACACTAGTAAATGTCAACTATAATGAAAAACATCCTCACCACAATTTGCCTCTGCCTGATCACTTTAGTGGGCTTAGCGCAGTACCGCAGCGACAGTCTCCATGTGGCGCATTATGACATCAACTTGTTCATCGACCCTTACGGGCAGACCATCAGCGGCACAACCACAGTACAGGTGGTTCCCAAGATGGCCAATCTAAGTCATATCAACTTGGATTTGAGGAACATGACCATTGACTCCATCATAAGGGGACAGACTTTGGCAAGCTACACCTACGTTGGCGACCTGCTCAGTATTCCTGTAGGCACATATACGTTGGGGGACACCCTTGAGATTGCGGTCAGTTACCATGGCACCCCTTACGGCAACTCATGGGGAGGCTTCACCTTCAGCAACAATTATACCTTCAACATTGGAGTCAGCATGTACGAGCAACCCCACTGCTTCGGCCGCGTGTGGTATCCCTGCATCGACGAGTTCACCGACAAATCCACCTACAGCTTCCATATCGGCACTTATCCATATCACAATGCAGTATGTGGTGGCATATATCAGGGAGAAAGCGAAGGAGAATATAACACCAAAATCTGGCACTGGCAGTTAGACCAGCCCATCCCCACCTATCTGGCTTCCGTGGCCACCGGCGCATATCAGTTGTACACCGACACCTTCCATGGCAGGCAGGCAGACATTCCCATCACCATCTACTCGCCGTCAACCTATTTTAACAATATACCGGCAACTTTCATCCATCTGAAAGAAATCGCCGCCAACTTCGAGCAACATTACGGTCCGCTCCGTTTCCCGCGCATCGGCTATGTATTGGTCAATTTCAACAGCGGAGCCATGGAACACGCCACTAATATTGCCCTGCCACAAGTGGCGGTCAACGGCACCACAAACTATGAGTCCACCATTGCCCACGAACTGTCTCATTCGTGGTTCGGCAATCTCATCACTTGTGAAAGAGCCGAGGAAATGTGGATTAACGAAGGCTTTGCCAGCTATAGCGAGGCCATTACCGATGAAGGTGTATATTCCAAAGAGAAATATATTGAAACCATTAACAGTCAGCATTTTGATGTCTTGAAAAACCTTTATTCACGCGACCAGGGATATTTTGCGCTGAACAACATTCCCCAGAACCACACTTATGGCATGCACGCCTATGACAAAGGCTCCATTGTGGTCCATACCCTACGCCATTACATGGGAGACTCTTTGTTTTTCGGTGGTATTCAGGCCATGCTGAACCAATATGCTTTTCAGAATATCAATTCCGTACAGATATTTGATTTTCTAAGCAATTATAGCGGAATGAACCTGAATGGTTTTTATGAAGGATGGATCAACCAGCCAGGTTTTCTGCATTTCTCTATTGACTCCATCGTAGCGGAAGGAGGAAACCAATATGCGGTACACCTGCGCCAGAGGCTCTTCCATGCCGAACATTATGCCGATGACAACCGAGTGAATCTCACCTTCTTCTCGGCTGATGGACAACGTTTTGACTATCATCACGCCCAATTTTCCGGAGCGAACGGTGTCGTCCATGTCAACATTCCCTTTACTCCCCTTTTCGGAGTGGCAGACTACAGCAATGAGATATGTGATGCCATTATTGATTACAACCATTGCTTTACCTTCGTCAGTGGCAAAGTATTCTCAGATGCCAATGTCACAGCTACCATCACAGCAATGCAAGACTCTTCTCTGATGCGAGTGGAGTATAATCTGGTTCATGCCGATCCTTTCAAGGTACAACCAGACCCGTCATATCGGCTGAACAACCGCTATTGGAGGATCGAATATACCGGCAACCAGGTGCAGGGCAACTTGAAATTCAATTACAACGGCAACAACAACCAGCCAGAACACGAACTGATGCAGGGGGTCACACCCGATGATTTGGCATTATTCTACCGTCGTGACTGCGCCGATGACTGGCATACCATTCCCTTCACCCGCAGTGGCCAGATGAGTGGCACCATCACCACCGAGAGCCTGATGCCCGGTGAATACACCTTCGGTGTTCCCAGCAGCGATGTTGGCATACAGCAGCGCAAAGCCAACGACATTCTCATCTACCCCAACCCGGCCCAAGACCGACTGTCAATCAGCAGTGAGCAGGACATTGACAGCGTCATCATTTACGATCTCAACGGCCGCAAAGTGCTGCATAAAAGCATTAACAACAGGTCAAAAAACATTGACATTCAATCTTTAAGTACCGGAAGCTATTTGATTCAGATATTCCACAAAAAACAACTGCTCCACACCGACAAATTCATCAAACACTAAACATTAAACACTAACATTAAAAACCAACCTCTATGATAAGTTTCTGCATCGGCATTGCCGCCCTGATATTAGGATACTTCATTTACGGCAAATTCATTGAAAAGATTTTCGTAGTGGACCCCAACCGCACAACGCCCGCATACACCAAACAGGATGGTGTAGATTATATGCCTTTGAAACCCTGGAGAATTTTCCTGATACAATTCCTGAACATCGCTGGTGTAGGACCCATTTGCGGGGCCATCATGGGTGCCAAGTTCGGCACAGCCTCGTATCTGTGGATTGTGTTAGGTTCTATTTTTGCCGGTGCCGTTCACGATTACTTGTCGGGGATGATGTCATTACGAGACGATGGTTGCAGCTTACCGGAAATACACGGCAAATACATGGGCACTTTCGTTAGGCAGCTGATGAGAGCCTTTATGATTTTCCTGATGATATTGGTAGGGGTAGTTTTTGTGAACACACCGGCCACGTTGCTGAACACGCATTTCACCCCCAACTGGAACATCTATATATGGGTGGTCATCATCTTATCTTATTACCTGATTGCCACTCTCATGCCCATTGACAAGATCATCGGCAAGATATACCCTGTCTTTGGCTTTCTGCTTTTTGGCATGGCTTTGGCTATTGTCGCGGCATTCATCTATCACAGACCTCATATTCCGGAGTTATGGGAAGGTCTCAACAATCATGCATATACAAGCACGAACCCCATCTTTCCAATGATGTTCATCTCCATCGCCTGCGGAGCCATTTCCGGTTTCCACGCCACGCAGTCCCCTTTGATGGCACGCTGCATGACCAATGAGAAGCAAGGCCGTCCGATTTTCTATGGCGCCATGATTTCCGAAGGTATCGTTGCCCTGATTTGGGCTGCCGCCGCCTCCTACTTTTTCGGTCCAGACAGTCCTGTCCAGACAGCTGGACTCAGTGGTCCCGCCATGGTAGGCTTAATTGCCAACACTTGGTTTACCCCCGTCATCTGTGTCATCACCATCTTGGGAGTCATCAGTGCCTCTGTCACTTCTGGCGATACCGCCCTGCGTTCCGCTCGACTGATTGTTGCTGACTTTCTTCATATCGAACAAAAAAGCATCAGCAAACGACTGATTATTGCCGTACCACTCTTCCTTGTAACTGGCACTCTCCTGGTTTTCAGCCTTACCCACAAAGAAGGTTTCGAGATCATCTGGCGTTATTTTGGATGGGCCAACCAATTACTATCCGTTTTCACACTTTGGTCCATCACTTTTTATTTGGCTATTGAAAACAAAAAGAAATATCCCTACAGCTATCTTTTGACACTGATTCCCGCACTGTTCATGACCATGGTTTGTTCCACATTCATCATCATGTCCACCAACACAGGTCTCCAATTGTCTGCCCAATGGTCATACCTTATGGCTGGAATAGTAACCCTCTTCTGCCTGATGGCATTTATCAGCTGGTTAAGAAGAGCCCCTAACAGCACCTCTCTCAGGTCATAATCGTAATTAAAAAGTCTAACAAGTTCCAAATATAATTAGCACATTAAAATCATTTGCTAATTTACTAATTTGCTAATTACAACCTCCCCTCCTGCTGATAACTATAATAGCTGTTGCGGGAGATGACAATATGATCGGTCACCTGTATGTTCAGCAGCCGAGCCGCTTCGCATAACTGATTGGTCAGCTGGTCGTCAAAACGGCTGGGTACCACATCACCCGACGGGTGGTTGTGACACAGGATCAAGCCCGTAGCCGACAATTCCAGTGCCTGTTTCAGAATCAACCGTACGTCCACGGCAGTCATGGTCAGTCCGCCCTGGCTCACCTTATCCGCTTTGATCAGCACCGCCGCCTGGTTCAGGTATAACACCCAAAACTCCTCGTGTCCCAGATGACCATTTCTCGGAAGCATATACTCGTACACCTCCATTGGGGACAGCATCTTGTGCTGTTCTCCGGCTTTCTCCGCACGCACCCGCCGGCCCAACTCAAAGGCCACCAAAAGGGTGACCGCCTTGGTCTGCCCAATACCATGAATCTGCTGCAAGTCACGCAACGACCACTCAGACAAACGGTTGAGCCGATTGTCGGTCATCGAGAGCACCCGCTTTGCCAAATCCACAACGGTTTCCTGTCGGGTACCGCTACGCAACAAAATCGCTATCAGCTCCGCATCGGTCAGAGCCGACAAGCCGTGAGACACGCATTTTTCGCGCGGCCGGTCAGCTTCGCTCCAGTTCTTAAGATTTAGTTTATGGGGTTACATTTTTGTGTTTGAGGGGTTAAACGGTTAGGCGTGAAGGCGGGGAGACGGATTCTCTTGGGGCTGCCACGATAAGGCAGTCTTACTAACCCAACACTTGCATAAATGTCAGGTCAATCCAACACACTTGTTCGGTGTAGCTATTAGAAGAAGGATTACACAGTCTGTTCGCGTTTGAGCAGATAAGGAAGCAGAATCTGATCAAGGCCCTTGGTGATGTCGGCAGGAATCATATCAATCTGATACTGACCGCATTTCAGACTCAATTCACGGAAAAAGTCCCCGATAGCCTGCTTGTAGTATTCACGGATAGAATTGGAATGCAACTTGAGTTCCGAGCCCGTCTCCATATCCACAAAGCGATACAGGCGGTTGTCGAAGCCGAAATCCTCCTCCATCTTCTTATGATAGGTATGGAACAGCATCACCTCATTCTTGTTATGTTTCAGATGGCCCAGTGCCAACATCAACTCATCCAAATCAGCGTCGGTCTCAAACATATCGCTGAAGATGATCACCATGGAGCGTTTATTGATCTGCTCCGCAATACGGTGCAAGGTTTCGGTCACCCTTGAGCGGCGCTGCACTTCGGAAGAAATCGGCTGGATAATCTTTTCCAGTTCCCGATAGATCATCTTGAAATGGCTATCCCCTCCCCTCGCCGAAGTATGCAGCTCCAGTTTATCCGAAAACACGCTCAAACCCACAGCGTCACGCTGGTTCTTAAAAATCTGCATCAGTGCGGCGGCGGCATACGCCGAAAAAAGTATCTTGTTCGGCTCCGCCAAGGTGTATTTCTCTTGCAAGGGAAAATACATGGAAGAGGAATTGTCAATGATAATATGACAACGCAGATTAGTCTCCTCCTCATACCGTTTCACAAACAACTTGTCCGTTTTGGCATACAGCTTCCAGTCGATATGCTTGGTCGGCTCGCCAGGATTGTACTGGCGATGTTCGGCGAACTCAACCGAAAAGCCGTGCAAAGGACTCTTGTGCAAACCAGTAATAAAACCCGTAACGACTTGTTTTGCAATCAGTTCAAGATTATCATATTGGGTAAATCGGGTATAATCTATCGTATAGGCCATCTTCCATAGTTTTGAGATGCAAAGATACAATTTTTTATTGAGCTGTAGATATGTTTAGACGTGGAGACGTGAAGACGTGAAGGCGTGAAGAAGTAAAAAATCAATTTCCAACAAAGCGCCTTAGATCATTCAGAAAAGCTTCCGAGAACTCATACCTGTCAAGATCCTCCGTGAAGATGGCAGAAGCGTCGAATACGGCAACAATGCCCCAAGCTTTCTGCCACAAGACAACAGATGGATATGAGCGTTGCGAGTGCAGCAGTCCATACGCTTCTCCCTCCACTTCATACAAAAGCCTCAGACGTTCTCCTCCCAATGCGATGATTTGAGACAACTGCTGCCTTCGTTGCAAATAACTGTCCACACGGCCCATCAGGCTAGCCAGCACCACTTCGGAAGTATCCAAAGAAGACAAAAAACTCAAAAGATGTTGCTGACAACCAGAACATTGCGGCTGGCGATTCACCATTAACACAACTTTATCCTTGCCCAAACTGTCCAAGGTGTACAATCTGTCTTCAAAATCATAAACATGCCATGGAGTGCGCATCGACTGTACTCTCAACTTCATCAACGGCATCTGCTGCTTAAAACACCTATCCTTATATTTCTTATAAGCGAAGGCCGTCAATCCCTCGTATTTTTCCTCTTCCGGAGCCAACAGCAATTGTAGCAAGTGATTCCGATAAGGATACAAGACGACATTCTCTCCGCTGGCATGAAAAACTGTTGGGAAGCGGCCATCAACATAACGCATGGAAGTATCCGAGATGAACTGAGTACTAAAATCACGTTGCCAGCCATCCATTGTTTTACGCAAACGCATGACTGCCATTTGCCGACCTCGGCTTTCATCATCCAGATTCAGTGACAGTAGCAGCAGCGAGTCGCTCAGGACATCCAGAGTCTTGGCAAAAGAATACTGACGGTACTGGTTTCGCAGAGCATAGTTGATACGCTCCACCCCATAGGGCAATTGGTTGGAATGCTGGACAAATTCCTTCGGGAAACGCTTCCAACCTTCTATCGCAAAAGTCACACTGTCAAGCAGTTCTCCCTGCAAAGAAAACTTCCTCACCACATTTTCGCCAGGAGGCATATAGTATAGCGCATCCTCTTTAACCTGCAGACAGCGATTCGGTTCAAACTGCAACAGAAACGGCATCGGCTGCGGCAAACTCCTCACCAGCTCTGCGGTTTGAGCTTTCTCCGACTCATATTTCATCCAACGATAGCAACGACCCTCCTTGTCATCTACCAGGGCATACACCTTATTTTGATGCAAATAGCCGGAACAAACACCGAAACAGAACCAGCGGTGTGCAAACTCGAACTTATTCCGTCGCCGTTGGTACAGCAACAGCTGATTATCACATACCAAGAGCAAATAGGGCTCCTCCATGGACAATGCATAGACACAGCATGCCTCCGCCTCCCGTTTCCAGGAAGAACTCAGCTGAGGAAATGACAGCAACAAGGAATCCTGACGACAAGCCGACAATTCCACACCCCTTATCGCCGCTTGCATATCTTTCCCGTGAGCGACAAAAGGTTTCCGAGGACAAAACCACAAGCAATTATCATAAACTGTTGCCACCCAATTCTTTTGCAAAATTTCACCAGTTGTTGTATGAAGTGCCAAAGAGGTGTCCAACGTCAACCATTCCGAGAAATGGCATTTCGGTTCCTGGGCACACAGCAGCAGCATCTGCCAGCATACAGTGACAAACAAGGCAAACTTTTTCATAAGCAAAGATTTTTTTAAGAAAGGCATCGCCCAAAGGCGACACCTTTCCATTCAAACCAGACAAACAAACTACATGCCTATCAATGAAGCATCAGTTTCATATAAAGTCACTTTTACAGTACCCTCACCACGATCATTGACATCCCAACGTGAGGAATAAATGTACATAGGACAGCGAGCTTGCTGATTGCCACTAGCTCTTGTTCTCACGCTGTTCTGGGGAAGCACTTTCTTGGAATCTCCACCCGTACGAATACCTCTCTCCGCCTGCTGCTCACTCTTCTCAAGCATACCATTTATCACTGTGGCAAGACCTGTCGGGAGAGATCTCTGGAAGCTGGGAGTATAATTTCCGGCATCCGAAGGCACACGACAACGGGTAAAACCCTGACCGTAACAAGTCAAAGTGGCATTAATCGTATTGCACAAATCATCCATCACCTCGTTGTAGGTAACATTGCCATAGAGGTTGATAAGAGAAAGAATACCTCCGTTACACTTAGTGACCGACAAAGTATAAAGCGGAGATTCTGCCTTTGCTGTGCTATTGAAAGCCGGACACAGCATAACGGCTAAAACAAATAATAAAGCAATCTTTTTCATAATTCAGTTCTTTTAAAATTAATATTGTAAAGAATATGCACTCTCGCAGCATCGGGCATCAGGCCCTCATCTCGTCATTTATAATGATTGTAACAGCATCTTTCAGGCAGCTTCTACATTTTTTAATAAATAGTAAAAATCAAAAGTCAGATTCCGTTTAGGCACAAGGATTGCCAGCCCTTATACCTTTGTAAATCGACACAGCAAAAATACGACAATTTTCTTTGCAAATATAATTTTTCAACAATTTTTTTCTTATTTTTATATTATTAATTTTAAGAGATTTAGAAAGGTTATCAACAGCTTGTTCATAAATAATTGGAGAGAAACATCTGTCAAAATAGAATTTTCTCTACTCGGGTTACAGAAAATCACATAATTTTATGTATGTTTGCAATGGCAAACAGAAAAGAGAGAATGACAAAGTAACTTATTGAAAACCAAAACTATACATTATAATTAAATTTTCAAACTATGAAAAAAACCATGTCATTACTTATTTTAAGCAGCATTCTGCTGATAGGTTGCGGCTCTAAGAAAGAAGACAAAGACCTCACACAGAATCCTTTCATGCAGGAATGGAACACTCCGTACGGAGTACCGCCATTCGACAAAATCACTGAATCTGACTATCTGCCCGCATTCGAGGAAGGCATGCGCCAGCAGATGGAAGAGGTGAACGCCATCATCAACAACAGCGAGGAACCGACGTTTGAGAACACCATTTTAGCTTTGGAAAACAGCGGGAAACTGCTGAACAACGTGTCAGCCGTCTTTTTCAACCTGGCCGAGTGCCTGAACAGCCCCGAGATGGAGGCCATTGCAGAGGAAATCTACCCCAAGCTGTCTGTTCATAGCGACAGCATCAACATGAACCCGCAGTTATTCGCCAGAATCAAAGCGGTTTATGACAAAAAAGACGCCAGCAAATACACTCCCGAGGAATACCGCCTGATTGTAGAGACCTACAAGATGTTTGTCCGTGGTGGTGCCAACGTACCCGCCGACAAGCAGGAACGTTTCCGCGAAATCAACCAGCAGTTGTCCCTGCTGACCCTGAAATTCGGCAACAACGTGCTGAAAGCCACCAACGACTATAAGCTTGTCGTTGACGATGTTGCCCGTCTGGAAGGCATGCCCGAAGACCAGCTGGCCGCCGCATTGGAAGCCGGCAACGCCGACGAGGCCACCAAAGGCAAATACGTGTTCACCATCCATTTGCCCAGCATGGAGCCCTTCCTGATGAACTGCAAGGACCGTGAGTTGCGCCACGAGCTGTGGACTGCCTACTCCACCCGTTGCACCTCTGGTGAGACCAACAACTGTGACATCATCAACCAGATTATCAACCTCCGCCTCGAACGCGCCCAGATCTTAGGTTTCGACAGCCACGCTGCCTATACCCTTGACGACTGCATGGCCAAGACCCCCGAAGCCGTTTTCAACCTGCTGTACCAAGTTTGGAATCCCGCCATCGCCAAGGCCAAAGCGGAAGCTGCCGAATATCAGAAGATGATCAAAGCCGAAGGCAATGACTTCAAGCTGGAACCTTGGGATTGGAGATACTACAGCGAGCAACTGCGCAAAGCCAAATATGACCTGAACGACGACATCATCCGTCCTTACCTTTCTTTAAATAATGTAAGAGAAGGCGTTTTCATGGTGGCCAACAAGCTCTACGGCATCAACTTTGAGAAAAACGAGAACCTGCCCGTTTACCATCCTGACGTGGAAGCCTACGAAGTGAAAGAAAACGGCGAGACCATCGCCATTCTGTACATGGACTATTTCCCGCGCGAAAGCAAACGCAGCGGTGCCTGGATGACCAACTTCAGAGAACAATACATGGATGGCAATGGCAAGAATATCATTCCCGTGGTGTCATTGGTTTTCAACTTCACCAAGCCCACTGCCGACAAGCCTTCCTTGCTGAACTTCGACGAAACTGAGACCTTCTTCCACGAATTCGGCCACGGCTTGCACAGCATCTTCTCGAAATGCCGCTTCCGCTCCTTGTCAGGCACCAACGTGTCACGCGATTTTGTGGAGCTGCCTTCACAGATCATGGAGAACTGGGCCAGCGAACCCGAAGTGCTGCGCATGTACGCCAAACATTACCAGACTGGCGAAGTCATTCCCGAAGAGTTAATCAAGAAACTTGAGGATTGCGGAACCTACGGACAAGGCTTCATCAACACCGAACTGTTGGCGGCCTCTCTCCTGGATATGGACTACCACGTCATTACCGAACCCACTCAGGTGCAACTTCCCGAATATGAGGACCAGCAGATGGCCAAAATCGGTCTGATTCCCGAAATCATCTCCAGATACAGAAGTCCCTACTTCCAGCACATCTTCGCTGGTGGATACAGTGCCGGTTATTACAGCTACACCTGGGCTGCCGTATTGGACAGCGACGCTTTCGAAGCCTTCAAGGAAAATGGCCTGTTTGACCAGGAGACTGCGAAAGCATTCAGAACCAACATTCTGGAAAGAGGAAACACCGACGATGCCATGAAATTGTATGTGGCATTCCGCGGCAAAGAACCCTCCATCGACCCCTTGCTCAAGAAAAGAGGACTTAAATAACACATTACTTTGATTAAGGTAACACTTTTAGGAACTGGCACATCGCAGGGCGTCCCCATCGTGGGATGCACCTGCGACGTGTGCAATTCCGATGACCCAAGGGACCATCGGCTACGCACCTCCGCCTTTGTGGAAGTGGACGGAGTGAAACTGCTCATTGATGCCGGTCCCGACCTGCGACAGCAGCTGCTGACCAACAAAATCACGGACATCGACGCCATTTTGCTCACCCACGAGCACACCGACCATGTGGGCGGCATCGATGATGTGAGACCCATCAACTTCCTCAACCACAAAACCATAGACATTTACGGCCTGCCCAGAACCATCGGCATTGTCAAGAAAAATTTTGATTACGCCTTTGCTGAACACAAATATCCCGGTGTGCCCATGCTGGGACTGAAACCCGTCAAGGACGACCCGTTCACCATCAATGGTGTGGAAATTATCCCCATCCATGTGTTGCATCTCGCCATGCCGATTTTAGGCTACCGTATCCAGAATTTCGCCTATATTACCGACGGCAGTTTCATTGCCCCTAAAGAGCTGAACAAAATGCGAAATTTGGACACCCTGGTAATCAACACCTTGGGTATCAAAGAGCACTATTCCCACTTCAATTTGGCACAGGCCATGGCCATCATTGAAGAGCTGAAACCCCGCATGGCCTATCTGACCCACATCTCGCACAATCTGGGCAAATATGCGGATATCATCAAGACCTTACCCGACCATATCCGCCCCGGCTACGACACCCTCAGCTTTGAAGTCGGGGTATGATTTCCGCACACAATCGAAATCTTTGATATGCACCTTGCCCCTCAAGGCAAACAACGAGA
The DNA here is from genome assembly GCA_017525505.1 of Bacteroidales bacterium. GTDB lineage: Bacteria > Bacteroidota > Bacteroidia > Bacteroidales > WCHB1-69 > RUG11690. Next base: position 41,514 of record JAFXSR010000078.1, read on the forward strand.
ATCCCATCACAAAGCGATGGTCGTTGTGGGCGTTGAAAGAAAAAATTCTTGGTGAAATATTCGAACGGTCGTCGTTTGTAGAGACGCAATTCATTGCGTCTCTATGAGGAATTGCATCACTATTTGTATAGACGCGACATGGCTTGTCTTCACAATATATCGGATTAATTACCAGTTGATTGTCGGGGATTCCGTTGTAAGATTTTATTTCAATTATAGCAAAGGAAGACAATTGCTCCTGGATAATTTGCAGGCGATTGGACTCCTTGTATTTCAGATTGGAAACCCCATTGAAAATCATCTTTTTAGGCCATAAACAAGCCATACAAGCCAACACCGGCACGAGGTCCAGATTCTGACTCATATCCAATTCAATCACATCGACTTGAGACTCAGTTTTATCTAATTTAGATTCCTCATTCTGAAAATCATTCTCATTGCCAGAAGTTATTGTATTCTTTTGACAATCAAAAAATTCCTTAAATTCAATTACTACACCATCCTCCTCTTGGCGACTGACAATGCCCCATTGGGAGAACCATTGGGCGATATTCGCATCAGACTGAAGAGATTGCAAATCAAGATGTAACAATTTATAAGATGCTGGTGCATCACAAGAAACAGTGTCTGAGGATGATTGCGAACTTTGTACCCCACACCTCTGCCCTTCCAAGAGTAAGCGGGCATACCAATACACCGCTGCGCTCCAGTCGCCCATACGCTTGGCATCCAGATCAGCCTTGCTCTCCACAATCGACTTGGTCATAGCGATATAAGCGGCGGAAGAAGGGTTCTCGGGCAGGACATGCAGTTTTTTCAAACCGATTTTTTCTGAAATCAGCCACAAAGCACTGGCGAATTGTCCCGAACGGGTACAGTCGATAGTCAACTCATCCGCATGAAGAGGTTTGCCATGAATTTGCCAGCAACCTCCATTTTCATTTACAGAGACGCGATTAATCGCGTCTCTACGGGAACACCATTGTATCTCCGCCCCTATCGAACGCAGAACATGCACCAATTCGTCAATGGGACGTTGCAACAGGCGTGGTGTGCCCGTCAAAAGCCATTGTCCCGGAGTAACCGCCAGCACAGCCATCAGAAAACGGTAGGCAGCACCGCAATCCCGTACATCAATCCGCACCACCTTTCCATCCTGATTTTGCTCTGTTTCAGCTTTTTGAATTCTGAAGAGACTGTCATGCACAATCCGCACATCTTCCGGAGAGCCAGCCTCAATATCATCCAGTCGGTGATATTTCAAAAAATCAAAAATCAACTTTCTGATATACAAACTTTTAGAAACAGGTAGCGACACTTTTTTCATGCGGAGCAAAATCAATTCAAAAAATCAAAAATTAAGGCCATTTTTTTGGTGCAAAATTAGGATTTTTTTATTATCTTTGCATAGTCTAAAAAATAAATTATAGTATTGATTATGAGTGAATTAGAAAACAAACAACCCCAAGAGCACGAATACACCGCGGAGAACATTCAGGTGTTGGAAGGATTAGAGGCGGTTAGGAAACGTCCCGCCATGTACATTGGTGATGTAGGAGAGCGCGGTTTGCACCATCTGGTCTATGAGGTTGTCGATAACTCCATTGACGAAGCATTGGCAGGTCACTGTGACCAAATTGAAGTGACCATTCATGAAGATAACTCCATTTCAGTATTGGACAACGGCCGTGGCATCCCCACCGACTGGCACGAGAAGGAGCAGAAATCGGCGCTGGAAGTCGTTTTGACGGTACTGCATGCCGGCGGTAAATTCAACAAGGACTCCTACAAGGTTTCCGGCGGTTTGCACGGTGTGGGTGTCTCCTGCGTCAACGCCCTGTCCAAACAGCTGCGCGCCGAAGTGTTCAGAAACGGCATCCATTACATGCAGGAATATGAATATGGTCATCCGCTGTATCCTGTAAAGGAAGTGGGCAAGTCCGACCGCCGCGGCACCCTGATCTGGTTCAAACCCGACGACAGCATCTTCATCATGCACGAGTACCACTACCAGACCTTGGCTACCCGTATGAAGGAGTTGGCCTTCCTGAACAAGGGAATCACTCTGACTATTACCGACTTACGTGTCAAAGACGACAATGGTCAGCCCCTGAGTGAGACTTTCTATTCCAAAGAAGGTCTGAAAGACTTCATCAAATACCTGGACGGTGGCCGTGAGAAAATCATGGAACATCCCATGTACATGGAGGATGACGGTGCCGAAACCGGCGTTCCCGTAGAGATTGTGATGCAGTACAACACCTCTTTCACCGAGAATATCCATTCATACGTCAACAATATTAATACCATTGAAGGTGGCACCCATCTTACCGGTTTCAGAAGCGCATTGACCCGTACTCTGAAAAAATATGCCGATGACAGCAAGATGCTGGAGAAGCTGGCCAAGCAGAAAATCGAAATTACCGGTGACGACTTCCGCGAAGGTTTGACTGCCATCATTTCAGTAAAAGTAGCTGAGCCTCAGTTCGAAGGACAGACTAAGACCAAGCTGGGCAACGACGAGGTGAAGGGTATTGTGGACCGTATTGTGGGCAAAATGCTGACTTATTATCTCGAAGAGAATCCGAAGGATGCCAAGGAGATTGTCGATAAGGTGATCTTGGCCGCCACCGCCCGTCAGGCTGCCCGCAAAGCCCGTGAGATGGTGCAGCGCAAGAGCGTGTTCAGCGGCGGCGGACTTCCCGGCAAGCTGTCAGACTGCTCCTCCAAGAACGCTGAGGAATGCGAGTTGTTCCTCGTCGAGGGTGACTCCGCAGGCGGCACCGCCAAGCAGGGCCGTGACAGCAAGCACCAGGCCATTTTGCCATTGAGAGGTAAAATTCTGAACGTAGAGAAAGCCATGCAGCACCGCGTGCTGGAAAGCGAGGAAATCAAGAATATCTACACCGCTTTGGGTGTGACTATCGGCACAGAAGAAGACAGCAAAGCACTGAATATCTCCAAGTTGCGTTATCACAAGGTCATCATCATGACCGATGCTGATGTGGATGGTAGCCACATTGCCACACTGATTCTGACCTTCTTCTTCCGCCACATGAAGGAACTGATTGAGGAGGGCCACGTTTATATCGCCACTCCCCCGCTCTATCTGGTCAAGAAAGGCACCAACGAGCAGTATGCCTGGTCCGACGAGGAACGTGTGGCACTGGTGGCCGAAATGACCAACAACGGCGCCAACGAAGCCGGCCTGCACGTGCAGCGCTACAAAGGTTTGGGTGAGATGAACGAAGAGCAGCTGTGGAGCACCACCATGGACCCGCACCGCCGTACTTTGCGCCAGGTGACCATCGAGAATGCCGCCGATGCCGACCGCGTGTTTGCCATGCTGATGGGTGACGAGGTGCCCCCGCGCCGCGAGTTCATCGAACAAAACGCCAAATACGCCAACATCGACGCATAAATTATTCATATTGATTTATTCAAGTTATGGATCAAAACGACAATATACAGGAAGTTCAGCAAGCTCCCCAAGAAGAGACACCCATTATTTCGCTGAAGAACATCAACATTTACCAACGCAACATCCTGGTGTTACCGCAGGTAAGTATGAGTGTCCGGAAAGGTGAGTTCGTCTATCTGATTGGCAAAACCGGCAGCGGCAAGTCCTCCATTCTGAAGACCCTGATTGCCGAAGTACCCTCCGAAGGTGAAGAGGCCTATATCAACGGCTTCAACCTGCTGAAACTGAAAAGAAGAGACATACCCAAACTACGCAAGAGTCTGGGTGTGGTGTTCCAGGACTATCAGCTGTTGTCGGACATGACCGTGCAGGAAAACCTGATGTACGTGTTGCGCGCCACCCGCTGGAAAGACAAAGTGGCCATGGGCGACCGCTGCCAGGAAGTGCTGGATCTGGTCGGCTTGGCTACCAAGGACTTCCGCTACCCCCACCAGCTGTCAGGCGGTGAACAGCAGCGTGTTTGCATCGCCCGCGCCCTGCTCAACAAACCCGACATTCTGCTGGCTGACGAGCCCACCGGCAACCTCGACCCCATCACCTCCGAGGAAATCTTCAAGATTTTCCACGACATCAACAAAAACAGCGGCACCACCGTTCTGATGGCCACCCACAATTTCAACATGATCGACAAGTTCGCCTCCAGAACAATCTGCATCGAAAACGGAAAACTGATTGACTCAGTCCTGTAATATGCTCTCTGTCCTGATACCCATCTTCAACCACAATGTCAACCCTTTAGTCACCGAGCTTGACCGTCAATTGGCACAAGCTGGTATTTCTTATGAGATGATTCTGGCAGACGACTGCTCCACCGACTTGGATATCAGAGAAAAAAATGCCGGTTTGTCTCAATTAGACAAGGTACAATATATTCAGAATCAAAAAAATACCGGTCGCGCCAAAATCCGAAACCTCTTGGCGAAGAAAGCACAATATCCCTATTTGCTATTCATCGACTGCGACGCGATGGTCGGTAATCAGGATTACATTAAGAAATATATGGATGCCATCGAAAAGATGCGTCAACAACAAACTTTTGTGATTAATGGAGGCATAGCCTATAGGAATGAAAAGCCTGATAAACAATATTTTCTGAGATGGTATTACGGCAAGCGACGCGAAGAGGAAAGCGCAGGGCAACGTAACAAAAGACCCTATCACCATTTCACCCCTTTCAATGTCATCATCAGCAAGGCTGTTTTTGAAGAAATCCAATTTGACGAGAATCTGACCACTTACGGCCACGAAGACACACTTTTCGGTTATCAATTGCAGCAGAAGCGAATTCCATACTTGCATATCGACAATCCTCTGTATCACGAAGGATTAGATAGCAATGAGGAATATCTGAAAAAGATAAGACTTTCCATTGACAATTTAATATATATTTCTGGTAATCAGAATATTAATCATTCTTTTCTGAAAGAAAACAGATTACTGAGCACCTATCAGCAATGCAAAAAAACAGGGATTGCCACACTTTTGGCACGACTTTATAAGCAAAGAGCGGAAAAGATGCAACAACATTTGAGCCAGAAACCATGCATGCTCCTGATAGATTTGTACAAGCTCAGCTATCTGGCCTCTAAAAAATTGTAAACCATGAAATTCCAACAAGTTCACATCGGCAAAATCACCCTGGGCGAAGGACAGCCCGTGATAGTACAATCAATGACCAACACCAACACGGCGGATGTAGAAGCCACCGTTGCCCAATGCAAACGCATGATTGCCGCTGGTGCCGAGATGGTGCGTATCACGGTGCCCTCGATGAAGGAAGTAGAATCCCTCCGACAAATCAAGGAACAACTTCGGGCAGAAGGCATTGAGACACCGCTGATTGCGGATGTGCATTTCAATCCCAAAGTGGCGGAAGCCGCCGCAGCCATTGTGGAGAAAGTGCGTGTCAACCCGGGCAATTATGTGGACAAACGCAATTTCAAGACCTTGGATCTGAGCGAGGAAGAATACCAGGCCTCGTTAGACGCCATGGAAGCCAAGGCAAAACCGCTGTTTGAGACCTGCAAAGCCCATGGCACGGCACTGCGCATCGGCATCAACCACGGCTCGCTGGCCGACCGCATTGTCAGTCGCTACGGCAACACGCCCCACGCCATGGCCATGTCTGCCATTGAATGGTTGGACATCTGCGAGAAGAACGACTTCCGCAACATGGTATTCTCGATGAAAGCCAGCAATGTCAACACCATGATGGCCGCCACCCTCGACCTGCACAAGATGCTGAGCGAAAGGGACACACTCTACCCCATCCACCTGGGTGTCACGGAAGCGGGAAACGGCTTGGAAGGACGTGTGAAATCCGCTGCCGGCATCGGAGCCTTGCTGAAGATGGGCATCGGCAACACCATCCGAGTGTCGCTGACAGAAAAGCCTGAAAACGAGACACCTTTCGCCCACAAGCTGATTGAAGCCATTGGGAGAATCAAAGAGGATGACTATACCATCGAAAAACAAACACTGGTATATTCCAGCGACGAAAAGGACCCTGACTTATGGATTGCCGCAGCGGCAGCCATCAGTGGCTATCTCAATTATCATCAAAAAATAGCGGACATCCTCTTAAAAAATCCTAATTTCAGCACAGAAGAAAACACAAATTTAGCCGACACCATCCTGCAGGCCTGCCGCCTGAAAATGAGCAAAACCGAGTTCATCTCCTGTCCCTCGTGCGGGCGCACGCAATACGACATCGAGTCAGTGTTGGCACAGGTCAAGGAGCGCTTCGCCCACTATCCCGGACTGAAGCTTGCCGTGATGGGCTGTATTGTGAACGGTCCCGGCGAGATGGCCGATGCCGACTACGGCATTGTGGGGGCCACCAACGGCCTCGCCGCGGTATATAAAGGCAAGGAACGCGTTTCAGAAATCATTCCTATCGCGGAGGCATTGGAACAGTTAGAGAAGCTGGTGTACAGTCGTAAAATCTGACTTGCGATCACAGCTAACGCATGATTTTTTTCCGATACTTTTTTCTTGATAAAAAAATATCCAAAAAAATCAAGCCAACTTTTTTCTCTCACACATTCACTTGATGGGAAAGTGTGCAAAAGATCAAGCCGACGGTAAGTGCAGCCGCACAAGCCCGCTCCCCTCAAACGTCGGCATGGCCTGCGCACGCATCAACATCGCACGTTGTTAACCGTTGTTTTGGCTGGCCTTCCACACCGCATCAGCACCGCATGCCGGCATTCCCCATGCACCCAGCATCGCATTCAAGACCTGCATTGTAACGGTAATGACGCACTTCCCCTCCCATTGTGCCTGCATAAACTCTCAGGTCGCGCACGGCCATGCCAAGTCGTCTTTGACTTGGTTCCAAATATCCAGTGCCTTCTGCCATTCATCAATCAGCCTCGGCTTGTCACCTGCCAGAACTCCTTTCAGGTTCATTCTGGCCATTGTGATGGCCTGTTTCATGTTCAGTTTCACGAAACTCTTCTGATAAAGCATACTTGTCGTTGTTTTCCCGCAGAACTTAGGACCAGCCACCAATATGGCACCTGATGTTTTTAATGCCCTTTCTATCTCATTTTCAATAAGTCTTGAATAATACTTATCTTTGTATTTTTGAATTAACACTGCTAAGATACAAAAAAATTCCTATGATTTTCAATTTTATATTCCCGCGATTTCCATCTGCCATGTATTACAACCGTAAGAATTCTGCGGAGCAGGCCTGATATTGGTAATTTGGTGGTCTGATTCACCCAACGAATGCAAGCAGTCAGTCCAGGACAACGCCCCGGGGAAATAGCATTGTAAATTTCAAGAAGTAAATTATCCCAACTTTATCACTTAAACTTTGTTGCCCCCTAACCAACCAAATACTCGCCCACGGTCATCGTCTCCCTGTCGAACTGTACACCGACTTTGACGGTAGTGCGGCCTTCGGTCTCGTAAGGCAGAAAATAGCCTTTGCTGTTAATCTGGTCCAAAGCCTCCTGCGCCGTGCCGTTCACCTTCAGCTCGAAGAAGTAGGTGTTGTCGGGCATCTGCACCACGAAGTCAATGCGGCCATTAGCGCACTTGACCTGCGTGCGGGCATACACGTTGAGCATGTTGAATATCAGCCAGAAGGTATATTCATAGAAACCCTCGTAGTTTTTCACCTCCTTCAGCTTTTCCTTGAAACCCTCCACGTATGGGATGCCCGCAAGAAACGCTTTCATCTCCTGCATGGCGGCGACAATGTTGTCATTCTTGAGTGCTCGCCAAAATCGCATGGCAAAACCCGCCGTGTTGTTTTTGTTAATTCCTGTGTAAAGAGGAATCATGTTCTCAACGAAACCGGTGCGGACTTCCTTGTTTGGTATGGACAAGATATAGAAATCCGTCTCTCTGTCATAGTCTTTGATGGTGATGTACCCGCTTTGGTAGAGCAACGGCAGCGCGTCATCCATGTTTTCGGTCGG
>JAFXSR010000079.1 GCA_017525505.1 Bacteroidales bacterium
ATTTCAACATCGCCGTTTTCCAACACGGTATATCCTTCGGGCTGCTCGGTCACTATCTCAGTCCAATAAGGATTGTCCCTGTTTCCATTATTCTGCGCAACCGTTAAAAATGGCAAACAGAAAAACAAGATAAAGAGTATGAGTTTTTTCATAATGCATAAATTTATAGGTTAATTTTCAGCTTTTACGGCAAAAACAACTTACTTTTTTATTACTTTCCTTGTCACGGCGAAACCGCGCTCATCGGCAATGCGCAAAGTGTAAATCCCTTGCGGCAAGCCTTCCAAGTTGATTTCGTTGACCATTTGCTTAATCTTTACCAACTGGCCCATAACATTATAAATTTGGACTTCAGCATTTTCTGGGCCAAGGATGCATACAATGTCGCTTGTGGGATTAGGATAGAGCAATATATTGCCATTATCTGCCTCGTTTTCAGGGACACCAACATAATAATCCCCAAACACAGGTATGCTGTCGTTGATTATCGTCCAAGTTCTATAAAGCTCAGGATGTTCCTGGTTGGCTATCCAAAGGTTGAGTGCATCAAGCAGGTTGTCAGTGGTCACACCGTTGACGGTGACGGGATTGGACAATGTGCCCACGCCGTTAATGTTAGTATAGGAATAACAGTCATCCAACTCCCCATTGTTAAGGCCGACCATGGACAGGTAGTGTGGGTCTATTTTTGTAAAATCGGTGTAACAGTTGCTGAAGCAACTTCTTTCAGAATTGGCCGCTGCAAAGACACCATCTTCTTTGCAAGCCCAAAAATCACTTGTCGGAGTGCTATGGCAGTTCCTCACAATGGCTCGCTTGCCATTGTCGTTGGTTACAGTTTCATTGTAACACACAAGACCACCAAGATACCATGTACTGTATGACGGGTCAACTCTTCCATAAAAATAGCAGTTCTCTACAATAGCATCGGCATAGCCAGCCTCGGAACGGTTGAATGCCACCACTCCCCCAGCTTCCTCTGGAGAACCTAAACTATTATTAGGCCCACCACAAGAGCAATTCCTTACGGTTGAATTGCGGTTCATGCCAATTACCCCACCACCGTAACTATGAATACCTATGGAATTACTAATATGGCAGTTCTCCACGATGGAAAGGGAGTCAGCAAAGCCCACCACGCCTCCTCTATAATAATCGACATCGTTAGCTGATGAACCTATCCCGCTTGTCGGATCAATGGTAACGTTCCTCACCACAGCATGACGGATATATCCGAAAAAGCCCATATCGAAATAGTAATGATAATCAGGGACATATCGAGAGTAAACCTGCCAAAGGTGCATAATCCTGTAGCCATTGCCGTCAAAGGTTCCCAAAAACGGTGTCTCACGTGTACCGATAGGGCTGAAGCAATAGTTCAAACCTGTCTCCCCAAAATCGATGTCGTTTGCCAAACTCACAGTACGGCCATTGAAATCATCAGGCTCACAACCATTCAATCCATTCACGGTGGAGATGAGCCAGACCAAGCCATCTGAAGAGGATATTTCCACATTGCCTTCGGCGTCCGCCACATAGCCTTCCGGTTGCGACATGATGGTGTCGGTCCAATTCGGCAGCGGATACTCACGCAGGAAATCCTTATCCTGCCCAACCGCCATAAACGGCAAGCAGAAAAGCAAAATAATAAAGATGTGTTTTTTCATAATGTATAGATTTATAGTTAATTTTCAGTTTTTACGACAAAAACAACTTACTTTTTTATTACCTTCTTTGTCACAACGAAACCGCGCTCATCCGCAATGCGCAAAGTGTAAATCCCTTGCGGCAAGCCTTCCAAATCGATTTCGTTGGTGCTTCGCTCGGTCTTCACTATTTGGCCTAATATGTTGTAGACCGTCACTTCAGCTACATCAATGCCATTGATTTGAACAAGTCCACTTGAGGGGTTGGGAGAAACCGTTATGCCATCCAACTGAATCATTTGTTCTTCTGTTTCATCCAATTGGTCGCAGAAAAACGGTAGAGACTCTCTTTCGCACCATTCCTGATACCATATTGTCGGGCTTTGAATTGTCCGCCACAGGTTTAACGCATCAAGAAGGTTGTCGGTCTGGTATTCTCCAACCGAAACAGGATGCTCAAGCACCGATGCCACGCCCTCTTGATAATCAAAAAAAGAGCAATCCGAGTAGTTCATGTCACCGTATCCAATAACTGGCACATCGCTAATGTAGTTGTAAATTACGCAATAATAACTGTTCGTGACCGTACCGTTTAGATTCCATCCTACAATACCACCTTCCTCATACCAATCCCGTCCATGTAAGGCAGCATAGCAATTCTTCACTATAGCGGTGCCACCACTTGCAATATTGTATCCAACAATGCCTCCAGCCCAACAGGTGTTTAAAGACCCCAAAATTTGAGATTCATAATAGCAGTTTTCAATTACAGCATCTTGCCCTTCGGCCTCGTTTCGGCCTGCAATTCCGCCACCAAAAGTGTCCACGGGCTGAAATTTGAAACAAACATAACAGCAGTTTCTTATCGAGGAGTTCTTGTTGTATCCTATTACGCCACCCATATAGAACCATCCTCCAACTTCAAGATTGACAACGCAATTCTCAACAAGAGAACCGTTGTCGCTCCACCCAGCAATGCCGCCGCAGTACCATTCGCCCGTAACCCCACCTTGGTAAAGATACAGGTTGTGAATTTCAGCATGGTTTAGGTAGCCGAATAAACCCAAATAATGCCCATATCTATCTCCGACGGACAGATTCTTGATAGTATGTCCTTTGCCATCAAACATTCCTTTGAATACAAGAGTGGAATCAGAGAATATATCGCCTATGGGAACCCAGTCTGCTCCTGAAAGGTCAACGTCTCTCAACAAATCCACTTTTCGTCCTTCAAAATCATCTGCTCCACATCCATTCAGCCCATTCACCACGGAAATAAGCCAAGCCAGCCCTTCCGCAGATGAGATTTCAACATCGCCGTTTTCCAACACGGTATATCCTTCGGGCTGCTCGGTCACTATCTCAGTCCAATAAGGATTGTCCCTGTTTCCATTATTCTGCGCAACCGTTAAAAATGGCAAACAGAAAAACAAGATA
>JAFXSR010000080.1 GCA_017525505.1 Bacteroidales bacterium
GGCCGGCCAGAACGGTTTCCACTTGGACAGCAAGGAACCCAACTGGGCAGAATTCCAGAACTTCATCATGGGCGAGGTTCGTTACAACAGCTTGCTGAAGACCTTCCCCGAAGAAGCCAAGGAACTCTTCGCCAAGACCGAGCAATTCGCGAAACTGAGATATGAGGGTTACAAGAAATTAAATGACGGAAAATAATATCATCCGTTGACCCGTAGGGGCGAATAATTATTCGCCCCTACACACCCCCAAACCGGGCGTTAACCCATCGCGGTCGCGCCCGGTTTTTTCATATTGGATTATTTTGTAATTTTGCGGGGTTGAAATATACTTATGCTAACTTTATCGCAATTAGAACAATACCTTTCAAAGGCCGCTTGAATTCTAAAGGGTCCAGTAGATGCGGCAGATTTCAAGGTGTATATCTTTCCGCTATTGTTTTTCAAAAGGATTTCGGATGTTTATGACGAGGAATACAACGAAGCCCTTTCGGAAAGCGATGGTGACCATGAATATGCATCAGGCGCCGAAATGCACCGCTTCATCATTCCAAAGGGTTGCCATTGGAACGATGTTCGGACCACAACCTCCAATGTGGGCAGTGCCATCAAAGGGGCATTCTCGCAAATCGAGCAAGCCAATCCAAAATATTTGGCCAATATTTTCGGCGATGCGGCTTGGACCAACAAAGATAAATTGTCCGATGAGCTTCTCTGCCGCTTTGCCGTATGCAGAAGCCAGCCAACCGTCGCGGCAAGATTCTCTTTATCAACGCTGTGGACGAAGTAAGGCGCGACAAAACCATCAGTATGCTCGAAGAGAAGCATATCGATAAGATTTTCAAGGCATACAAAGAGTACAAGGACATCCTCGGTTTTGCCAAAGTGGTGAGCAACGAACAAATTCTGGAGAACGGTGCCACGCTCAACATATCGCAATATGTGTCGCGCTTGGAAGTGAAAGATGATGCGCCGAAACAATCTTTCGGGGAGTTGATGGAAGAATGGCAGGAGAATCGTGTAGAATTATATGAAGGAATTAACAGGATATTAGATGATTAGATTTAAAATTCTCGACAATTCATTTGTGCTTTTGCCAATAATTTGTATCTTTGCAATCGAAAAAAATGGCATAAATGCCAAAAACATCTAAAGCAATGTATACACGAAAGAATTATTTGAAACAGCTGGAAGACAGTGAAGGAAACGGTCTTGTGAAGGTCATTACCGGTATTCGCCGTGCAGGGAAATCGGTGCTGCTTTCAGAATTGTTTCACAAGCATCTCTTGGATCACGGTATAGATGAGAGCCAAATTATAGACATCGCTCTCGATGACAGGGAGTATGCAGAGTTTCTGAATCCCGATGTATTCCTCTCATACGTAAAATCCCGCATTCGTAATGGTGAACGCAATTACATCTTGATTGATGAGGTGCAGATGATGGACGATTTTGTAAGTGTACTGCTCAGCCTGCTTCACAAGCCAAACTGCGACATCTATGTAACGGGAAGCAATTCACGTTTCCTTTCCACCGATATTGCCACGGAATTCCGCGGCAGGTCGCAGGAAATCCATGTTTGGCCACTTTCCTTTTCCGAATTCATGGAAAACCATCAGGGCAGCGAGCGTGAAGCGTGGAAAGAGTATATCGAATTTGGCGGATTGCCCCAACTGGCCTCTTTCAAAACCCGACAGCAAAAAACAGACTACCTGACCAACCTGTTGCACACCGTGTATGTCAGAGATCTTGTTGAACGGAACAAATTGCCCAACGACAAGGGCCTGACCGACCTCATTCGCATTTTGGCATCTATCATCGGAGCCCCATGTAATCCGCTGAAAATATCCAAGACCTTTGACAGCGTGCTGCACCAGAAAATAACGGACGACACTGTTTCGAGATACCTCCTTTATTTGCAAGAGTCATTCCTTATTCATCCCGCGCTGCGCTACGATGTAAAAGGAAGGAAATACATTGGAACGGAGACAAAATACTATTTCAGTGACATAGGACTACGGAACAGCATATTGGATTTCAGGCAGATAGAAGAAAACCACAGCATGGAGAATGTGATTTATGCAGAATTGCGGCGACGAGGCTTTATGGTGGATGTGGGCAGGGTGGAAACCCGTGAGATTGACACGGCTGGCCGTCAAGTGCGGAAGAAACTGGAAGTGGATTTTGTTGCCAACCAAGGGAGCCAGCGCTATTATATACAGTCTGCTTACAAAATGTATGATGAAGAGAAAATCAAGCAAGAGAAAAGCTCGTTGAAACTCATACCGGACTCGTTTAAGAAGATCATCATCGAAGAAGAGGACATTGTACCCTATCACGACAATGACGGTTTTGTGCGCATGGGCCTGCTGGATTTCCTGCTTCGGCCAGACATTTTAAGTTTTTGAGACGCGTGAAAAGACACAATGTGAGATTATTATTTGACAAAAAATCACTCATGGACACAAATAAACAAAACACCGGCGACATCATCATCTATCAGACCGAAGACGGTTTGACGAAGATCAATGTGAAATTGGACAATGAAACGGTTTGGCTTAACCAACAGCAGATGGCAGAGCTATACCAAAGTTCTAGATCCAATGTGGTAGAACACATCAAACACATTTACGAAGAAGGTGAACTAAGCGCTGAGGCAACTTGTCGGAATTTACGACAGGTTCGGTTGGAAGGGAACAGAGAGGTGAGCAGGGAGCAGCCTTTTTACAATCTCGATATGATTATTTCGCTTGGCTACCGCATTAAATCGGCTATTGCCACCCGTTTTCGCATTTGGGCTACGCAGCGGTTGAAGGAGTATATGATTAAAGGGTTTGCGATGGATGACGAGCGGCTGAAAGGCAACGGCGGCGGTAATTATTGGAAAGAACTGCTTGACCGCATCCGCGACATCCGTTCATCGGAAAAAGTGTTGTATCGCCAAGTACTTGACCTATACGCCACCAGTGTGGATTATGATCCCAAGAGTGATGAATCCATCATGTTCTTCAAGATGGTGCAGAACAAACTGCATTATGCAGCACACGGACATACCGCAGCCGAAGTCATCTACGAGCGCGCCGATGCCGACAAGCCTTTTATGGGACTGACCACCTTTTCGGGTGAGCTGCCTGCGTTGAAAGACATTGGCATTGCCAAAAACTATCTGAGCGAAAACGAATTGAAGATTTTGAACAACCTCGTTTCGGGTTATTTCGATTTGGCCGAAATCAATGCGTTGGAGCACAAGCCCATGTACATGAGCGACTATATACACCAGTTGGATTCGGTGCTCACTTCCGGCAACCGACCGTTGCTCGAAGGTGCAGGCTCTGTAAGCCATGCACAAGCCTTGGAGAAAGCCACAACCGAATACCGCAAATATCAAAGCAACACCCTCTCGCCTGTGGAAGAGGCCTATTTGGAAACCGTAAAGGAGACTGCCAAGTTGGTGAAGAAGAACGCTAAAAGCAAGAAGCAATGAACGAACTAGTCATAGATAAAAACGAATGGAATATGGACAAGCAACAGCAGATACTTATCGAACGCAAGCAATACATGCAGCAACTCCGTGACTTGAAAGATCAAAACATCATCAAAGTCATATCAGGAGTTCGGCGGTGCGGAAAATCGACTTTGCTGATGATGTTTGCTGATGAATTGATTCGCGGTGGCGTTCAAGAGGAACAGATCCAAATCCTCAATTTTGAAGACTTGGATACGCTGGCCATTGGGGATATCTACCAGATACACTCTTACATCAAGGATCGTCTGGTTGCTGACAAACCCAATTACATCTTCTTAGATTAAATCCAAAACATCAAGGACTTTCAACGTCTTGTCGATAGCCTCTATATCAAACCCAATGTGGATGTTTACATCACTGGTTCCAATGCGTATCTGCTTTCGGGTGAATTAGCAACTCTGCTCACAGGTCGTTACGTGGAAATCAACCTTCTACCATTGCAATTCTCTGAATACCATAATTTTATCTTATCAAAATCGCCAAACTTGTCAAAAATGGAAACTTTGGCGAATTTTCTGCATTTCGGAGGCATCCCCGAATACCACAAACAGTTGATGGTTAGCGAAAAGCAGGCCGACCTCTTTGCTGATAGCATATTGAGAACTATTGTTGAGAAAGACATTTTCCAACGGCTGAACATCACCAATAAACATGACTTCAACAAAATCCTCGACTTTATCCTCGATTCTGTTGGATCGTATGTGTCTCCACGTTCTATATCCGACACATTGAGGTCACACGGTACGGTTGTGGACAAGCAGACCGTTGCCAAATATTTGGATGCACTTTGCGAAGCTTATTTGGTATACAAGGTACCGCGTTTTGAGATAAAGGGAAAGGGATTGTTGCAAACACTGAACAAATATTATGTTGTCGATCCAATCTTTGCCAAGGTTCGACTGAAAAAAGCGATGTTGAAAGACCGTTCCCATTGGTTGGAGAATATGGTATATTTGGAATTGGTCAGACGAAACAAGGAAGTATTCATTGGCAAAAGAGACAACCTTGAAGTGGACTTTGTAGTGGCTGACCACGAAGATTACACATCCTACTATCAAGTTGCTTGGACAACCGAGGATTCCATGGTCGATCGCATCAACTTGGATTCGCAGACGCAGAATGTCTTCAAGGAGGCACCCAACGTGATGCCCACCGAGGATATCGACACACTGAACAAGTTTTTGGAGAACGACGCCCGCTATATCATCATCACCACCATCTTCAAGTTCAAGGACGCCAAGCCCAACATCAACCGCCGCGACAACATCATCGTGATGGTCGATGAAGCCCACCGCACGCAGGAGGGCGACCTCGGTCAGCGTATGCGCGCCGCCTTGCCCAACGCCTTCTTCTTCGGCCTCACGGGAACACCCATCAACAAGTCGGAGCACAACACCTTCTGGACCTTCGGCGCATTGGAAGACCAAGGCGGTTACATGAGCCGTTACTCGTTTGAAGACGCTTTGCACGACAATACCATCCTGCCCTTGCACTTCGAGCCGTGCCTGCTCGACATCCACATCGACCGCGATGCCGTGGACGAGGAGTTTGAGCGCCTCTCCAACGAGTTGGGCGAGGATGCCAAAATCACCTTGAGCAGCAAGGCCGCCAAGATGCTGGAGTTTTTGAAATCGCCCGAACGCATCCAGATTGTCTGCAAAGATATTGCCGAGCATTACCGCAACAAGGTGGAGCCGCAAGGTTTCAAGGCGATGATTGTCACGCCCGACCGCGAGGCCTGCCATCTCTACAAGATGGAGCTGAACAATTACTTCCCCGATTCCGCCTCGGCAGTGGTCATCTCCACTTCGGGCAAAGGCGAGGACGAGCTGAAACGGCTCTACAGCCTCACCAAAGACGAGCAGGAAAAGGTGATTGAGAAATTCAACAAATCCGATTCAGAACTCAAGTTCTTGATTGTCACTGCCAAGCTGCTCACAGGCTTCGACTCGCCCATCCTGCAGACCATGTATTTGGACAAGTCGCTGAAAGACCACACCTTGCTGCAAGCCATCTGCCGCACCAACCGCAAGTTCCCCAACAAGACCTTCGGTCGCATAGTGGATTACTTCGGCGTGTTCGACGATGCCGCCAAGGCTTTGGAGTTCGACGAGGATGTGATGAAGAAAGTCATCACCAACCTCAATGATTTGATTGGCGAGCTGCCGCAAGCTATGGCTGACGCCCTGTCACACTTCGATGGCGTTGACCGCACCGTTGACGGCTTCGACGGGCTGCAGGCCGTGCAGGAAGCCATCAACACCAACGAAAAACGCGATGCTTTTGCCGCCGACTATCGCCGCTTGTCCAACATCTGGGAATCCCTTTCCCCCGACCCCGCCTTGGAACCCTATCGTGCGGATTACAAATGGCTGTCGAATGTGTATCAGTCCGTCAAACCTTCCGGTCCAGATGCTTTGGGCAAGCTGATTTGGCTCTCGTTGGGCGCACAGACCAAGAAAATCATGTACGAGAACATCCACGTATCAGGCATCCACACCGATATGGAAGAGGTGATTCTGGATGAGACCATGGTTTCGGCATTGATGGGCAACAAGGATATGAAAGCCGCCAAGAAGATGGAGCGAGAACTCATCAAGCGTTTCAAGAAACATGCCGACAAGCCCAAGTTTATCGAATTGAGCAAACGTTTGGAGGCATTACGTGACAAAGCCGAGCAAGGCTTGATTTCGAGCATCGAGTTTATCAAGGAGCTATGCCAGATTGCCCGCGAAACCTTGCAAGCCGAAAAGCAGGAAGCCGAAGTGGAAGTCCGCAAGACTGGCAAGGAAGCCTTAACCGAGCTGTTCTTGGAGTTACGGACAGAAGACACGCCCGCCGTCGTTGACCGCATCGTAGCCGGCATTGACAGCATCGTGAAAGTGGTGCGTTTCCCCGGCTGGCAGACCACCAACGCTGGCGAACGCGAGGTGCAGAAAGCCTTGCGCAAAACGCTGTTGAAGTATAAGTTACACAAGGAGAAGGCGTTGTTCCAGAAGGCGTATATGTATATCAGGGAGTATTATTGATACGATAATACCAATAAACAATTGTAAGAATATAAACTTACACTATGTCAAAAGCACAATCAAAGAAGCATCTTGTCCCGCCACAATATCACAGCAAGGTTGACGAGGCGGATGCGTTGGGCGAAGCACAATACTACGCCCTGCATCCAGACCTCAAACATTAGTAGATGCGTACGCAACCCCGTAGAGACGCGCCATGGCACGTCTCTACTTCCCCCACGTCCTCTTCATGTCGGCGAAACGCTCGTAAATGTCGAGAATGCATTCTTCAGGCCGACCGGCGTGGCGCGGGTCAACAATGAAACGGCACACTTCGTCATAATCACCGCAAGACCCGAGGTTAACCAACCCCGTGTCGAACATCTTCTTAATGTCGGGCAACAGCTCACTGGCCTGCAAATCAATCACATCATGAAGAATCATGCCTGCAAGAACGTTGTCAAACCATTGCGTGTCTGGCAGTTTCTTGGTGGCGAAACGGATTACCTCCCGGTACCATTCGATAATCGTGTCACGACGACTTGGCTGGTGCAGCGCGATTTGGGTGACAGCTGGGAACACACGATATTTGGAGAACGTGTCAAGCCCTTCCTCTTTCACAAAGTTCATCAATTTGTTCAACCTGTTCTGCCCCAGCAAGTAAATCGTTGGGGTGAAGTATTGATTTCCTGCATCGCCGAAATGATTCACGTAAAAGTCGCTGTCTTGGCGCAGCAGCTCAAGCACCACGTCAAGACTGCTGTCCGCGTTGCCCACCTCGCCCAGCAGCATAACGGAATTGCCGATAATGCCTGTGAATCCATCTTTTTCGTAATCATCGGGAATGCCTTCGCAAGTTAACCCGATGTGATATAGGATAATCCGCTCCAAATTTTCGCGCACGAGGTCATACGGCAACTGCAAAATGCGGTTTATGAGATTTTCTTTCAGATAGACGCTGTTTTCGGGACTATGCAACTCTCCATAGAACCAATCGGGTGTGGTAAGTTCAAGCTTTTCGGGATATTTCGGGTGCTGGTAGGTGTACTCGGTATTGGGTCCATACGTTTTGAATAATGGGCTGTCTTCAATATGGGCAAGCCGTTCCATTATCGTCTCCTCATCCATATCGGGCATGTCGTATTTCCCGTCCTCAATGACGAATTTCACATCGCCTCCCAAATTTGCCTTCAGTGTCGGAAGGTAACGGTTGGCCTCTTGCACCGTATGGCACACCAGAAAGTGCTGTCCGTCTTTGCCGAACTCGTATTCGATAAGCGGGATGTCATCGGTATCTTCCTCCAGCATGTATTGTGTCAGTTGGAAACTCTTGTCTGGCTTTATCCCACCTTCTTCCGCAAATGCAATGGCTCCGTATATCCAGTTGTGGGCCTCTTCGTAGCTGCACTCACGCATTTTATGACGATAAAACACTAACTCCTGAACCTCCTCTTCTTCCATTCTCAACCGATAGCCAGAGTCTATTACTCCCAAACAGTAGATGTCCACGAGATAGAATCCTATGCTGACTTTCCCGCCGGTATGGAGTCTGGTGACGAAAACAGCTCCCTCACCGCACTCTTCGATGTCTTCGGAAATGTAGCACTTGCCGATTTCCAAAGTTCTTGCCTTCTGTTTCAGATATTGTTCCGGGGATAGGAATTGTTGCCCGCCCTGTTTCTTCTTCTTTTGCGCCATAAATTCAGAACTGTTTTTACTCCATCTCTGGCATCGCCTCAACTTGCGTCCAGCGTTTTGACGATTTCCGGGTGATTTTTCCTGTAAAACGGGAAAACTTCGGTTCGTTGTCGTGCAGGAAAGTAAACAAATTATCAAAACCTGACGGGAAAGTGCATTGGCCAATGTACTTAATCTGGAAACCGTTAATGCAAATGGTTATTATAGCATAGGGACTATCATCCACTCCATTACATCTGCTATATACAATGCTGTCGTTAGCACAAACACTTTGAAGCCGCTGCATTTCTTCATCAGAAAAAATAGAGGAATATTGCTCTTCGGAGATTTTGGTATGGTATATTTGAGAAGATGTAAAAACACCTCTTTTATAATACAAATCACAATCAGGAGTTATCATGTACGTGTATTGTGACAAAGAAATGGGATATCCCTCTTGCACAATGACAGTATAACGACCAGTGTTGTTTGGCTTTTGAGCGAAAACGCATAACACCATACAACATATTAAGCATGAAAGAATGATTCGTTTCATATATCCCTGTTTTTTCAGCAAAAGTACAAAATATTTTTTATTTTTGCTAAAAAATGAAACGTTATGTCAAACGCACCGTTAAAGAATCTGTACAAATTCTTAATCTATTTCATCTTCCTGGCCGGAGTGATAGCGCATTGGCTAGGCATAGGTGGGTTCCCAATTGTGCTGCGTCACTCCGCCAATACTGTTTTTCCTGCTGTACATACAAGTGAAACAGTAACCAACCCTCTTAAGGACATCGATGTAACTGATGCCAAGGCGTTTTTGATTCTCTCTTCTGATGATTGGAGCGAACGCCCGAAAGGGATGCCCGCACGGCGTGTGCTGGTTTGCACGGATGAGGAAATGCTGAGACAACTAAAGGGTAATTTCTCGTTTGAAATCAGCGGCGGGGACATGGCCACTGTCGAGAGCGAACTCTGGGTGTATTGCCACGATACTTTGGTACTGATGACCAACATTGACATCAACCCAAATAACATCGGCATCCAAAACGAGTTGACGGGCTGGGCAGAAGCTGTGAACAAGGAAGCACTTTCCCTCCTCTTCGCCCGATTTAGACCTTATCACGCTCCGATTTTGTCATTACGATAAGTTCGCCTGGAAACTAATATCGGATTTTTATGTACCTTTGCAACTGAAATAAAGTTTATCACCTAAAAAAATGACCATGCCCACATTCACCATCCGGGCGGCGAGGGAGAACGAGGCCGCCACTGTTCTGGAATACATCAAGAAACTGGCTGAGTATGAAAAACTTGCCCACGAGGTAGAGGCCACCGAGGAAGGTCTCCACGAGGCTCTCTTCGTGCGCCACGAAGCGGAAGTAGTATTTGGGGAGGAAGATGGCAAAATCGTCGGCTTCGCCCTCTATTTCCATAACTTCTCCACTTTTGTGGGACGAAAAGGTCTTTATCTGGAAGATCTCTTCGTGCTGCCAGAGAAGCGAGGCCTCGGCTACGGAAAAGCCCTGCTGCAACATTTGGCCAAGCTGGCACTGGAGCGCCACTGCGGCCGCATGGAATGGGTTTGCCTCGACTGGAACCAGCCTTCCATCGACTTTTACAAAAGCATCGGCGCCGTTCCCATGGAGGATTGGACTATCTATCGCCTCACCGAAGATAAACTGAAAGAGTTTGCAGGAATAGTTTAACACAGTCTGTAGAGACATGCCATGACGCATCTCTACATTGCCAGAAATATTTTAGAGACGGGGAGCAACCCCGTCTCCACATTCCCTATAAAAACAAGGTGTATCTATACTTTTCCGACGAAGTGTCGTGTCTTTATTTCAACAGCTGCGCTGTGTGGTTTTTGGTATCGACCTTGCCGATGGCGTCGATGATAACGCCTTGCTCATCAATGACGTAGGTGGTACGCAGCGTGCCTTCAGTCACTTTGCCGTACAGCTTTTTCTCGCCCCAGGCCTCGTAGGCTTTCAGGATGGTGAGGTCAGTGTCGGCGATAAGATGGAAAGGCAACTCATATTTGGCAATAAACTTCTGATGTGAGGCGGCAGAGTCTCTGCTTACACCCAACACCTCATAGCCCATGGCGAGGAAGCGATGGTAGTTGTCTCGCAGGTCGCAGGCCTCGGCGGTGCAACCCGGTGTACTATCCTTGGGGTAGAAATAAAGCACTAATTTCTTTCCGGCAAAATCCTTCAGTGAAACGGTCTTTCCATTTTCGTCAGCACCCTCAAAATAAGGGGCTTTGGTTCCTATTTGTAGCATTTTTCTGTTTTTTTATTTTTATTGGCAAAGATAGCATTTTTTCAGGAAATGTCGTATTTTTGCATTCTAAATTATCAGGATTTCCGAAATGGCTCATTTTACAACACCCTTGTTTTGTTGTGCGGCATCCTGATCAACATCACAAACAGAATAAAATGACTCCTGACATACCAAAAGAAACACAACGAATCGCATATTTGGACATCCTCCGCATTTTGGCGACCTTCGGTGTGGTGTTTCTCCATGTCTCCTGCAGAGAGTATTACTCCGCCTTCATTTCCTTCGATTGGTATCTTGCCGCCTTCAATGGCAGTCTGGTACGCTGGTCCGTCCCCGTTTTCGTGATGATCAGCGGAGCCCTTTTCCTAAACCCTGCAAAAGACATTCCCACCAAAGACATTCTAAGCCGAAAAATTCCAAGATTACTGTTGGCATACGTTTTCTGGTGGCTGGTATATTCTGTTATCATGTCATCCTGCAGTCTGCTCTTTGGAGACGCCATCGGACTCCCCTTCAGCTACGAATTTCTCATGCCCCGCTTTCACCTGTGGTTTCTTCCTATGCTCATGGGAATTTATTTGCTCATCCCTTTTCTCCGCAAAATTGCCGCCGACGAAAAACTTCTCCGCTTTGCCCTTGTCCTCTGGATTGTCTATCTTACCGGTAGTTTTTTCATGGTAATAGAAATCCCTCAAATCACACCTCTTTTTGACATGAACATCATTGTGGGGCATACGGGTTATTTTCTGCTGGGTTATTATCTTTCAAAAGTATCCATTAGCACCAAACAACTGAAAATCATATACTTGCTGGGCATTATTGGATTTATTTTAACTGTTGCGGGCAATATTATTCTTTCCATTCACGATGGCGATAGTAATGACATGTTTCTTAATACCTTGAGCATATTTGTGGTTTTGATGGCGGCCGCACTTTTTGTCTTCATAAAGGAAATCACCCCTGAAATTGAAAGCAAAACGGCAAAATTTGTGGCATACGTCCGACAAGATTTGTTTGGCATTTATCTCACCCACGCCCTCTGGCTGACAGTGCTGAACAGGGCTGTCATCCGTAACTTATGCAATCAAGCCATCACTATCCCGTTGATTGCCATTGCAGTATTTGTGCTAAGCCTGTACACCACCAAACTCATCAGAAAGATTCCCTTCTTGAAAAAATTTGTAGAATGATGCATATAGGCAAAACGACTGAAATAGAAAATTTGTATCTTTGTACCATCAAATTTATACTATAATGATAAAGAAAATCAACTGTTTAATCATCTTAGCGATGATGTTTGTTTTTGGGGCCCGCGCCGACGAAGGCATGTGGCTGCCCTACTCTATTAACGGTCAGAACCTGGCCGACATGCAACGACTCGGCTGTAAGCTGACCGCTGAACAAATCTTCAGCTTCAACCAGCCCAGCTTGAAAGACGCTATCGTACAGTTCGGTGGCGGCTGCACCGGCGAGCTTATTTCTCCCGAAGGGCTGCTGCTCACCAACCACCACTGCGGCCTTTCGTACGTGCAAACCCACGCTTCTGTGGAACATGACTATCTTAAGGACGGTTTCTGGGCCAGAAGCAAGGACCAGGAGCTTCCCAACGAAGGTCTGACTGTATCGTTTTTGAGTTTTATTGAAGATGTGACGGAACTGGTGTTGAAAGGTGTTACCGACAACATGTCAGAAGAGGCCCGTGCGGAGAAAATCGATGCCAACCGCAAACAGCTGACCAAAGAACGTAAGGGGGACAAGGATGTGAAAGTGGAAATCATACCTTTCTATCATGGTAACCAGTACATTCTATTTGTGTATAATGTATATAAAGATGTCCGTTTGGTGGCTTGTCCGCCCTGGGGTATTGGCAAATTCGGCGCCGACACCGACAACTGGACCTGGCCGCGCCACAAGGGCGACTTCTGCATCTTCCGCGTCTATACCGCCCCCGACGGCTCACCAGCGGAATACAGCAAGAAAAATGTTCCCATGAAGTCCAAACACTTCTTGCCTATTTCATTAAAAGGCGTACAACCGGGTGATTACACCATGATTTTGGGTTATCCGGGCTCCACCGACCGCTATTCCGCCTCAGGATCAGTAAAAAATGTTATCGACCTGGAAGGTCCCGCCATTGTGGATTGCCGTACCACCAAGCTGGAGCAATATCGCAAACACATGGATGCCGACCCCGCCGTGTTCATCCAATACGCTTCCAAACAGGCCAGCGTAAGCAACTACTGGAAATACTACATCGGTCAGGTCAAACAGCTGAAACGTAACAAAGTGTATGAAAAACGCTTGGAACAGGAAAAAGCTTTCCGCCAATGGGCTGCCCAGGACAAAAACCGCAATGCGAAATACGCAGGCATTTTCGACGAAATGGACAACTATTGGGATCATCAGTCCAAATACACCAAAGCTTTGATTTATCACCGTGAAGCCGGATGGCGCGGTGGTGAGGCCGTGACTTTCGCTCTGAGATTCAGAGCAGTAAACAATGCTTTCAGCGACAAATCGGTCTCGAAAGATGATATTAAAGCATACGTCAAAAGGATGAAAGGCTCTGTCCAGGACTTTTTCAAGGATTATGACCAGGCATTGGACCGTGATGTGACCATCGCTTTGTTGAACCTTTTCTACAAGGATGTCAACCCCTCACAACTTCCCGCCACCATCAAAAAGGTGGGTGACAAGACAGGTGGAGATTTCACCGCATTTGTGGATAACGCTTTCGCCAAATCCATTTTTGTGGACGCCGACAAATTATACGCTTGGATCGACAATCCGAAACCCCTTTCAAAAGACCCCATTTATGCATTGATGTATGACATTCTGCAATCGTACTGGAATTTAAGTGACGAAGCGGAAAAGGTGAACTGCAGCCGTGCCGACCGACTCTACATGGAGGGTCTGATGGAAATGCAAAAAGACCGCAACTTCTATCCCGACGCCAACTTCACCATGCGCCTCACCTACGGCAGCGTGCAGGACTGCAAGCCGGCAGACGGTGTCACCTATAACTACATCACCACTTTGGACGGTGTAATGGCCAAGTACGTACCCGGCAACTGGGAATTTGACGTGCCACAAGACCTCATCAAACTGTGGGAAAGCCATGACTACGGCCGTTATGCCAACGAAAATGGCGATTTGGTGGTCAATTTCATCACCACCAACGACATCACCGGCGGCAACTCCGGCAGTCCAGTTATCGATGCTCAAGGCAACCTCATCGGCTTGGCTTTCGATGGCAACTGGGAAGCCATGAGCGGCGACATCTCCTTCGAAAACGAAGTACAGCGCACCATCTGCATGGACATGCGTTACCTGCTGTTTATCATCGACAAGATGGCCAACGCCCAAAACCTGATGCAAGAATTGAAAATTGTTGATTGACAATAGTCTATCAACATCCTAGCCTTTTCAAAAGACAAAAAGAAAACGCCTCGGTTGACGAGGCGTTTTCCTTTTGTTCCTTGGTATATGAGATTAATGGAGAGTATATCTCAGACCCACACACACTGCCCAGTCAAAATAGCTGACTGCCTCGTGCTCTCTGAACAACAAGCCATAACCAGGTCTGAAATCTGCCTGCAAGGTCAAAGGAATACTAAACTTGTATTCAATACCACCAATAGCATTGATACCAAATTTGCCATACGAAGTAGTGTATCGAAGACCATAATCATAACCGCGGTTGAAAAACCAAGAATAACCCAAACTGAGACCTCCACCAACTAACCAATGCAAACCTTTTGATCCAACATGGGCCTCATACATGAAATTAGGGTTCGCCTCAATAGTCATCGGACTGATATGGCCGTGGTAATCCTCATGCTCAGAGTTATACCATACGTCACTTGTTGCCGGACTGGTTGTCCACTTGAACCCGGCATCCACGCTTAAAGCCAAATTGTCAGTCAAGAATGTTTTGTAAGAAAAACTTTCCATAGTACCCAGGGTAGCGCCAATACTATGACGGTATGGTGCCTGAGCGTTCACTGTCAATGTCAAACCAAAGACAAATGCCAATAAAATCAAAAAATTCTTTTTCATAATACTAATTTTGTTTGATTAATTATAATAATTCAAAATTTATTTTCCCTTGTATTCACTGAAAGTGCAATGCCTCTTAATGGAACGTATATCTTACACCAACACACACTGCCCAGTCGAAATAATGAACAGCTCCATTTTTGTTGAACAACATACCATAACCCGGCCTGAAATCGCCCTGCAAAGTCAAAGGAATATTGAACTTGTACTCAACACCACCGATGGCATTGATGCCGAATTTTCCGTACGAGAATCTGTAACCATAGGAATAATGGGAATCATACGTGTACAAACTATGCCATGCGTAGCCCAGACTGATACCACCTCCAACTAACCAATGCAGACCTTTTGGACCCACGGCTGCCTCATACATTAAATTGGGATTGGCTTCAATAGTCATTGGACTTACGTGATATTTCCACGTATAAGAACCATTTTCAACAAAAGTGGCGGGACCGGTCGTCCATTTGAAACCAGCATCCACACTCAAGGCTAAGTTTTCAGTCAAAAAAGTCTTGTAAGAAAAAGACTCCATAGTCCCCAAGGTAGCGCCAATTCCATGACGATATGGTGCTTGAGCGTTCACTGTCAGCATCATACCCATCACTAAACTCAATAAAATCACACTGATCCTTTTCATAACTTTAATTTTTTTAACGTTTTAATCATTTTGCAAATTTAGATTTTTTAACATTCTGTACATATTCTTTGTTGAAAAAATTATTCACATATATAAGTTGAATATTTTTCGTATTTTTGCCACGGCTATTTGATGAGGATTTTCCACTGCGGAAATCCGTGAGGGAAACAGGTGCAAATCCTGTACAGCTCCCGCTGCTGTGAGTTTCATCAACCCTTTTTGACAAAGGTCACTGTCGGCTCCAAAAACTGACGGGAAGACGTCAAAAAAAGGGAAACAAGTCAGAAAACCTGTCAGATAGTCCAGGTTGTGAACACCTCGGGATGCAGGTACAAGCAACGCTCCGACAGGAGATTGCCCATACTATATTCATTCCGAACAAGTTGTAATAAAAGAGTCTTTCAGACTGCGAATAGATAAAGTAATGGGAAAAACATTCCGACACCTGAAGAAATTTTGTATGCCGCAAGTGAAAAAAAAACACCGGCAGCAGGAATCGGCTCCCTTTATCCATCATAAAATATGCATTCTGATAATGACTATCACGTTCGTATGCAATGTTTTATATGCCCAAGAGGACAGTCTATGGCATCAACGTTTACAGGAAGTGGAAATTGTGGGTAAGGAAAGACCAAACGAATCGTCCGCTCCGATTCAGGTCATCAGGAATCAGGACCTTAAAGCCTTGCCCACTCTCCAACTTTCTGATGCGATGAAATTTATGTCGGGTATTGTCATCAAAGACTACGGCGGAGTGGGCGGCATGAAAACAGTGGCGGTACGCGGCCTCGGCTCACAACATACGGGCGTGGCATATGATGGCATTCCCCTTTCCGACTGCCAGACAGGACAAATAGACCTCAGCCGGATTTCCACCGACAACGTGAGAACCCTCTCCTTGCAGATTGGTCGCGAAGAAGACATCTTTGTTCCCGCACGACTGTTTGCCTGTGCCAGCCTTATCAACATCGTCACCGAAGAACCCAAGTTCAAGGACAACAAGCCCGTCAACCTGCAATTTGCCTTTACCGGTGGCTCTTTCGGTCTCATCAATCCATACCTTCTGATAGAAAACAGAATCAAGAAGAAAAAAAAACCTGATGACTCCTTTTATTCATGGTCGTTGAAAATCAATTACTTGCAATCCAAAGGCGACTATCCTTTCGACCTGCACTACGGTTTCGGCGAACATGACAGCGTATCTCACGAGCGGCGCAGCAACTCTGATGTGCGCACCCTTCAAACCGAAGCCAATTTCTACGCCCATTTCAACCCCAAATCAAAACTGAATTTCAAAATCTATTATTACTGGTCCGACCGAGGCTTGCCAGGAGCCACCATTTATTATAATCTGGAGAACGACCAACGGCTCAGCAACCATAATGCTTTCGGACAGTTGCACTTTGAGCATCATTTCTCCAAAAAAGTGGCTTATCAGTGTAATGCCAAATTCAACTACGATCAAACACATTATTTGGACCCGCATTACCACAATTTGGAGGGAAAATTAGACAATACATATATCCAAAGAGAATATTACCTCAGCAACAGCGTACTGTACAAGCCTTTCCGCCAATGGCATCTTTCTCTGTCCAACGACCTGTTCTACAACAATATGAATGCCAATTTACGGGACTTCGTCGAGCCAGGACGACTCAATTGCCTAACGGTTGTGGCCAGCAGTTTCACTTCCAAATATGTCAACTTTTCCGCCAATCTGCTGCACACCTATGTCTTCAACCATGTGAAATACGGCGAAGCGCCCAAGAATGAGAACCATTTGTCGCCTTCGGCAGGCCTCAGCATCATGCCTCTTGGCAAACATGACCTTACCATCCGCCTGCTGTACAAAAACATCTTCCGTATGCCTTCCTTCAACGACTTGTACTACAGGGAAGTAGGCAATATCAACCTAAATCCCGAGAAGACCAACCAGTTCAATGCTGGCCTTTCGTATGAGCACTCGTGGCTGGGACGCATCGACCTTTCGTCCTCCGCTGACGTTTACTATAACTTAGTGAAAGACAAGATTGTAGCTATTCCAAGCCGCAACCTTTTTGTATGGAGTATGCTCAACTATGGTAAGGTCAACATTCTGGGTTGCGAAATTAATCTTCAATTTTCATATAGAATCATCAAACAACTGAAAATCAACCTGATGGGATCCTATTCTTATCAGCATGCCACAGATATGACCGACCAGAACAGCAAAACTTACGGGCAACAGATTCCCTATACACCATTTCATTCTGGCTCAGCCGCCATCAACTTCGAAACACCATGGTTCACAGTTGGTTATACGGTTATCGCATCAGGTATCCGTTACGCTTTGGGGCAGAATACCCCGGCCAACCAGTTAGACCCCTACGCCGACCAAAGCATTTTCATCGGCCACGATTTCAACATCAAGGACAAGGTAACACTCGGATTCAAAGCGGAGATGCTGAATATCGCTAACGAGCAATACGAAATTGTGCGGAACTATCCCATGCAAGGCCGCAGCTTCCGCATCAAACTGATGCTAAGATACTAGAGATACCGCAGGCACGCCTGCCATCGGCATTCCGCATCCTTAATACTCTTCCTTATGTAAAAAAAAAGCATCTGCGAGGACGCAGATGCTTACAGTTGTCTATAATGTTTACTCTTCTGGGGCAAACATCGGATCCCAGGGTGGTAACATAATCGGCTTTTGCTTGGTCAATGTCAAAATTCTGGCGGGAATATACTTTTCTTCCACCACCACACGGAACATATATTCATTAAACCATTCGTTGGTCATGATGAGGAAACCGTTATGTCCGTAGGAACTTCCCCAACTGTTCTCTACCATCCACTTGAGAGGTTTGCCGTTGGCATCCAGATCTACTGCGCAAAGGGTCATGGCATGGGAAGAACCACTGGCAAAAGTAGCCACTCTTTCCTTTTTCGTCATGCTGAAGGTCGTACCGAAAAGGGAGGCATAGTCGTAATTGTTGACATCTAACCAGCCCTTGTCACGGTCAAGGAACTTGCCCACATCGCAGGAAAAATACATCATGGTGCTGTCCTTGATGGAAGCGATAGCCAGGGGGGCGATGTCCTCCATCGGCAGATTCAGATACACCCAGTTTTTGCCGTCATATACATGGCGATCATATTCGATTTCATATACCTTATAATACTCCCGTGTGGGGTCGTTCATGATCATGTAATACTTCGAAAAGTCTTCATCCACATATTTTTTGAAGAAAGACTGCGGGGTGTAAGTGTCGGTTGACACAGCCTTGCCTGAAGCGTCACGCTGGGTCCAGGTGAACTCTGTGGGAGGCTCGCCGATGGTCATCACCAATATGCGGTAAATAGTCTTCAACATCTCGGTTTTGCGCTTCTGCAACTGTTGCTCCGTGGTGCTTTTGTTGTTGGCCATTTTGCGCAATTCCAAGCCATATTCGCGCAACTTCAGTGACAAGATGTTGGACATTCTGGAAGTGCTGTTACTACTGAAAGTTTCTGGCATAACATCTTTCGGTACAAGACCATATTTGGTCACCAGGTCGGCGACCCCGGTGAACTGACCACCATCGCCGATAGGGTTTTTGAAAAGCCATTCCACATGTTTGTCATCCATGGCCTTTGCTCTGTGGTCCAAAACAGCCTGCAAAAAGAGATTGGATTTCTCCAGCTGGTCCCAGAAAAAGGTATAAGCCTGCGAGAATTGGAAGTCAGCAGGCAGATTGTGCTTGGCAATGGCTTTGGAGCGCATCACGTTCATGCCCGTGAACATCCAGCAGCGGCCTGAGGACTTCTGGTCGGTGATGGCCTTGGAATTCACCTTGTTGGAGAAATGGTCGTCGAAGGCAGTGCTATTGTCGGCGTTGGCCGCCAATTTGTTGATATCGTTGGCGACAATGGCGTTGCGCAAGGCCTTGTTCTCTGGCGTGTTCTGGTAACCCGACTTGATTTTGGACAGCATTTCCGGAGTGATGCCGCCGTTGGCACTTTGGGCCTGCACACCCAATACGCAAAGTGCGGAAAAGATAAAAAGAAACAGTTTTTTCATACTATATTTTGATTTTAAGATTATGCTGATGCAAAAGTACAACAATTTTATGTTACCTACAATTTTTTTCCGCTGTTTTCGTTAATTTTGCAATTATGAAAAAGATACTGTTATTTTTGGTCTTTTGTGCCGCGATGGGGCGGCTCGCTGCCAACGACTGTGCATTCTATGCCGCTGGCAATCAACTTATTCCGATTAACGAAACCGACATTCGGGTGCAGAAGGAAATCCTGACCATCAACCGTGTAGGAAAGCATCTGGAGGTGACTGTTTACTACGAATTCTTCAATCCCGTGGAAGAAAAAAACTTGCTGGTGGGCTTTGAAGCGCCAGCGCCTTACAACGGAGTATACTTCAAAAACTTTCCTGAACAGCCCTATATGCACGATTTCAAAGTGGTGATGAATGGGAAAAATCTCCCCTACGAGATTGCCCATGTCTATCACCTCGTTGCCGCAGACGGTGAAAGATTTTATTTTTCTGATAAACAGGAACAAAAAAACAACGGCTTCATCACTCCAGACTATTTCCAGCATGGAAAAATCCAGTCGCTGACCCCAAAACAGTGCAAGGATACCATTGAGAACAGCGAGGGAATGACCTGTCCCTTCCATTATGTGTATCACTTCAAGGCACATTTCAACAAGGGTCTCAATATCATCCAGCATACTTACAAGTATGAACTTTCCATGAGTGTTGGCGATGAGTACTGGTTTGACTATATCCTGACTGCCGCCAACCGATGGGCGAACCATCAAATTGACGATTTCACATTGAATATCAATATGGGCGACTGCGAATCATTCACCATAGAACCGACCTTTTTCAAAGACAATGACGACTGGACAATCACCGGTACGGGCAAGAAAAATTATACCACCTTGGATGGAAACGACCAGCCATTGAGTTTCTTCCACATCCAAAATGGCGGCATCAGTTTTCACCAGCAGAACTTCCATCCCGAAGGGGAGCTGTCCATTCGGAAACCTATGGTGATTTGGTGGTTTTGGAACCAAGAAATATATTCTGCTGAACATACAAGCTCCCAATGGATGAATGCCTTCCAATGGGAATACACTGAACTGGATACTGTGGCTTTTAATTATCTGAAGGTTTTGGACAAAGACAGCGTTTTTTCAAAGAAGGAAAGAAAGATTTTGAAGCAGTTCCCATTAGCTTATCACGGCTATGTTTTTACAGATAAAAAGCTGCAAAAATACTTCTCCAAAGCCAGTTGGTATATCCCCAATCCAGCGTATAAGCCAGACCCTGCCACACTGACTGACGAGGAAAAAGAGTGGATGAAATATTGGGAGCAAGTAAAGTAAAAGCAAGCACTAATATTTTTTCGTATCTTTGCAGGTTAAAGATTGAAATGGAATGAAATTGTTCTATCGGCTTTTCCGGCACGTGTTCCCCTATAAGGCAGATATTGCTTTTATTCTGTTTTTCAATTTCTTATATTCCATTTTTTCGATTTTCTCCCTCTCCATGGTGGTGCCGTTCCTGTCCGTTTTGTTCGGTCAGACCGAAGCCGTGACGGTCAAACCCGCCTTCGAAATCTCCGCCGATTACATCATCAACACCTTCTATTACTACATGGGGCTGATTATCGAGGCGCACGGTTCCGTGGCTGCCCTGGTTTACATTGCCAGCACCATGGTAGTGCTTTCATTTCTGTCGAATCTCTGCCGCTACATGGGCATGTTTTTTTTGGCGGACATCCGCTGCGGCATCCTCAAACAGATACGAAGCGAGATTTATCACCAGCTACTGATTCTGCCGCTTTCGTTCTACTCCAAACAGCGCAAAGGCGATATCCTCAACCGCATGGGTGCTGACGTGCAAGAGGTGGAATGGTCAGTCATCAGCACCCTGCAGTCCATCTGCCGCGACCCTTTCCTCATTGTGGTCTTCCTCATCGCCCTCTTCAGCATCAGCGCAAAGCTCACACTGATATCGCTAATTGTGTTGCCTATAGCGGGTTTTTTCATCGCTTCTATCGGTAAAAACATCAAGCAGAAATCTGTGAAAGCCCAGCAATTACTGGGAAAACTGAGCTCCATTTTCGAAGAAACCATCGGCGGACTGAGAATCGTCAAAGCCTATAACGCCATCGATTTCATGTCTGAAAAGTTCAAAGACGAGAATCATGAATTTTACAGACTGAATAAGAAAATATACAGAATCAACGAGTTAGGTTCTCCCCTCGTGGAATTCCTGAGCGTGACGGCGCTGATGCTGATTCTGTTCTTGGGCGGGGTATTCGCCCCCGAAAGCATGTTCAGCGGTGGCCTCTTTGTGATGTACATCCTCGTTTTCGCACGTATCATTCCGCCTGCCAAGGCTTTGGTCACCTCGGCCTACAACATCCAAAAAGGCATGGCTTCGGCGGAAAGAATCTATGAAATTATTGACGGTGAAGAAGTTATCGTGGAAGACGAGCACCCTGTTTCGTTACAAGAATTTAAAGACAAGATTGAATATAAGCATGTCGGCTTCTCATACAACGGCACTACAACCGACGGCCACTATGATGTGCTGGAAGATGTGAATTTCACCCTGGAAAAAGGCAAAACCATTGCTCTGGTCGGGGCTTCCGGTGCCGGCAAATCCACCTTGGTGGACCTGCTGCCACGCTTTTATGATGTGTCGGCAGGCGAGATTATGCTGGATGACATCAATCTCAAAAGATACAGAATCAGCGACTTGCGTGGCATTTTCGGCATTGTGAACCAGGATGTGATGCTGTTCAACGACACGGTTTACAACAACATCACTTTTGGCATGGAAGGCAAAACTAAAGAAGAGGTGATAGAAGCCGCCAAAATTGCTCAGGCACATGACTTTATCATGGAGATGGAGGACGGCTACGACACCATTTTGGGCGACCGCGGCATGAGATTGTCCGGTGGCCAGCGCCAGCGCATCAGCATTGCCCGTGCCCTGCTGAGCAACCCGCAGGTGCTCATCCTCGACGAAGCCACTTCTGCCCTCGACACCGAGTCGGAATTCCTGTTCCAACAGGCACTGGAGGGCCTGCTGAAAGACCGCACCGCCATCATCATCGCCCACCGCTTATCAACCATCCGCAACGCCGACCAAATCCTCTTCGTGAAAGACGGCCATATCAGCGAGCAGGGCACCCATGACGAGCTGATGCAACAAAAAGGCGATTACTGTCGTTTCTGCAATTTGCAACTGATGAAAAATTAAAACATTTTCAATATGAGCATTTTAGAACTTATTCTTCTCTCAATCGCACTGGCCATGGACTGCTTCGCGGTCAGTTTTTCCGCAGGAGGACTGCAAAAAGAACTTCGTCTGCGGCACGCCCTGGTCATCGGCTCCTTCTTCGGCCTCTTTCAAGGCATGATGCCACTGATCGGCTTTTTCGGGGGTCAGGCGGTGGTGAGTTATGTTGAACGTTTCGGTCACTGGATTGCTTTCGGCATTCTGCTGATACTCGGCCTCAAAATGATGTTTGAAGCCCTGCGTCCCGAAAAAGGAGGCCCAGGCATCAACATCATGAAACCCACCACTTTATTGGTACTGTCCATTGCCACCAGCATCGATGCGCTGGCCGTCGGTTTCAGCTTCTCCATGCTGGATGTCAGAATATGGATTGCCGTGCTGATTATCGGCATAGGCTCTTTCCTGTTCTCAGTTGGCGGTTTCTACATGGGCAAGTTCCTGTCCAGCCGTCTCAAACCCACCTACGCCGAAATTCTGGGTGGTGTGATTCTCATCATCATCGGTATCAAAATTCTGGTTGAGCACTTAAATATGTAATTTATTATTAACCAATTAAATCAATACAAAAATGTCAAAAACTGTAAAAATCTTAATCTTTGTCGGTATTCTTGCCGTGATAGTCTTTTGGGCTGTCGGTATTTACAACAACATGGTCAGATTGGACGAAGAGACCCAGCAGGCATGGGCGCAAGTGGAGAATGTCTATCAGCGGCGCGCTGACCTCATCCCCAACTTGGTGAAGACGGTACAAGGTGCCGCCGAATATGAGAAAGGCACGTTGGAAGGTGTGATTGAGGCCCGCTCGAAAGCCACTTCCGTGCAGGTTGATCCCACCAAATTGACCGAAGAGAACATCGCTGCTTTCCAGCAGGCACAAGACCAGTTGAGTTCCGCATTGAGCCGATTGATGGTGGTGGTGGAACGTTATCCAGAGCTGAAAGCCAACCAGAATTTCCTGGAACTACAGTCACAATTGGAAGGCACCGAAAACCGTATTGTTGTGGAACGCAAGAAATTCAACGAGGTGGTGCAGAAATACAACACCGCTATCCGCCGTTTCCCGAACAACATTTTCGCCGGCATGTTCGGCTTCGACAAGAAAGGCTATTTCCAGGCTAAAGAAGGTGCCGATGTGGCCCCCGATGTAGAATTTAATTTTGATTAATGAAAAAAGTCCTTTTATTCTGTCTTACGCTCTGCTGCGCTGTCTTATTGTGGGCGCAGATTCCGCCACAGCCCGACCCACCCCGCTTGGTCAATGACTATGCTGGCGTGCTGACCAACGAGCAGGTGAACGAATTGGAACACCGTTTGGTGGCCTTCAACGACAGCACCTCAAACGTGATTTGCGTGGTGATTGTCAACGATTTGGGTGACTACAGCGCTGCGGAATTTGCCTATGAGATTGGCGACCAGTGGGGTGTCAGGGACAAGAAATTCAACAACGGAGTGGTTATCCTTATCAAACCCTCCAGTGCCAAGGGAGGTGACGGCGACATCTACATCGCCACCGGCTACGACCTGGAGGGCGTGTTGCCCGATGCCGCCTGCAAGCGCATCATTGAGCAGCAGTTCATTCCCGAACTGAAACAAGGTAACTATTACGAGGCGCTGGTCAAGGGTCTGGATGTCATCCTGCCCGCAGTGGCTGGCGAAATCAACGTGGCCCGTGACGATAGCGGTGAAGACGGGGCGTTTCTTGCAGGCTTCGTTTTTTTCCTCTTCCTCATGATTATCATTCTGATTATCTCGGCCTCCAGATCCTCACACAACCGCAAAGGCGGCAATGGCTCTGGCAATGGAAGCAGCAATGACGAAGACCTTCTCAATGCCATATTCTGGGGTTCTCTCTTGAGCAACGGTCACCGTGGAGGTAGTGGCTACAGCGGTAGCAGCGGCTTTGGTGGCGGTTTTGGTGGCGGTGGTTTTGGAGGTTTCGGCGGTGGCGGAGGCTTCGGAGGCGGAGGCGCCGGAGGAAGGTTCTAAGAATACACCTTATAATACACGTAGAGATGCAAAATTTTGCGTCTCTACTTTTTATGAAAACATCTTGAAATTATTTTTAGTGTATCCTTAATGTCTGCTTGATTTTGGAGGTGAGGATGTCAATTCCTTTTTCGTTGTGCCCACCCACCGGGATGATGATGTCTGCCTGTTTCTTGGTCGGCTCGATAAAGGACTCATGCATCGGCTTCACGTAGGTTCGGTAATGACGGATAGACTTGTCCAGCCCGCGGCCTCGCTCGTTGACATCACGCTGGATAATGCGGATCAGGCGCTCGTCGGACTCAGTGTCCACATACACCTTCAGATCCAAGGTATTGCACAAAATATCATTCGTGAAAATCAGAATACCTTCCACAATCAACACTTCAGCTGGCTTGACAGGGATGGTTTCTGTGCCCCGACGGCAAGTGACATACGAATAAGTAGGCATCTGGACAGTCTTGCCTTCCTTCAGCTCTTCAATCTGCTGAATCATCAGCGGCCACTCAATGGCGGACGGATGGTCGAAATTGATTTTCTCACGCGCCTCCTGGGAAATGTCGCCCTGGTCTTTATAGTATGCGTCCTGTGACAAAACAGCAACCCTCTCTTGGGGGAGAGACTTGATGATTTTCCTTACTACTGAAGTTTTTCCGGAACCGGACCCACCGGCAATGCCAATGACTAACATGTGGGAAGAAATTTTGTTGCCCAAGGAGGACTCGAACCTCCAATGACAGGACCAGAATCTGTAGTGTTGCCAATTACACCATTGGGCATTTTCGAGTCGCAAAAATACAACTTTTTTTGTTGACTGAAACAGAAAAAATCATTTTTTTACAACTTTTTATTTGTCATTCTATCAGCATTTTAGATTATCAGATAGAAATTTTTTCTCAAAAACACTAATTTCTCTTGCCAAAAATTCGCAGTAAATAGATGAACAGGTTGATAAAATCAAGATAAAGGCTCAGTGCTCCCATGATGGTCATTTTGCGTCCTTCCTCCGTTTCTTCCAGGGTGAGGGCGCTCATATCTTTCAGCTTCTGCGTGTCGTAAGCGATCAGCCCGATGAAAATGAACACGCCGGCATAGGTGGTAATCCAATAAATCCACGTACTATGAATAAACAAATTGACCAAAGTGGCTATGATCAGTCCTACCAAAGCCATAATCAAAATATTGCCCCACTTGGTCAAATCCTGCTTGGTGAAATAACCAAACAGCGACATGGCCGCGAAAGTACCGGCGCAAATAAAGAAAGTGGAAGCTATAGAACTGGAGGTATAAACCAAAAACAGCGGAGCCAGTGTGATGCCGTTCAGAATGGAATATATCAGAAAAGTAAGTGTGCAGGTAAACAGCGACATCTTTTCCACTCTGGCCGAAAGCGTCGCCACCAACAGCACTTCGGCTATCAGCAGAAAAATAAAAAAGCCGGTATGCGAAACAAAAAAGTTCAGCAGAGGCTCAAAATGCACGACAAACAAAGACATAAAACCTGTGATTGCCAGTGCAAAGCACATCCAGCCATACACTTTCACCATAAAACGCTGATTGGCTTCCGCCAACTCAAAATCCGTAATATTAACGGGTCTTTCTTCTGTGTTAAAATAGGTATCCATTATCATTTGTTTTTTTGGAAGTGCAAAGATACAAAAAATAATGTGCCAATTGGTTAATGTGCTAATGTGCCATTTTTTTAAGGAAGAATATGGCTTTGCCCAAGGAAATCTCACTTCACTGGTTATTCTAATTTTTGCTATCTTTGCATTTGTAATTTTATATTACCACTTAATATAAAATGGGAGATTTGTATAAATTATAGCGTATCATGTATTTATAATGATTTATTGTTTTTTTGATATGAAAGACAAGGAGGCGTGCCAAAGGCACGATATCCTATTAACCCCGCACAACTTGTTGTGTGGGGCGTACAATGATAAGTCCTATCTGCGTGCTGAAAGCACGCTACATACACTCCAATGTGGCGTACCTACGGCACGCAGGAGTAGAGCAGTTTGCCGCATACCCCACATTGCGCAAAGCTTATGCGGGGTTAATAAGATTGCGTGCTTTCAGCACGACTGATCGCCTACATTGCATACTACTTTATACTTTTATTATCGGTCTAAACAAGAAAATATTGCAACAGCTGTAATTAGGTATTATGAAAATCAAACTGTTTTTTTTATGCATTATGATGACAATAACAGAGCTGTGCACGGCGCAGGTGTGCGGTTGCACCGACTCATTGGCCATTAACTACGACACCAACGCCACCGTCAACGACGGCAGCTGCGAATATGAGCCCGTTATCATCAATGCTACAGAAATGGGCATGCTGGACTCGCTACTGGAAGGGTCTTCCTCGCTCTTCTTTTGGAATAACGGATGCTGGACTTTCAATGACCACAACGACAGTTGCCTGTGTCGGATTGACACTGCCAACGCAACCGTCTTGGAAAGCCTCTGTATCAATGGTATCAGTGGTGACGACATAGAAGAGATACCACAAGACAGTCTCTTTTTGTACTTCGGCGATATAGGCAATAACAACGGAAGCCGGCACAACCTCCACATCCTGAAAATTAGCAAGGAATCCATTCTGAACCATACATTCGCAGTGGATACCATCGCATTCTTTTACGAAGACCAGACCGACTTTTCTCCCCAGCCGCGAAACACCGATTTCGATTCTGAGGCCTTTGTCGTTTCCCGCGACAGCATCTATCTCTTCACCAAGCAATGGACCTCTGCACAAACCACCATCTACAGCCTGCCTAAAACACCTGGTCACCACATTGCCCGACGAGGCAACACCTACAATGTCAATGGATTGGTTACCGGAGCCACTTACCTACCTGAATACCAACTGGCTGTCCTCTGCGGCTACGATTATGATAGCGAAAACATGCTGTCCGCCCTTCATCCTTTCATTGTATTACTGTATGATTTTCAAAATGAAAAGTTCTACTCCGGCAATAAGCGGCGACTGGATTTCGATTTCCTGACAAGGGCTCAGGTGGAAGCCATTGCCACGCAAAACGGATTGGATTACTATATCACCAACGAGCACTTCGCAGCTTCCGTCATGGGTTTCAATATTAACTCACCCGCCAAGTTGATGCGACTGGATCTACGCGAATATCTCCTGCCATATCTGAGCAGATTCGGCACATTCGATAATCAGAATGCCTCACGGAATTCTCACTGGCAAGCGGACAATATTCACATCTACCCCAATCCCGCCACAGACCGACTGTACATTCATTGTCCACAAAATCTGTCAGATGCAGAATACGAAATCTTCAATCTCAATGGTCAGCTAATGACGGAAGGCATTTTGAAAGACAATATTATCTATCTGAATAATAGAAATTTATCCGCCGGAAAATACATTTTGGTCCTTCGGAAAAAAGAGGAAGTGAAGACTTTCAG
Organism: Bacteroidales bacterium; assembly: GCA_017525505.1. Lineage (GTDB taxonomy): Bacteria > Bacteroidota > Bacteroidia > Bacteroidales > WCHB1-69 > RUG11690. Next base: position 27,924 of record JAFXSR010000080.1, read on the forward strand.
CTTTATCAAAAAGGAGGAGTAATTCTTTAAAATCGCAGATTTATTTCTTTAAATTTGAAGATTTTTTACTGTAAATTCGCAGATTTTATTTTGTAAAATTGAAGATTTTTCACAAAAGAATCGTAGATTAAATTTTATTAAATCGCAGATTTTTTTATTTAAATTTGAAGATTTTATATTGTAGAATCGCAGATTTTTTCTATCTTTGCAGCGTATAAAACAACACATTATGATCAGAAGAAAACATAATGACCTTTTACTATCGAGAATTAGAGAGCCACGTAAAACAATACATGTAGTGGCGGGTCCGAGACAGGTTGGCAAAACCACCATGGTGAAGCAAGTGCTGCAAGAATTATCATTGCCTTACCTTTTTTTCACTGCGGATGCCGTGAATCCGGATGACAGCAGTTGGATTCCCGCACGATGGGAGGAGGCTCGTGCCCAGATGCGCTTCAATACACACAAAGAATTTCTCCTCATCATAGATGAAATCCATAAAATCAACAACTGGAGCGAACAAGTCAAAAGAGACTGGGATTTTGACACCTTTGAGGACTTGAATCTGAAAGTGATTCTGTTGGGTTCCTCACGCTTGCTATTGAAGAAAGGTCTCACGGAATCGCTTGCGGGTCGCTTTGAAACACTTCCAATGGGGCATTGGTCCTATCAGGAAATGCATGATGCATTCGGATGGGACATCAACCAATATGTGTTTTTCGGTGGTTATCCGGGCAGTGCGTCCTATCTCCCTGATGAAAAAAGATGGAGAAGATATGTCCGCGAAGCTATTGTGGCACCTGCCATTGAAAAGGACGTGCTACAAACCACCTACATTTACAAGCCCGCTTTGATGCATCAACTTTTCCACCTCGGTTGTGCCTATTCGGGAGAATTGCTCTCTTTCAACAAAATGTTGGGCATGCTTCAGGATGCGGGGAATGCCACCACCTTAGTCAACTACTTGGAAATACTCGGGGAAAGCAAACTGCTCGTTGGTTTGCATAAGTACACCATGGACAAAGCCCGTAAATACAAATCCATCCCCAAACTGCAGGTGTTCAACAATGCCTTGCTCACCGTGATGAGTGACGGTATGACATACGAGAAAGCCTACACGCATCCTGAATTATGGGGTCGCTGGGTGGAATCTGCCGTGGGCTGCTTTTTATTGGACCAAGCGGATGAATTGGAATACCAACTGTATTATTGGCGCGAACACAACGAAGAGGTGGATTTTGTCATCGCACACGGAAAACGCTTGATCGCTATCGAGGTGAAAAGTGGCAGACGGCAACAAAACACTGGCTTAAACACATTCCGTACAAAATATCACCCACAGTACTCCTTGGTGGTGGGCGGGAAAGCCATGCCGCTTGAACAATTCTTCGGCGGTGATCTATCCCGCTTGCTGCAATAAAGCATAGTAACATAACATTTTATGCCATGAAAAAATTCATCATAATTGTCATAATCGCTTGTACTTGCCTCGCCGCCAAGGCACAAACCCTTACCGAGTGGCAGGACCCTGCCGTGTTCGAGGTGAACAAGCTCTACCCAAGGGCCAATATTCCTCAGAACAACGGTTTCACCGATGATAATCCATACTTTAAAAGCCTTAACGGTCAATGGAAATTCCACTATGTGCCCAATGCCGATGAGCGACCCTTGGATTTCTTCCACACCGATTACGACGACAGCGGCTGGGACTCCATACCAGTGCCGGGCAACTGGGAATTGAACGGCTACGGCGTGCCCGTATATGTGAACACCACCAACGACTTCGACAACAGCCAGTTGCCGAAAGTTCCCGTGAAGGGCAACGCCGTGGGCAGCTACCGCAAATGGGTGGTAATCGACAAAGTATTTGAAAATTTACAGATTTTTCTCAACATCGGGGGCGCAAAATCCTGTTTCTACCTTTGGGTGAACGGCGAGTTTGTGGGCTACAGCGAGGATGCCAAGACCAACTCCGAGTTCGACATCACCCGCTTTGTGAAGTTCGGGGAGCGCAACCTCATCGCCCTGCAGGTCTTCAAGTGGAGCGACGGCTCCTATTTCGAATGCCAGGATTTCTGGCGACTGAGCGGCATTGAGCGCGACATCACCCTCTACGCCCAACCCAAAACGCACATTTTGGATTACAAGGTGGTGGCGGATTTGGATTCGACGTGCCAAAACGGGATTTTGGATGTGGAGGTGGCGGTAGAGAATCTGGAAAAACAAAATACAAATTGGGAATTGCAATTACGAATAGATGATGAACGTTTTCAAAATAAAACATTGGTTAAGTTGTCGAAAACCATCAATCGAAGCGACACAGGTAAACAACGATTTCATTTTCACACCATAATACCTGATATTCAGTCATGGAACGCTGAAAAACCTTATCTTTATAATCTGTGGATATATTTCACAGAACATCATGAACAGCCCACGTTTTACATATATGATTTAATAACCATCCCCATCGGTTTCCGAAATATCCGCATAGAGGACGGGCTTTTGAAGGTGAACGGCGTGCCGGTGACCATCCGCGGGGTGAACCGCCACGAACACGACCCGAAAACGGGACATGTGGTTTCCAGAGAGCGTATGGAGCAAGATATTCTGTTGATGAAGGCCAATAACATCAACACGGTTCGCACCAGCCACTACCCCAATGCGCCGGAGTTTTACCGTCTGTGCGACATGTACGGTCTTTACGTTATCGACGAGGCCAATGCGGAATCGCATGCGCAGGGCTACGGCGAGAAGTCGTTGGCAAAACGCGAAGATTTCAAGGAGGCCACAATTGCCCGTACCCGCAATATGTACGAGCGCGACAAGAACCACCCGTGCATCATCGTGTGGTCGCTGGGCAACGAGTCGGGCAACGGCGTCTGCTACGAGGCCGCCTACGACTGGCTGAAAGCCAAAGACAGCACCCGCCCCGTGCAGTACGAACGCGCCCTCTACGACCGCAACACCGACATCGTGGCCATCATGTATCCTTCTGTGGATTACCTCTCCAAATACGCACAAAAACAGCAGGAACGGCCCTATATCATGTGTGAATACGCACATGCCATGGGCAATAGTTGCGGTGGCCTTCAGAACTACTGGGACACCATCTACAAGTATCCGCAACTGCAGGGCGGCTGCATCTGGGACTGGGTTGATCAGGGCTTGCTGACTCAAGATACGCAGGGCCATGAATTTTACGCTTACGGCGGCGATTTCGGGAAGAACATGCCCTCCGACGGCAACTTCTGCATCAATGGCTTGGTGGATCCCGACCGCAAACCGCACCCGCAATTGGCCGAAGTGCGGAAGGTGTATCAACCCCTCAAGATTGAGGCGGTGGACTTGGATTCATTGAAATTCCGCATCATCAACCGCTTCGATTTCAGCAACTTGAACGAATACACGCTGCTGTATCGCCTGCGTCCGGACGTGGCGCACGAAAAACCTATTCATCCTGATGATTTTCTGAAAACTGTTGAACAATTTGACAACAAAGTTCCCATCGCTTTGGCTCCGCATGATACGGGTTATTTTGAGTTGCCAGCGATGGTGTTGGATTCCTTTAAAAACTTGGACACTATAGCTCCGGGAAGGGACGTGATGCTGGATTTCTTCTTGGTAAAAAACAACCCCAAAGAAGGCGCAGCTACAAACCATAGAAATTATGTTTTCGACAAACCTGCGGATGAAACCAATCAGAACCACGTGGTCGCCTACGAACAGTTCAAGTTGCCTGTACCGAAGCGCAAATCGCAGGGTGCTAATTTCGGTTCCATCACCGACAGCGTGACCTACCATTGGAAAGGCACTATGCTCATTGTCAATGTGGGCAAGGTGGAGATGCTGTTTGATTCCAAAACCGGACATATCACCAGCATCAAGAAAGACGGCAAGCCCGTCGTGGTGGACGGTCCGCAGCTCAATTTCTGGCGCCCGCCTACCGACAACGACCATGTGGATAGTCACGGCGAGCTGTTGTGGCGCAGAATCGGACTAGATAACCTTACTTGGACCGTAAAGAGTGTAGATGTTCGTAACAATTGGGACGGATACTTCGTCATCTCCGTGCATCGCATTGCGGAAAACGAGAACGGAGAATGGGTGTTAAGTTCGTTTGATGACTACGAAGTGAAGCGCAGCGGCGATATCCGAATCCATTACGATTTTATCAGAAGTGAATGGGTTCCCTCTTTCCCGAAAATCGGCCTGCAGATGAAGGTTTCGGACGAGTTAGTGACCACTGAATGGGTAGGTTATGCGCAAGAAACCTACAAAGACCGCCAGGCTTGCGGCTTCTTGGGCCACTATGAGGCTCCAACAGAGGATCTTTTCCATCATTACATGCGTCCACAAGCGGCAGGCAACCGCATGGGAACACGCTATGTTTCGCTTTTTAACAAAGAACATGAAAGGATGCTTTCTGCCCGATTGTTATACGGACGATGGGAAAAGAATGATTACTGCCAATTCAGCATTTATCCCTATGATGATAAAAATATAGAGCAGGCTAAACATATCAATGAACTCAACAGGGAAGAATTTTATACCTTAAATATAGATTATGCCCAGGCTGGATTGGGTACTGCTACATGCGGTCCCGACATTGCTGACAGAGATTTAGTTCAACCAGGGCGTACCCTGTCCATGGAATTGCTACTACAAGTAGGTAAAAATGAATTCTTTGAAAATTTCTTTGTAAATCAATCCAAGGATTTTTATTCCTTACCTATCAAGATTATCAATTTTGGACAACAATTTGGGAAATCACTTACTCTTCTCAATCAACCCACCGCACCCTACGATAAAGATGCCGATTCACTGCTTATTGATAAAAACATCGGCAATCCCGCCAACTATCATGAAGGTTGGGTCGGTTTTTATGGAAAGCCGATGAAAGTATTATGCGAAGATTATCGATCTTTCAATGATTCATTGGAAATTACCCTGAGTTTCGCCCATCACCCGTCGCAGTGGGTCTTTATGCCGCAGAAGGTGCTGGTCTCCTACTCCACCAACGGCAAGAAGTACAGCCAGCCCGAGGAGGTGACATTGCCTTTCGACCCTGCATTGAAGGAAAACGACAAACCAAGGGTCTGCATCCTGCGCCACAAAATCACGAATAAGAAGGTGAAATTTATTAAAATTGAGGCACAACCCGTGGAGAAATTGCCCGAGTGGCATCCAGCGTCAGGAGAAAAAGCATGGATTATGATTGATGAAATTCGAGTGAAATAAGCATTGATTTATTTTGTATTTTTGCCGCCGTATTTATTTATGAATTTTAAACAGTAACGTTATGACTGATTACGAATTGAAGTACAAAGTCGCCGACATGAGTCTGGCAGAATGGGGACGCAAAGACATTGAGGTTTCCCAGAAAGAAATGCCCGGTTTGATCGCTTTGCGCGAGAAATACGGAGACAGCAAACCCCTGAAAAGTGTCCGTATCACCGGCTCCCTGCACATGACCATCCAAAC
>JAFXSR010000081.1 GCA_017525505.1 Bacteroidales bacterium
ATAAAAAGCAGCGTGTAGATGTTGTCTGTGAAATAGCACCCTGTTCCTGCGACTACATAAAGCAGCAATCCCGTTATGGCGATAGTCCGCGAGCCATACCGCCTGCTTATGCGAAGGAAAAACAAATTGGTAAGGATGATGGACAATGCTGGGCTGCTCACAATAAGTTGTACCAGCAAGTGGGGAACATAACTGAAATGCAGTCTTATGATGTTGAGCGCCGGGGCTATGGCAGCACCAGCCATCACTGTTAGCAGAGACATTGACAAAATGGAGGATGTCACCTTAAGAGATACACCATGATTCTTATTCATAAAAACTACGGAGTACTTTTCGGGGCAGACCCTCCAGCTCTACCAAGCTGGCTCTTATCGTTATCTGTGTTGAAAAGCTGCGATGAAGCAAAGGCAAAGGAAAAATGTCTCCATTTCTTGCGTTTCCTTGTTGGCAATCGACCAAGGTCGAGTGGAAAAGCGTGACTGCTTCGTACACTTTCGAGTGCAAAGTTAACAAAAATAAGTGTTTTTCCGAATGCTATGGAAAGTCACTTTTTTGTTTTTTTAAGATTCCGAAGTGGGGCGGAAAGGGGTTTCAGGTGGCTGAGACGATGTATTGGATAATGTTACCCTCTACCTCATGACAACAACACACATCAATGGTTATCTCCCATATGGTATGATCTGTGCCATCCTATACTTGAATTAGATTTCATGGAATAAATCAGGCTGCTCGTTGAATAGATTTTGGTAAAATGCTTCTTCTGCCTATTTTTGCAACGAAAAAAATAAAGCGAAAAAATCACAATTAATTGACATCGACAATGAGAAAGATATTAATTGCTTGCCTATTGGCAATTGTTTATTTGCAGAATGTCTCTGCACAGGTTGACACGTACACCCCCAGGGCGAACGGCCACGTGGGGAAGTTCCAGGACGCCCACCGCATGGTGGCAAACCAGGAAGGCCTCCTGGGATGGGAAAGCCCGGTGTACCAGGCTCACGCCAAACGGACATCAAATATTCCGGGTCTAAAGAACTTACCGCTGAAGCCACAGAAACGGGAAAGACATACCAGAGTGAAAAGACGGATGAAAGTGCGCTGCTGATATCCACCAAGGAGGCAGTGAATATCTTCCAGCCTACGATCAGCAAGACAGGAAGTTCAGACGGTGGTGACAACTGCAGTTTTTACGGCGTGAATGCCGCCCTGCTTGTCAAGGGCGGGAGCACCACGACCATCAAGGGCGGCATGATAACCAGCGATGGCACGGGTGCCAATGGCGTGTTCTCATACGGAGGCAATGGCGGACATAATGGCGGACAAGGTGATGGCACCACAGTCGTCATCGAGGACACAAAAATCACTACCACAGGCGATGGTTCAGGCGGTATCATGACCACAGGCGGTGGCGTGATGAAAGCCAAGAACCTGACAGTGAACACCAGCGGAAGGTCATCGGCTCCCATACGCACCGACCGTGGCGGCGGTATTGTGACCGTGGAGGGTGGCTGCTATACGAGCAACGGACTGGGGTCGCCTGTCATCTACTCCACCGCCGACGTCACAGTGTCGGATGCCATGCTTACCTCCAACAAGTCGGAGGGCGTGTGCATTGAGGGCAAGAACAGCATTACGCTGAACAACTGCCAGATGACAGTGAGCAACACGCAGCGTAACGGTCATGCCCAGTTTCTCGATGCTATCATGATTTACCAGTCGTTCTCTGGCGATGCCGACAGCGGCAACTCACATTTCACCATGAACGGCGGCTCGCTGACCAACCGACAGGGACATCTCTTTCATGTGACCAACACCAACGCCATCATCTCGCTGAACAGTGTAAAACTGGTGAACGACGACCCTGCAAAGGTACTGCTGTCCGTATGTGCCGACGGATGGCAGGGTGCGACAAACAAAGCCACGCTTAACGTGAGCCGCCAGCAGTTGGAGGGCACCATCTTAGTGGGAAGTGACTCGGAACTGACACTGACATTGGCAGACGGTTCCACCTTCAACGGTTGTATAGGCGGCAACATCACCAATGCGGCTGGAGACAGCGTCTCTAAAGAAACAGGAACAGTGCATGTGACCTTAGGAGATGACTGCACCTGGACGCTAACGGCCGACACTTACATCACATCGCTGAAAGGTGATGCGGGGCGTATCAAAACTAACGGACACCGGCTGTTTGTGGACGGCAGTGAAATGACAAACGAGTGAGAGCAGAGCCGTCGCCGTGATGAGAAACTCATGACAGCAACGATCACACGGCATGAAGGGTGGCGAGGAACAGGAAACATTCGGAACGGCGTGGTTGACGGGTTGACAACGCCTTGGCATTCTCAACTTGTCAACCTTGGAAACAGGAAACAAACTCCACGGCATCGGCAGCATATTCCCGCCACAGGCAGGAACATCCTGCGGTTGCCGTGGGCATCAAGAAACAGCAAGCCCAAGGGCAAGGGACTCTCCCGGACAACGGCGGTGGCCTATAGCCCATTTCAATTAATCATTTTTTCTAAATTGTAATGTTATGTACAAAAAAATGTACATAAATTTTGGTAATTACCAAGAAACTTGTAAATTTGCATCGTAACTGATAAAAAAGACAATCATGAGCACGTTAACAGTAGCAGATTTCAGGAGCCAATTGGCCAAATATTTCGATCTTGTTTTGGCTGGAGAGAAAGTATTCATCAGGAGAAAGAACAAGCTCTTCACCATCATCCCTGTGGACGTAGAGGAAGTTGATGTCACCATAACCCCTGAACTGGAAGAGAAAATTGAAAAGGCCAGGAAAGAGTACCGCGAGGGTAAGACCGTAAGTCTGACAAGCCACGAAGATGTAGAACGCTATTTCGATTCTGTGTAGCCATGTATAGAATTGAAATTTCGACGGATGCAGACAAAGTCATCCGAAAGTGGAAGAAATCGAATCCCATACTTTTCAAGAAATTGCAGAAGATCTTCAAAGAGCTGGTGGACCATCCAAGAACCGGAACCGGGCATCCCGAACAGCTGAAAGGGAAAGGTGGCGATGTGTATTCGCGCCATATCACAGCCCATGACAGAATCGTCTATGAGGTGTTTGAAGACTATCTGATAGTCCTCGTGGTCACAGTGGAGGGACACTACCAGGACAAATGATGTTGATGTCGCATATGAAATGGTGAAAACGCCCTTCCACTAAGACAAATCCTCTGCCAAATATGGGAGTGCGTCATGGCACTCCTTTTTTCTTCAGCAAATCACATCTTGACGGGTTGACAACGCCTTGGCATTTTCAACTTGTCAACCTTGGGAACAGGAACCACAATCCACGGCATCGGCATCATATTCCCGCCACCGGCAGCAACAT
>JAFXSR010000082.1 GCA_017525505.1 Bacteroidales bacterium
GTGCCACTTCATGTCTGTCGATCCTTTCGGTATTCCTCTGGACCCTCTCTCTCAGTTGCGGCAGCGTGGGTTCCTCTAACATAACTTCTCTATCCATATTTTAATCAAATTAAAATTTGTATTATCATTCACGCCGCAAAGATAGACTTTTTTCAATATACCAAGACAGGATATTAATTTTTTTTGAAATATAATTTTTTATGCAATTAACTGCATCTTTTTGACCATATCATTGCAAAAAACTGCCATACAAGGGAGTTTCGGTGAAAACACGACCTCTGTTTTTTGCACGGCTTCGCAGACAGACTGGCCGAAAATGGCAGCTCAATGGCGGGAATTGGCGTTTCAGCCGGGAGACCGCGGTGCCGCGCACGTCCCGATACGACTGAGTCTGTAGTAATGAGTCTCCTTGCCCGTCGCGGGGCCATGTCGCCATTGTACGTTCGCATACATGGCGGCAGAAACACAAGGTGAACGTTGGGTTAGCGTTTAATAAACTTCCGGATGGCGCTATTGTTGTCGCTGCTGACGCGCACGAAGTACACACCGGAAGCCAAATTGCTGAGATCGAGACGGGCATGGTTGTCAGTTAGTACCACAGTCTGAATTAGCTGGCCGAAAGCATTGAAAACCACTGCTTCTTTCACTTCAACATTGCCATTGATGCTCAATTCGATATAGTTGCCAGCAGGATTTGGCCTCAGACAAATACTTTGAGCCCAAAGGTGATGGTCAACACCTACACTGTCGGTATCAACACTGTCAATACCACCACTTGGGGTGGTGAAGCTGACAGGACTTGTCCAGTCACTGATCATATCAATGCAGTTTGCCTGCACACGCACCTGATATTCGGTTTCTGCTGTCAAGTCTGGAATTTGGTAGTGGGTAGTTGTTAAAGGAATGCTTTCGCCCCAAGAAGAGGCGGCTGCTTCCTTATACTGTAAATTCCATTCGGTCTCAACGTAACCAGCTGTCCAACTAATATCCGCACTGTTCCAGCCAACAGAATCAACAGTAACGTATAAAGGCATTTCGCAAACAGGAGATATAAAACCGTCACAATTTGTGATGAAATTCAACAAAGTATCGGAAGTTATTGTGGACATGTCATCCTTGGAAAATAGAGTGTCTCCCGTGGGTGCCAATATTGTTAGCATGATCTCGTCATCATAACTTCCAGAATTCCAAATCATTGTCGTATTGATCATGTCGCATAGCATTACACCGACAGTATCAATCATGGTGGAATATACACCTGTCGCATGCGTAGTGTTTTTCACAGTGGCTATGGGCAATCCGTTTTGTTGTATGCTGACGTATGCACCATTCCAGCCGTCACCATGACTGTCAACACACACGAAAGAATATTCGCATTGATGGGCAGGTGTGCAATTGCGTGTGGTGAAAGACGCATGATCCGGACACCAGTCACTCATATTTCCTTCGCCGCAGTCGGAACGCACGTAAACGTCATATCCCGTGCCTGCATAGAGACCCGTCAGCGTATATGGATTCTGTGTGGTTTGTATGGCAGTGCCCGTCCCCGGGGTATAGCCGGAAGGACCGTATTCAATGATCCATTCAGTGGCCGAACCTCTTTCTGTCCAAGCAACTACAGCAGAGTCTTTGTAAATATCCGTGACAACAATATGATTTGGATACCGACAATTTGGAATCAGCGTCACATCAACATCATCAAGATAAACTTCTCCAGAAGTGTTGTTGAAGTTTTTAAATGCAATGTATTTGCCTGTTCCCTGATAGGTGTTCAAGTCAACCGCCTGGTGTTGAAAGGTATTCGTAGCTGTACAAAAGACAGTGTCAACCGGAACGAAACCATCAAAACCATCAGCCTCCGTCATCACACCTACCATCATTCCATTGACAAGTTTTTCAACTCTCATAAAGAAAGAGACTTCCAAAAGACTTACATCGATTTCTGCTTCAGGCATAACCACCATGTTATAGTTGGTAGCGTTAGAATAGAACCTCAGTGAACGACCATCGGCTCCACCGTGATTAGGGAGGCTAACAAAGGGATAAAAAGTGCTGAAGCAATCATATTTAGTCCAACAGTCTGGAATCCACGTGCTTATGGAGCCCGTGGTGTTACATGAGTTGAAATCTTCGGAAAATGGAATGGAGATTTTAGCGCATTCGGTAGTGAAATCGGTCATAGCCCATTCGCTTACTTGACCGGGAGCGCATACGGCACGCATTCTTGCTTTATAGCGGGTATGCGAATCCAGTTGATAGAGGGTGACCATACCCCCTGTTGGATTGATAATGGATGTCCATAATGAATCGCTAAAGAGGGCATATTCCATTTCCCACGCATTTTCGTCATAACCAGGAACCCAAATCACGTCAGCAGAAGTGTCACTGACATGGTCAACATAGATGTTCGGCTCGATGCAGTTTACCGTATTGTCGCAAAAGCCACCAAAGATGACATTGTTACGAACATTTGCTGGCGTACCAGACGATGATGGAATCGTGTTGATATCGTAAGGTGTGTTTCGATTGTAAACATAACGTGTGCAATTTGAGTACGCCGTGTGAACAGAACAACTGATATTGTCCCATAAAGGGGTGTAATCATTGGTAATGTCAACAAAGATTAACACAAGATTATCAGTGCCATTATAAGCGAATGGAGCGGAGAACTGAAAGGTGTTCCACCCCTCTTCCAAATTTTGATCAGCATCAAATACCAGTTGTGCATTATTGGCGGGCAACCAAGTGGACACCGTGGTCGCTGTAGTGTGCATCAGATAAATTTTATAACGTCTGGATTGGGTCACATTGGACATCTCAAGGGATAGGGAATAGATGTTGCCTGCACTCCCTATTTCCGCCGCGGTGAATATTTGCTGCGAATATCCATACTGATAGAAGCAGTATGAGGGAAGATAAGCACTTGTAGAGGTACCATTGCCCACGGCATTTTCACCACCCGCCAAGCAGTCTGTAGTAAAAGATATTGTACTCCATTCGCTCATGGTATTGTCATTGTAATTGGCTTGGAGACGTACCACATAATAGGTGAGCGGCTCAAGTGGGCTGAGCATATAGGACGTGCCCGTAATATTTGATATAAAAACGCCATCGGCTTGGCCCACTTCAGCGTATTCCAAAGAATAGGAACTGACCGTGCCGGTAGGGTCGTTGTCCCATGACACCAAAGCGGAAGCGCCGGCAATCTGGGTGACTTGCAGATTTTGCGCGACCGCACCGGAAACCGTAAAGATTACTATCAGTAGGAAAAGAGAAATATGTTTCATAAAGATAATTTTGTTGATGATTATTCATTGCGAAGACAACGGACGGAATGACCTCTTACTTTTTCGAAGTCTTGTCTGCGCACCGTGGCAACATACCAGGCAATATCTCGGTCGTATGCGCGGCTGTTATTATATTGGGTGGCAGTCCAAAAATTAGTGAAGGTGAGGAAACCAAAATAGCCCAAGCTAGTAATATCCCCTGCGGGAAGTGCGGAAAAATTAGTGGCGTTGTTATTACTTGGCATATTGCCAACCGCGCAAGTAGTGGTGTCATAACTCCAGCTCAAGGCATTATCCGCCAATGCCTTGCCTATATAGTTTGAATCACCATTGCAAAGATACTGGCTTTGGCTGCTTACATAATCCGTCAGTTGTGTCCATTCCGCATCGCTTGGCACATGCCATCCATTGGGGCAGATGCCTTGCACACCACTCGGATTGCTATTGCTGGAGGCTGAGCCACCCATCACGGCCTGCCAGTTATAGAGATAGCCGTATGTGGACACATTGCTTGCACTACCATTTGGATAACATCGATATGCATAGTTTTCAGTATAATTGGCTAAGGGTATATCCGTGCCGTTGGCGTAACGTGTGGTGCGCAGGTTCTCACGCATCCAACACTGGCTGCCAAGCTGCACCGTGTTGTATATGTTCCCATCAATGTCGGTGAGGGTAGCTGCATTGGGACATGGATATCCATCAGTGGTGGTAAATTCTATCTCATTGCCATACGCTGTACCTGCACTGTTCGTCGCGTATGCCCGCACATAGTAATGGACAATAGGCTGTAAACCCGTAATAAGGCTGGTGAAACTGCCCAATCCGCTGCTGTCAACAGTATGGCTGTCATTAACAGTAGGATTAGGAGAGGTACTCCAGCATACACCGCGAGCCGTTACTGCTGCAATGCCTTCGTAATTCACGTTGCCGTCGCAAGTGACTGATGTGAAGGAGATTCTAATAACTCCGCTTGTAGTGACTGCCGGAGTGGCAACACGTGTGGTGAACTGACGTTGTGCACCATATACCGTGCCTGCACTATTGGTGGCGTAGGCTCGCACATAGTAATGGGTATTGGGTTGCAATCCTGTGACAAGACTGGTGAACCCGCCAAATCCGCAGCTGTCAACAGTCAAACTGTCGCTTATTGTAGGATTTGGAGAGGTACTCCAGCAAACACCACGAGCTGTTACAGGAGCAATGCCTTCAAAAGTCACATTACCGCCACAGGCGGCCGTCGTGCAGGTGACATTGCTCACTGTGACAGTTGTTACCGTTGGTGTGGCGGCCGGTGTGGTGAATTGACGTTGTGTACCATATACAGTGCCTGCATTATTGGTGGCGTATGCCCGAACATAATAATGCGTGCCAGGTTGCAAGCCTGTGATATGGCTGGTGAAACTGCCTACATCGTTGCCATCAATTGTAAGACTGTCTGTAATGGTGGGATTCGTGGAAGTGCTCCAACATACGCCTTTGGCTGTCACTCCGGAGATTCCATCTGAAGATACAGTTCCTCCGCAGTCTGCTGCAATACAGGTAATATTGCTTACTGCAGAAGTGCTTACCGTTGGTGTTTTGACGGTAGTAATAAGGCTTCGCTGAATACCATACGCTGTCCCCGAGTTATTGGTGGCGTAGGCCCGTATATAATAACGGGTGTTGGGCTGCAAACCTGTGATATAGCTGGTGTAATTGCCAAAACCGCTACTGTCAACCGTCAAGTTATTATTTATCGTGGGATTTGTCGAGGTACTCCAGCATACGCCTCGAGCGGTCACCGGATAAGCGGCTTCATTGGTCACATCTCCGCCGCAGACAGCAGAAGAGTCTGTTATGCTACTGATAATGTTTGTGCTTACTATGGGTGTTCCTACTGGAGTTGAAAAGCTTCGTTGTGTGCCATAAACCGTACCATTACCGTTCGTGGCGTAGGCCCGCACATAGTAATGGGTGTTGGGCAGCAAACCCGTGATATAGCAGGTGAAATCACCCAAACCGCTGCCGTCAACGGTCAGACTGTCGTTTATCGTGGGATTCGTTGAGGTACTCCAGCATACGCCTTTGGCCGTCACAGGTGTCATGCCCTCGCTGGTTACATTTCCGCCGCAAGTAGCCGTGGTGTATGAGATGTCGCTGACGGTGTTGGTGCTCACTTCAGGCATGGGCTCCAAAGTGTTGAAGAACCGTTGTGTGCCATAAACTGTACCGGCACCGTTGGTGGCGTAGGCACGAATATAGTAGCGGGTGTCAGGTTGCAAACCCGTAATGGAGCTGGAGAAGCTGCCCAAACCGCCGCCGTCAACGGTATGGCTGTCATTGGTTGTGGGGTTAGGGGAAATGCTCCAGCATACCCCTCGGGCGGCAACCCCGTCAAGACCTTCGTA
>JAFXSR010000083.1 GCA_017525505.1 Bacteroidales bacterium
CTCAGCCAGATGGAACACTGTAAGAAGTGGTATCCAGATTTCGCGGACAAGAAACTCCTCGTGGCGGTGGCCGCCATTCAGTACGACGAAGGGACAGCGGTGTATGCGCAGAAGTTAGGTCTCTACGTGTTGCAGCTTAGCGGAGAAGAAACCTTCACGATGGAGGTGCCCAAGAATCCGTTGGCATTCTAAATGCGGGTGCCCTGCGTCAAAGGCACGTTCCAGACAATGAAAACCACGTCAACAACACTAATCGGAAAATACGGCACAAGCGAAACCCTGTCAATGCGAACAGGTAGCCGATAATACAAAATAAAAATTATTAACAACTAGTATTTATAACATATAAAGGCGTATCTTTGCAGTTTATTTATATTCGAAAACGAACTACTGACCACAACAAAGCTAAAAAAATCAAAACTATTAAAAACTAATGAGATACGACAATTACAAATCATCATACAGACTCCTACCGCTCTTTTTCTGGGGCATTTTCATGCTCCTAAATATGCCATGTAAGGCGCAAGAATGCGGTGGCAACTTTCACCGAAGCTTTCCCGACACGGTTTGTGCCGGCAGCCACGACACCATCAACATAGGCTGCAATCCCCTCAAAGACATTGAACTCAACTCCAGTGAACCAGGCGAACAAATCCACATAGGACCTGGAATATTTTTACCTGACGGCGTTCCCTGCGGAGACGACAATAGCTGCGTTTACTCTTCCTCTATTACAGTTTCAGGCTATAGCGGCACCATCACCAGTGCCAATGACATCAAATATGTTAGATTGAATATTGAGCATGAATTAGCAAATGAACTAAATATCAGATTAAAATGTCCATCTGGAAGTACTGTAAACATCTTGTTTCAAGATGGTTGGTTTGATAATTACGAAGAAGGATGCAATATAACGACAGACGGCATTTGGGACGATGGTAATGGGACAATTTGGGATTGGGCATCTTTTGGGTCGCCTTACACTGGTTCTGCCACTGACGAATCCATTTGTGACATCGACAACACAGACAACCAAGCAGGTTTAGGATGGAATTATTGCTGGTCAAACAACAATAACAGCGGTTTTAGCTACGCATTCGACGACGGAAGAATATATCGAGAAATTGGAATTCAAAACAATCTAGTCCCGGGATCAAACTCATTCGATTCGACCCACATTGCCTTACTTTCACAATTTTACAAACCCGATGATAACTTTTCGTTATTCGCCGATGCTCACTGTAATATTAACGGTACTTGGACACTTGAAATAATTGATTTTGGATCACATGACTATTACAACGGCTATCTTTTCGACTGGGAGATTGTTTTTGACGACGAGAATCTCCATCCAACAGGTGGCGGAGGTGGTGGAGGAAATATTGACAGCGTGGCAGTGGTTGACAATTTAGGACAACCCGACCCCACACATTTTGAAAGCATTTTTAACGGAGAAGACACCTCAATAGTATTTCATGCGCCAAGTAACACAACCGAAACCACTACTTTTACAGGCACTCTGCAATTTTTTGACCACGGAACCTTATGCTGGGACACCACCATTAGCATGGTGGTAACGCCGCCAATCACAACGGTTCACTACGACACCATCTGCGCAGGCGAAAGCATCACCCTGAACGCGACATACAACACCACCGAAAATATCCTTTTCAACGAAGGATTCAGCGGGATCACCAATGGCAATGACCGCAGTTATAGCGGCTCCAACACCGCATACGTCAGCACACTTCCCAGCTTTTCCGGTCATACTGGTGATGTTTATCAAGCCGGAGGACATCTGCGTTTCGGGAAGACTGATGGAAGCGGTTCCATCACCTCCTCAACGATAGACCTGTCATCGCCCTACTCCATCAAGCTATGGTTACGCGGATGGAATCATGCCAGCGAGAACCCTCATTTCTTTCTCAAAGTTGATGGAACTATGGTTTCTGAACAGTACATCCCCATCAGCGCATGGAATGGATCATACAAAGAATACAATTTCAATTCCCCTCCACCTGCCACTGCCAACAGCACCATCACTATTGGAAACGCATCAGGACGCCAAAGGTTTTTCATTGATTCGGTAGTCGTGCTGAGACAAGTGACAAGCCAGTACACCTGGAATACAGGGGAAAACACAGCAGAAATCACAGTATCGCCAAGCGGAAGTTCCACCTATTACGTCCTCATCACGCCCTCGGGAGAATGTGCCCGCATTGACACTTTCCATGTGATTGTGAGACCCAGACCGGCCGTCACCTTCGACCCCTGTGGCGGCACGTGCGGCACAACATCACAACAAATGGACTGTCAGGAAGGCATACTCCTTCCCACCGCGACCCCCTGCGCCACGGACTATGTATTTGCAGGATGGAGCACCAGTGCGGTGACGCCTGCCGTAAGCACCGAGCCCACCCCACTCTACCTCGAGAACGAGCACTACCTATCGACCACGAACATCACACTCTATGCGGTGTACAAGAAATGCACCAATCCAAATGAGTGTACAGAATGGAAGTATTGGAGTTATCCGTTTTATCCATCAGCCTCAACACCAGCAAGTGCCTGTGAGAGCTATACCTGGCACAGAACGGGAGCCAGCGACACCACCATCTATGAAAGCGGAACATATTTCCATAGACATATCGAGAGCGGATGTGTGTATGTGGATACGCTGCATCTGACCATCGGCCACAGCAATACCGGTGACACTACCGCTTTCGCTTGCAACAGCTTCACCTGGTATGGCCAGACATTCACCGAGACTCCCGCTGTCGCCCCGACACATACTTTCACCAACGCTTCTGGTTGCGACTCCGTGGTGACACTGCATCTGACCATCGGCCACAGCAATACCGGTGACACTACCGCATTCGCTTGCAACAGCTTCACCTGGTACGGGAACACTTATACCGAGACTCCCGCTGTCGCCCCGACACATACCTTCACCAACGCCTCGGGTTGCGACTCTGTTGTCACGCTGCATCTGACCATCGGCCACAGCAATACCGGTGATACTACCGCATTCGCTTGCAACAGCTTC
>JAFXSR010000084.1 GCA_017525505.1 Bacteroidales bacterium
CCATGCCGACGAGGCTGCGGAAGTGCGCCGCCAACTTGACAGCACCTTTTTCCTGATTCCCGGCTACGGTGCCCAAGGCGGCAAAGCCGAAGACATTGCTCTCTATCTGAAAGACGGCAACGGCGGTGTGGTCAACGCTTCCCGCTCCATCCTGCTGGCCTACCGCAAAGCGGAGAATGGAGCCGAGAACTTCGCTGAATGCTCCCGCAACGAGGCTATCAGGATGAGAGACGACATCCGCAGAGCGATAACTGAAAATTGAAAACTGAAAACTGAAAATTACGTTAAGACGTGGAGACGTTAAGGCGTGGAGACGATCAATTCCCCCTCAAATAAAAGAAAAATTTAACCTTGAACACCAAATTCTAACCCCTAATCACTGATCACTACCCTCCTAAACTTCCTACCCCCCTAAACTTCCCACCCCCCTAAACTTTCTAAACTTATAACCGCATAACCGTGAAACCTTTCATCAAAAATGCAATATACTGAACAAAACATACACAGCAATCAACGACTATTGGGCGAAATATTCATACTCAAAGTCACCCGTCCCGAAGGGGAAATTCTTCCCGGGCAGTTTTTTATGCTGAAAAGCTGGAATGAGGAGCTGAGTCTCATGCGCCCCGTCAGTGTCTATCGCAACGACGAGGACAGCCTGTCCTTTATGTACCGTGTGGCAGGCAAAGGAACCCAATGGCTGAGCCAGCTCAAACGCAACGACAAAATCATGCTTTTAGGGGCTCTCGGCAACGGCTTCCCTTGTGAGGAAGTACACGGGCACATCGCCTTAGTAGGCGGAGGCATCGGCATCCCCCCACTATACGAGACAGCCAAAAAACTGACAGCTTTGGGTAACCATGTGGACATGTATTTAGGATACAAGGACGCACTCTTTGCCTTTGAGGAATTCGAGGATGTTAGCGAAAACATCTTCATCTCATCTGAGGCAGGATTTGAAGGCTATAAAGGTTTCATCACCGACCTGCTGAAACCGGAGCAATACGATGCCGTGTTCACTTGTGGGCCGCTGGTGATGATGAGCAAGATCATTGACATGTGCAAGAAGAGCAATACCCCGATATGGTGTTCAATGGAAAAGCACATGGGCTGCGGCATCGGAGCCTGCCTCACATGCAACTGCAAGACCACCAATGGGATGAAACGGACCTGCAAAGACGGACCGGTGTTCAAGGGGGAGGAGCTGGTTTTCTAACTGAAAACTGAAAACTGAAAGTTGATAGTTAATGACGAATAGAACTAGTCATTTCCCACTGAACTTTGTCCCGAAGGGACATACTCTCAATAACCCCATACAAGGCCGCAGGCCGCAGTGTGGGGTAACGAAAGTACAACATAGCTAATCGCAGCGCAGTTGTAACAAACAATGTTGATTAAAATAATCCCGCTGCGAAATGGGCAAGCTTGCCAAAAGCACTTTCACTAAAACCGAAAAAACAACAAAAAAATGAACAACAACAGACTAAGCATCACCCTTCATGATAAGGAATTCAAGAACCCCTTGATTGCGGCTTCCGGTTCCTTCGGGTTCGGCAAAGAATACAACGAGCTCTACCCCATCGACTGCTGGGGAGGCATCAGCAGCAAAGGACTAACCCTGCACGGACGCGAGGGCAATCCCGGCATCCGCATCACCGAGACACCTGCGGGTATCATGAACAGTGTAGGACTGCAAAACCCTGGTGTAGGAGCATTTATCGATGAGGAACTGCCGTGGATGAAACAACACGACACCGTCATCCTCGCCAACCTCGGAGGCCATAGCACCGAAGACTACCTAACAGGTGTGGAATGGCTGAACGACAGCGACATAGACATCTTAGAGCTGAACATCTCCTGTCCCAACGTGAAAAGCGGCGGCATGGCCTTTGGTCTCAAAGCTGAAGTGGCTCACGAAATTGTGAGCCAAGTACGCAAAGTTTGTCGAAAACCCCTGATGGTCAAACTGTCCCCCAATGCCGAAAACATCATCGACATGGCCAAGGCTTGCGAGGACGCCGGTGCCGACTCCATTTCTTTGGTCAACACCTTCAAAGCCATGGTCATCGACATACGCCGTCGGAAACCGGTCTTCGAGAACGTCTATGCCGGCTTGTCAGGCAAAGCCATCAAACCCATCGCCTTGCGCATGGTGCACGAAGTGTGTAAAAATGTCAGTATTCCCGTAGTGGGCATCGGCGGAATCACCACCGCCGAGGATGTCATTGAGTTCGTGATGGCAGGTTGCACCGCCGTGCAAATTGCCACTGGCAACTTCACCCACCCCATGATCGGACAAGAACTGCCCCTCCAGCTTATCCAACTGATGGACGAACTGAAGATTGGGCATATCAATGATATTAAGGGAATTATATAATTAGCAAATTAGTTAATTAGCGAATTAGTTAATGTGCAAATGGGTTAATGTGCATGTTGGCAAGTTATTCGCCCAGAAGGTCAGTGTAGGGTCTGAAATTCAGATTTTTAGTCCATTGGCCGTGCGCCAGTGAATCCTCGTTGTGATTAATCACATCCAGCTTGAAAATACGCTTATAGTAAGTACGTGAGGCGAAGAAGCCCAACGCCATATTATCGTCGGTCTCAACATTGGTGTAATTCACACGATCCTGCACAATCGAAGAGGATGGCTGGGCTGTCTTGTAGTAAGTGTAATAAACCTGGTCGCATGTCCATAATTTGATGTCAATACACTCATAAGTATCCGGATAACGCCATACATTGTCATTGACATCAATATTCTCCTGCAAAATACGGTAAATCACATTGGGTTTGAACGAAGTTTCGTTGCCCGGGGTGAAACCTGGAGTGACACGAACATCTCTCACGGCCTTGTGAACTGTGTCTCCGGTCACCTTATCCTTTTCAATGTAACGGAAAGTGACATACGCATCCACCGCATACGCATTCTCAGGCCATGAATTGGTCTTAAACCCCACAGACCAGGGATCATCCTTATTCAGATTGATGGTGGAAATTGAGTGACTGGTACCCAACGGAATATTGAAAGCCATGTTGGCGATAGTTTTTGTCTCAGACGTTACCACACGTCCAGTAGTCTTGTTTTCAATAACCAGGCGATAGCGAAAGCCCTCACGAATAGACTTCTTCATACGATAAAGCACTTGCGTGGGACTGGCAAAAACACCGTAATTTTTCTGGATGGACATCACCGTATCCAACACGTAGGTTTCACGGAGTTCACCTCCTGCCGATTCAGGGTAATACTCTTCCAACTTCACCGTAATATCATCGTAATACGAAATATTGTCCAAATCTTGTGCCCATACCAACGCATTGTCCTTGGTCAAATATCCCTTATAGATTTTAATATACTGATAACGATCCGAAGGATTCAGCAAACCATAAACCACCGTAACATCTTTATAATCAGAAGTGAGCTCAACGTCAGGTTTACAGGAAGTAAAACTTAATGCTGCCACTGCGATACAGCAAATTGATAGAAGTATATTTCTTTTCCTCATGAATATATTACTGACAGTCAATATTATCTATTAATCCTCATAAATATTGGTCTTGCGAATCCACTTTACACCTTGGCGCTGACCATGTTTGTTCTCATGTGTATTCTCCACATATTTTTCATTGAAAGAATAAATCAAACGTATAGAAAACAGATTGTTGTATTGTTTCTTATACTCTGTATTTTGCGCCACATTGCTATACTCAATCACAAAATGACGAATAGGCCTCAACGAATACTGCCAACGCAGTTCCAACTTCAAGCCCTTATATATCATAAACTTAAGATCAGCAATAAAGTTCCAGTCGCTGGTTCTGTACGTTCCCGAGGTGATGCTGGTATTTCTTTTGAGACCATTGTACCACTCTTTGGCGCGCACCAAACGTCCCCACGAGAAACCCAAGCCAATAGCACAGCCAGTATGCCAATCCTCGAAATGAAAGAGCACTGGCACCTCCACATAATCCAAATCCAAACGGCATTTATACTTGGAAGACTCCATATAGTCGGCATTCCGGTCCACATCAAGGAACATCGCCGGCGCATAATTGGTGGTATCGAAAGCTCTCGTTGTGGAGGAACGGGAACCCTTCTGGCTATATAACAACTCGACCGTTGCAAACCACTGCATTTTTTTGTCCAAGGCTATCATCACCGACGCACCTCCCACAAAACCCGCTTTCTTATAGCCTCGCACATCATCACCTTCCACCTGCGAGGCATTGGCTCCCGCAATGACGGAACCAATGAAACGCTGGCTGTAACCCATTGAGACTGTAAGGCAGCAAAACAATATGAGAACAAGTTTCTTCATCTCTTAAAAATTGAAGTGCAAAGGTACGTGAAATTTTTGGATTATTCGAGGATGATAACAATTTTTTCCGTAATTTTGCACCATTGAATTTTGACTGATGAAAAAAACGGTAAAAACAATAATCACCCTGCTGACCCTGACAATGTTTCTGGTTTATTCGTCGGGCTTGAAAATTACCGTTCACCATTGCTGTCACAAACACCATCACAGTGCCAACGACCACCGTCACTGCACTGAAAACACATACATATTCAAGATTACCGACCAGTACGACAGCTACCAAAGTGTCAAAAAGCACATCCCTCTTCCTCAGCTTTTACACCCTGGGGAAGTTTTTCCCGAAGTTCATGCCGTACAGCATTTCCATGAGATATGCACAGAACATTGCCATTGTCTGTTTCATGCGGTACACCGATGTATCTTTGACATTGTTTCCCAACTGATTTTATGATTTTTTGTTTTCCTCACTTTCGCGGCAGGCAAAGAAACATCATCTAAGCATATTTTCCCTGTGCCGCGAGGAGAGAGTGATGACATCACATAACTCACACTTACGTGCGGGGTTTTTGAAATTCAGCATCTTCGATGCTTTAATCAAACATCATTCTCAATTGATATTACATCAACAATTGGAAACATAAAATCAATAAACAATGTAAAAAATCATCAATTCAATCATATTGTGCTGCTTTATAATGGTATCGCAAGCACAATCGCTGACGGGAACGGTCAAGGAGATTGGTGATGAAGGCAAAGAGACTGCGGTAGTCGGGGCGATCCTGCAATGGATGGGAACCGATGTAGGCACATTATCCGATGCCGAAGGACACTTTACCCTGCCACGCAGCCCCAAAACCGACGTTCTTATTGTGGTGTATCAAGCCTACGACAACGACACCATCACGGTTCCCCAATCCCAAACGGAACTCAACATCATCCTGTCCAACGCCCATAATCTGGAGGCGGTGAACGTCACCGCCCACGACGGCTCGTATGTGTCCATCAAGCCCATCCTCACCACCGTCATCACCACGCAGGGACTGCGCAAAGCAGCATGCTGCAACTTGGCGGAAAGCTTCGAAAACACCGTTGCCGTCGATGTCGAGTATGCCGATGCCATTACAGGAGCCAAGCAAATCTCCATGCTCGGTCTGGCAGGCGTATATTCACAGATTTTGTTGGAGAATGTACCCTATATCCGTCTGCTCGCCAACCAGTTCGGTCTGGCATTTGTGCCCGGCACCTGGATGGAGAGCATCAGCGTATCGAAGGGTGTGGCTTCCGTCACCAACGGCTACGAGGCCATCACCGGCCAAATTGACGTGGAATACAAGAAACCTGAAACCAACCGCGAGCGACTGTTTGTCAATCTGTTCGGCAGTACCATGGGCAAGGGCGAGTTCAACTTGAACAGCCGCTTCGATGTAGGCAAGTCGGGACACGCCTCTTCCATGATTCTGGCACATGGCGAAGGTCAGTTCGCCAAGATGGACATGAACAAAGACGGCTTCATGGACGTGCCCCAGAATTACCAGATCAACCTGATGAACCGCTGGGATTATGATGTACCCGACAAAATGGAAGGTCGCACCTGGATTTCTTTTCTGGGGGAGGACCGTATAGGCGGACAGATGAAATACAATCCAAAAAAATCTTTTGAAGAGACAGTCCGTTTCAATATCTGGGGTCTGCGTATCAAGACTCACAAACTGGACATCACCACTAAAAACGGCATCTTGCTGCCCGGTGAGCATGAAAGTATCGGAACCATTGCCTCGTTCACCTTCCACGACAACCAATCGCAATATGGCGACCGTTTATACAACGCCCGTCAGTACAGCGGTTATGTCAACATCTTATATTCCAACCGTTTCGGAGCGAAAGAACGCAGCAAACTCACCGCCGGTGGAAGCTTCCAGATGGACTTTGTAAACGAGCAACTGGGTAAGCATATACTCCAAGGTTCACACCTACTGGATGCGAATCCATACGCTACCGACATCCGTCGCAAAGAGCTGGTGCCCGGCATCTTTGCCGAATACTCCTACTCCATCGACGAGAAATTCATTGTGATGGCAGGCATGAGACTGGACTACAACTTTGCCTACAACCAGCTGTTTTGGACTCCCCGACTCCACCTCAAATGGCAGGCTGCCGAGAACACCTCCATAAGGGTTTCAGCAGGCAAAGGCTATCGTGTCTCCAACGTTCTCACCGAAAACCAGTCGCTGCTCATCAGCAACCGCGAATTTGTCTTCGCCGACAATGTCTTCACGAATGGTGCCATGCCAATGAACCAAGGTCTTCGTCCCGAAGAAGCCTACAATACAGGCATCAGTTTTGTGCAAGGCTTCAACATGCCCGGTGGCAAATCCACCTTCAGCGTGGACTACTATTACACCCACTTCATCAACCAGACCATCATCGACATGGACGTGGATGTACATAGTATATATGTATATAATCTCAACGGCAGTTTCAACGGCTATAAGAACAAAGCCTACTCCCACTCCACCCAAGCGGAGCTCATCCTGAATCCCGTGAAAGGTTTCGAGATTATCCTGGCCTACCGCTTCAACTATGTGATGCAAACCACCAACAGAGTTTTGCAGGAGAAAGCGCTGACCAGTCCCCACAAGGCCTTGCTGAGTCTGAGTTACGCCACCAAATTCGACAAGTGGAAATTCAACGTCAGCCTGCAGTACCACAGCAAAATGCGCCTGCCCGACATGTCGTCCAATCCACCAGAATACCAGCCCACGCCTTCGAAAGGCTATTTTATGTTGAACGCCCAGATCACCAAGAAATACAAAAGTTGGGAATTCTACATTGGCGGAGAGAATCTGGCCAACCAGAAGCAGGTCAACCCCATTTTGTCAGCCGACCAGCCATACGGAGAATATTTTGATGCCTCGATTATACATAGCCCGATTACCGGAGTCATGGGTTATATTGGCTTCAGGTATTCGATGAAATAAGGACAGGTTTCAGGTGACAGGTTACAGAATTCATAAACAAAATAAAATATTCATTTTTAAAAACAAACAATGATGAAAAAACTAGCAATTTTAATTTTTGCGGCGCTGATAGGATTCAGTGCGACGGCACAAAATGCCAAAGTAACGACGGCTCCCAACGCCAACGCCAAAACGGCCACCACAACCGCCATCCAGAAAGTGGTCATCCAGACCAACGGAGTATGTTCAAAATGCGAAGCTCTCTTCAAAGAGAATGTTCCTTTCTTCAAAGGGGTGAAAGATTACGCCTACGATCCCAAAACCGCCAAGATGACCATCACCTACGACAGCAAGAAAACCAATCCCGATCTTCTGCGCCAACAAATCAGCAAGCTGGGTTACAATGCCGACAATGTGAAAGCCGACCCTGCTGCCAGAGCCAAACTGCCAGCCTGCTGCCAGGTGGACAAGAAACCCGGACAAGAAGCTGGTTGTGGACATAACCACAGCGGTTGCAGCGGCCATGGCAACAGTGGTTGCGGTGGATGCAACGGACACAAGCACTGACAAAGCCAAGTTGCTCATAGTCAGAGCTGAAGTAAACACCCTGCCCAACAGTCTGAATATTGTTAATTTAGACTATACGAGAAACTAAATAAATGTAAAAAGTGTTAAAAATAGATTTTTTTAACACTTTTTTTCTTCAACCCCTTGCTATTATTACAAAAAATGCTATCTTTGCAGCCAAATTTATAGTTCTTATAACCCTTAAAAAATTTTAGACTATGAACAAAGCTGAATTAATTAGCGCTATCGCAGAAAAAGCTGGCTTGACAAAAGTTGACGCTGGCAAAGCATTGGAAGCTATGATGGAAACTACCATTGAGACCTTGAAGAAAGACGAGAAAGTCACTCTGATCGGTTTCGGTACTTTCTCAGTTGTTGAGCGTGCAGCCAGAAAAGGCCGCAATCCCCGCACCAACAAAACCATCAAAATCCCTGCAAAGAAAGTTGCCAAATTCAAAGCTGGTGCAGCCATGGCTCTCTAATCCGGAGAATCAAAAGCACAAAAAAAAGAACTGCAAAATTGCAGTTCTTTTTTTTTGTGCCCAGAACAGGAATCGAACCTGCACTTTTTTCAATCCCCTAATTGGGTTTTTTAAATTGTTAATATTCAGTTATTTATAAAATTCTTTTCCCATATTTTTCGAGTTTTTATGTGGCTTTACTGCCTCTTTTGCACCTATTAAAAAAAACTGTTTTTCAAACAGTTGTGATATCATAGGCTGATTTTTTTTGTCACATTTTCACTTACTTTCCCCCGTCGCTCAACCTCTTCACGCTTTCCAGCAACTCCTTGATCTGCGCGTCCTTCTCCTTTTTTATGTGCATTTATGGAATGATAAAGTCTATTTTTTTTATAGGTGAGCACCATGCTCTGTTTTTGATGAGTCTGCTTTTGTTCAATAAGTTATTTTCTCTTGATTGAAGCACTTTGCTTTCCATGATAATATGTTTTTTTATTTTTTTCCAGCCTTCAGCAGAAGTATGTAATCATTTAAGTTTTTAATCAGCTCGTCTTTCTCTTTGCATCGTTTGCAGGTGGAGGATTCTGGCGCCCATTTCTCGGGATAGGTTATGATATCCACAACAGAAACCCCTAAAATATTACTTATATGTAATATTCTACTGTATGAAATGTCACTTTCTCTGTTGATATAATTTGAATATGCCGGTTGTTTTATTCCCAACCCTTCGGCTATGACACGCTGTTTTATGTGCTTCTCGCGTCGAATCGCTTCGATATTTTCCAATATTTTTTCCATATACAAATATAATTATTTGATTTTTAGTAAGTTGTAATATTTCGCAAAAAATAATTACAAAAATTGTTGTTTGTATTACAAATTTGTATTATTTTTGCAGGCACAAATTAAGCACAAAGTATATACAAAGATAATAAAAAATCTGTTATGGAAAATCAAATTGTCACAATGGATGATAAAATTAAACTGCTGATTGAGAAGGTGAAAACCTATCCCGATTACAAATTGCTGTTGGCCGAGCTTTCCGGATTCTCGGTGAGCTACGTGATAAAAATATTAAGAGGCGAGCGGAAAGCTTCGATGGATTTTGTAAAAGCACTGCTACGTGTAAGTGAGCTCGTTGACCGTCAGTACACTATCCTCGATGAGGAAGTTTCCGCTGCGGTTGGCTGTGAGTCGTCAGATGGCAGCTTGCTAACTCAAGCACCAGCGGTATGAAAAGAATCATTATAGACTCCGTTTCTCCATGGTCGTGCCCCATTGGGCATTACGAGTGTGTGTCGTGCGAGTGGCTCCGGAACTTCGTCATCGAAGACTCTGTGAGCCCACGTGCCAAGATCATCTATGTGGAATGCGACTACCAGAAGGCTCAGGCCGTGGAACAGTATATCGAGGAATATGCCATGACCGATGAGGATGTGGTGGAACTGTAAATTTGAAGGATTATGGAAATGAGACCATTAAAGAAAACACGGAAAACCAGGATATTCATCTCCGGGCCGGTGAGCAGGCCGATGGAGGAGCGAGGATTCCTGTATGTGAACTCACGCTTCCTTGCGGTTCAGCGCAGGGCTCACTACGACCATCCCGACGCCATTATCTACAATCCCATGCGATTTTGCAGGCAGGATTGGAGCTGGCTGCGCTGCATGATAGTGTGCCTGTGGAGGGTGCTGCGCAGCGACATAGTGTATGTGATGTACGACTATGGTAGCAGTCGTGGCAGCAGCATGGAACGCAAGCTGGCACTGAAGTTGGGGAAGGAGGTGGTGTATGTAGTGTGCTGACATTAAAAGATATAATGAGGTTCTGGAAAACCATGTAAGTCCTCCCGCAAACAACAAAAAAATTATTGATTTTATTTATTGATTTTCAAGGGCGGGAGGCAGAAACACCATAAGTCCTTCAGCGAAAACAAACTATATTGATAATATTACTTGTTATTTTTGGGGCTGAAGGCAGGAATGCCGCAAGTCCTCCGGAAAGATCCATAAGTAGATGCAAAGTCCGCTAACCGGAGGCAGGGAACCAGGGAGGTGTGTCGGACACCTCCCCCCACCGGGAAGGAAGTCCATCGATGGAGATGGAAGATAAGCCTCGACATACCGCTATGCCGAACCGTAAGGGAGGCTTGTAATACTAGGAAATAGCGGTGCGTTTACCGAAATCCTGCCACGGGGTTCGACTCCCCGCCTTCCCTCACCATCCGCCGCCATCAGGGGAATGATGGAACACTTAATAAAAGTGCGACCACAAGTGGTATCGAACTCCACCGGATGGACAGAGATAATTAAAACTCAACATCATGAAGAAACTCTACTGGATTATCATAGCGGTACTCGGCACCGCACTGGCTGTCAGCGTAGGAATCGCCGCCGTACAGTCGAGCCACCTGAAGAGCCTGAAGGCGCAGGTGGCGGAACAGTCGGCGGTGATCGACAGCCTGTTGACCCGCCGCATGACCGTGTTCGACGTACACCTGAACGTCACCGACAAAAGCACCAACAAGATTTACGGACGTTACAACAAGGGCACCATCCAGATGCCCAGCAACAAAAGCTATGTGCTGGAGCTGGACAGCATTAGTATGAATGTAGGGAATTAAAGCAAACCATCACACAATGATTAAATTACTTTACATAGACCTCTTTTGTGGTGCCGGTGGAACTACAACCGGTGTGGAAAATGCCAGATATAACGGTGAAAAATGTGCCAAAGTCATCGCATGTGTCAACCATGATCCAAACGCTATAGCAAGCCATGCCGCAAACCACCCGGAAGCAATTCACTTCAATGAGGATATAAGAACGCTGAATATTGATCCATTGAAAGAGATATTGGAATTTTGGAAAAGGAGGCTTCCACTGGCCAAGGTCGTTTTATGGGCATCATTAGAGTGTACCAATTTCAGTCGCGCCAAAGGCGGAATGCCACGTAATGCGGACAGCCGCACACTTGCTGAACACTTGTATCGTTACATTTACGCATTAAATCCAGATATCATCCAGATAGAAAATGTGGAAGAGTTCATGTGTTGGGGAAAGCTGGACGATAACGGCAAGCCGGTTAGTCGCCACAAAGGAGCTGACTATCTAAAATGGGTAAGAACAATTAACGATTTTGGCTACACTTACGCTTACAAGATCCTTAATGCAGCGGACTACGGTGCCTACACATCCCGCAAAAGACTATTCGGACAATTTGTAAAAAAAGGACTCCAACATGCCTTCCCCATCGCCAACTTCAGCAAAACAGGAGATAAATCGGATAATCTTTTCGGCATAAGGATGTACAAATGGAAACCGGTTCGTGAAGTTTTGGATCTTAATGACGACGGGGAAAGCATCTTCACACGAAAAAAACCTCTTTGCGAAAAAACTCTCAAGCGCATTTTTTCTGGACTGATAAAATTCGTAGCCGGAGGGAAAGACTCATTTCTCATAAAATACAACTCAATGTGTCATAACGGCAATTATACTTCACCAGGTATTGACGATCCATGCCCGACTGTCACTTGCCAGAACCGACTCGGACTTGTGAAATGCCAATTTCTAAGCAAACAATTCAGTGGAGATGATTACAGCAAGAACATAACCTGCGAAGGACCTGCAGGAACAATAACCACCAAAGATCATCATGCGCTCATCACCTACTATAATCACGGAAGCGTCAGGTCTATTGACGAGCCATCTCCAACATTGACAACAAAAGACAGAATCGCAAAGATTTCATTTATCGCCAACGAATATAGCGGAGGCGGTCAGATAAGCAGTATCGAGGACAACTGTCCCGCCATACTGACAACACCAAAGCAAAAAATAGTACAATGCTTTTTGATGAACCCCCAATATTACTGTAAAGGTGCCAGTATTGACAAGCCATGCTTTACTTTGATCGCACGCATGGACAAAATGCCACCATACCTAATCACGACAAAAGATGGAGTTGGAATACGAATCAATGATGACGACAGTGAATTGACAGTTAAAATCAAGGAGTTCATGGCAGCATACGGCATTATCGATATCCGGATGCGGATGCTCAAGATAAGCGAGCTGAAGGCAATTATGGGTTTCCCGTCGGATTATGTACTTGTTGGCACGCTGTCGGAACAAAAGAAATTCATCGGCAATTCTGTGGAAGTAAACATGAGCCGTAAATTATGCGAAGCATTGGCGGAGGTGGTATAAAATCGAAAATACATTTATTATACTTGGCAAAATAATGATCCCGGAAAACAAAAAAG
>JAFXSR010000085.1 GCA_017525505.1 Bacteroidales bacterium
GTTTCCGTCACGAATATGCCTCGCAACTTAACCTCTATATGAATTACTACAAGCACGAGGTGATGCAGGCGGACGACAACCCTCCGATTGGCCTTCTGCTCTGCACCGACTATGGCGAAACCACCGTGCAGTATGCCATCGAGGGACTCTCTCAGAACCTCTTTGTCAGCAAATATCGTCTTCAGCTTCCCTCGGAGGAGGAGATACGGCAATACCTTATAGAAAGCGCTACCGAAGCCGACTGGGAAGAATATCGAAAAGAGAACGAAACAAAAACGACATGTTGATGCGAGAAAATTACACCTTCTCCGCCAAAGAAAAAGATACCGAAACAGGTTTAAGCTACTTTGGCTCAAGGTATTACAGTTCCGATTTGAACACCTGGCTGAGCGTGGACCCGATGAGTGACAAATATCCCTCGCTTTCGCCTTATACATATTGTGCGAATAATCCTATTAATATAGAGGACCAAGACGGGGAGGATATTATCGGTGTGTTAATTGGCAGCTTAGTGGGTGCCACTACAGAAATTATTTCACAAACTATTGCTAATGGAATGAATAATCTGTCTGAAGGGAAAGGTTTTTTCAATGAATGGGGCAACAATATGGACTGGGCTGATGTTGGCATTTCTGCGGCTGTGGGAGCTTTAGACGGCTTAGCTCCTGGAACGGGAAAGTTGATAGGGAAACTTGTTGGTGATGCTGCTAAAGCAACTGTAGATTTAAAAACAGAAGCAGGTGACCTCAAATTGTATTCTCCTTTCAAAAAAGGTAAATACCATAAATCATGGGCTGCTACGGGAATGGATTTTGCCACAAATGTTGCAGGAACCCTTATGGGAAAGGCCAGTGGTCTAGACAACTTATTTGAAGATTTTAGAACTTTTTCAGATGGATGGTTTGGTGCTTTTTTGTACGAATGTTCTTTCAAAGGCTCTTTGTCCGGTCTATCGTATGGATCTCAGAAATTAATAGAAAAGGAATTCTTTCCTAAAGTTTATGAATCACGACAACATCCGCAAAATGAAAAGATAGTTCCTAATGTGGCCACAAAATCTGGTTGTTTTATTATAGGACCGCTGATTCTACAAAAAATGGAAATTTTCCGTTAAGAATAAAATATTTCCATTATGAAAAAAATAGTAAAAAGGACATTCTTGCTGTAGTGTGCATTCAAATAGCTTGCTTATTACCGTTTGTTTTTATATTGTCATTTCAGGACTCTTCCTTAGAGAATTACTTAAAACGTGCTAAAAAAAAGCAGCAATTGATAGAAAAAGGCATTGTCGTTTATCAACATAATGATAGGTTAAAGTCAGGATATAATGCTTTGTTTTTACTCAAAACGAAAGACGGTAAAAGCTATGAAAGAGTTTGTTTACCTTGTTTTCCAAATGATTATCGAGGATATTCTGGGCTGGCTTACAAATGTTACTACTATTCTGATAATCCCCAAAAAGGCCAGATATATGTTTTTTGGGAATATCCTGTTCATGAAAGTCCACCTCTATTTGCCACTAGAGGATATATTAATGAAATTCCCAGTCGAGACAAAACTGATAAACAAAAAAAAATCTTTTCTATACATTTTGCTTATTCAGCAGTGGATTCTCTTGGGAATTTTTGTTGGTTTAAGGAAAATGAGTTCCTCCCTGAAAAGTATTTACCTGTTTGCCGTTATTTAATGGATAATAAAATTTCGGTCAATTTCTTGGCATATCCAATCACATATAAGGATGAAATAGGAGGTCCAGCGTTTTTAACCTATGAAGCTCCATTTGTCATGTGTATAGATAGATACACGTTAGATTCTATTATGGCTATCAGATAGATTTATTTGGGCGACCGGGCACGCTATCCGTTCAAACTTCGTAGCAAGCCGCTCGTAACCATTCCTACCGTTGTCGTGGAATTAAAACAACAAAATCGCAGTCAATCAGCACGACTGCGGTTTTCTTTTACCGTCCCATACTGTGACGGGCGTTTATGCCATCTTTGCCAAAACATCAGTTATGTCAAAGAGCAGCACCCGCAGGGTAACCATCTACATCAACAGCAGGGAGGTGTGTCTTATGGAATCGGCTCAAAAACAGCTCGAATATTATACCATATCGGATTCGAATGAGCCGATTATTCGCAAAAAAACAGTATTTTTGCACCGATTAACAAAATGAATGCTTATGGATAACACTCGCAACATACTGCAATTTCTGCATTATCATCCTAATGTTTCCCGTCAGGAAATTGCGGAGGAAATTGGTTTTCAGGGAAGTGATGCCACTCTTAAACGTTTGATTGCCAAGGAGGTGCAAATCGGCAATATCATTGTGGAAGGCAAGGCTCGCGCCACCTGTTATCGACTTTCTCCCCAAGCGCATCTCACTATGCCATTAAACATCGACACCTATTTTCTGAAGGAAGCAGATGAGCGTTTGGTGCAGACTTCTTTTAATTTTGAGCTGATTACCGGCCAACTACCGCAAGTGAAAATCTTTTCAGATGACGAGATGCAGCGTTTGAATGCTTGCCAAAAAATTTTTCGTGAACATCTTGCGGACATGTCGGAATCACAGTACCACAAAGAGATGGAACGATTGGGAATCGATTTAAGTTGGAAGTCATCGCAAATTGAGGGCAACACCTATTCTCTTTTGGAAACAGAGCGTTTGTTGAGAGAAAGTAAAACTGCTGAAGGAAAGACGAAGGAAGAGGCCGTGATGCTACTCAACCATAAAGACGCATTGCGTTTTATCATTGACAATCAGGATTATATGAAACACCCGACCCTCAGAAACATTGAGGAGGTTCATTCAATCCTGACAAAGGAGCTTTCTGTGGACAAAGGGTTACGACGCAGACGTGTGGGCATAACAGGAACCAACTACCATCCGTTGGATAATGAATTTCAGATCCGAGAGGCCATGCAAGCAAGTTGCGATATAATTAACTCAAAGGAGAATATATTTGAAAAGGCACTCTTGGCTTTATTGCTATTTAGTTATATCCAGCCATTTATGGATGGCAACAAACGCACGGCACGTTTGACAAGCAATGCGCTGTTGATAGCTTATGGTTATTGTCCGTTGTCATTTCGCACGGTTGATTCCATTGATTATAAAAAAGCGATGCTGATGTTTTACGAGCAGAATAATCTACACGCTTTCAAGCAGATTTTCATTTCACAATATGAATTCGCTACAGGAGAGTATTTTTGATTCTGATTATAATACTCCCCAAAATTAGGACAGGAAGTTAAACCAAAATGTTGTACTTTTGCACCCATAAAACCTGCCCTTTTGCCATGGAACTTGAATATGACAGCTGGAAAAATTGCGCAAGCCCAATGAAAAGAACACACAACTTCTTTTCTGCGGCACACTTTGCCACCACTCTCCCAACTGTCCCCTGTAACCTGTCTCCTGTAACCTATTCCACAGTCACCGATTTCGCCAGGTTTCTTGGCTGATCCACGTCACGGTCTTTTGCCACGGCGATATGGTAAGCAAGCAGCTGCAACGGGATGACGGTGAGCAGGGGAGTGAGGCACTCTTCAGTCTCGGGTACGGTGATGCAGAAGTTCGACATGTTGGACACAATGGTGTCGCCTTCTGTTACGATAGCGATTACCTTGCCTTCACGGGCTTTGATTTCCTGAATGTTACTCACAATCTTCTCGTAAGTGCCGCAGTTGGGTGCGATGACCACCACAGGCATCTCTTGTGAGATGAGGGCAATGGGGCCGTGTTTCATTTCGGCAGCGGGATAACCTTCGGCGTGAATGTAGCTGATTTCCTTGAGTTTGAGAGCTCCCTCCAGGGCCACAGGGTGGTTGTATCCACGACCCAGGTAGATGAAGTTCTGGGCGTAGGTGAAAATTTTGGCGAAGTCGGCGATACGGTCGTTCTGATGGAAGATTTTGGAGATTTTTTCCGGAATATTGTCCAGCTCTTTCAGTATTCTGAGGTACTGTTCTTTCGCAATAGTGCCTTTTTCGCGGCCGATACACAGTGCCAGCATGGTCAGTGCGGTAACCTGGGCGGTAAAGGCTTTGGTGGAGGCCACACCGATTTCGGGACCCACGTGGGTATAGCAGCCGCTGTCGGAAATTCTTGGGATAGAAGCGCCTACCACATTGCAAATGGAAAAGATGAAGGCACCAGCTTCTTTTGCCAATTGGATGGCAGCCAAGGTGTCAGCGGTCTCACCTGATTGCGATATGGCAATTACCACGTCGTCTTTGTGAATGACAGGCTTGCGGTAACGAAACTCACTGCTGTATTCCACTTCCACGGGGATGCGCGCAAACTCCTCGATGGCGTACATGGCGATCAGACCGGCATGCCAGGAGGTGCCGCAGGCGGTAATGATGATACGCTTGGCATTCAGGAAACGCTCGCGGTTGTCGATAAAGCCCGACAAGGCAATGTTGTTGGCATCCACATTGACGCGTCCTTTCATGGAAGTGCGCAGGGTTTGCGGCTGCTCAAAGATTTCCTTCAGCATGAAATGCGGGTAACCGCCTTTCTCAAGTTGGTTCAATGTGAGCTCCAGTTTTTGGATTTCGGGGGTCTTCTTGACGTTGGTGATAGTGGTGATGGAGGGCTCTTTGCCTCGTTCCAGTACCACTACTTCTTCGTCTCCTACATAGATGACCTTGTTGGTATATTCCACGATGGGAGTGGCGTCTGAAGCCAAGAAGAACTCGCCTTCGCCAACACCTACCACCAGCGGGCTGCCTTTACGGGCGGCCACAATCATATTGGGGTTCTGTCGGTCCAAAACAGCGATGGCGTATGCTCCAACCACTTGGTTGAGTGCCAATTGAACTGCAGTAGGCAGGTCCACCTGCGAGGTGTGCTTGGTGTATTCAATGAGCTGGATCAGTACTTCCGTGTCGGTGGTGGAACGGAAGTTGTAGCCGTGTTTCATGAGGCCTTCTTTCAATACAGCGTAGTTCTCGATGATGCCGTTGTGGATAATCGCAAGCTGTTCGGATTCGGAATAGTGAGGGTGGGCGTTCACTTGGTTGGGCTCGCCATGGGTGGCCCAGCGGGTGTGAGCAATGCCAATGCTTCCACTGACATCTTTGTCGGTGACAAAAGCTTCCAGTTCAGCAACTTTTCCTTTGGCTTTATAGACATTGAGTTGTCCATTGGTGTTGATGAGCGCTACACCGGCACTGTCATATCCTCGATATTCCAAGCGATGTAAACCTTTCATCAGTACGGGGTACGCTTCCCGATTTCCGATATAACCTACGATTCCACACATAGTTTTGATTTTTATGATTATGATTTTATGTTTATTGTACTAATGAAGATGGGTGAGAAGGTGTAGTATATATATAGTATATAGTATATAGTTTATAGTTTTTGAATTTTGGATTTTGGATTATTAATTGTTAACTGTCAACTACTATCGTCACTGGTCCGTCATTTACGAAGTCCACCTGCATGTTGGCACCGAAGCGGCCAGTCTCCACGTGCAAACCGTATTGTTCGCGCAACACCTGGTTGAGATAGTCGTACAGTGGTTCCGCTATTTCGGGACGGGCCGCCTCAATGAAACAGGGACGGTTGCCTTTGCGGGCGTTGCCATACAGGGTGAATTGCGAGATGCTGAGAATCTCACCGCCAACTTCTGCCAATGACAGGTTCATCTTGCCTTCCGCATCCTCGAAAACCCGCATCCCTGCTATTTTCTTGGCCAGAAAGTCAGCGTCCTCGCGGGTGTCGCTATGGGTGATACCCACCAAAACGACAAAGCCAATGCCAATGCGCCCCACGGTTTCCCCGTCGATACGCACTTCGGCTCTGCTGCAACGTTGAAGGACGAGTTTCATTAGGTTTTAGTGATTAGGGGTTAGGGGTTAGTGAATAGTAAATAGTGTTTAATGTTTAGAAGGTTAGGAAGGTTAGGAAGGTTAGGAGGTTATGGATTCTGAATTTTGAATTTTGAATTATTAATTGTCAACTGTTAACTGTTAACTGTCAACTGTCAACTCTCTCAAACGTCATTTGTTTCCTTAGCAAATCTACTTCCACCACCTTTACTTTGATGCTGTCGCCGAAGCGGATGTCGTGGCCGTGATGCAGGCCCACCAAGGTGTAGTTGTCTTCATCAATATAATAGAAGTCGTCGTCGAAGGTGCGCATGGGAATCATGCCCTCGCATTTAGACTCGTCCAATTCTGCATAAACACCCCATTTGGAGATGCCGGACACGGTGGCGTCGAATATCTGTCCGATTTTGTCGGCCAAGTATTCGGCTTGTTTGAATTTCACTGATTTGCGTTCCGCGTCAGTGGCTTTCTGTTCCATTTGTGAGCAGTGTTGGCAGTATTCCTCGTATTGGCTTTTGTTGACCGAGGGTTTGCCTGCTAAATATTGGTCAAGCAGGCGGTGTACCATCAGGTCGGGGTAGCGGCGGATGGGGGAGGTGAAATGGGTGTAGTAGGGGAAGGCCAGTCCGTAATGCCCGATGTTGTCGGTGGAATAGACCGCCCTGGCCATGATGCGTATCGACAGCTTGCTGAGCATGTTGTACTCGTTGCTGCCTTTCACCTTCTCGAACATTTGGTTCATGGAGTTGGTGAAGGCCTTGTGACTGCTGGTTTTCAGTTCGTAACCCAGTTTTTGGACAAAGTTTTTGAAAGTCTCTAATTTGTCGCTCAAAGGTTCATCATGCACACGGAACACGAAGGTGCGCGGCAGCTGACGTGCGGTGCGTTTACCAGCTTTCTCCGCCACTCGGCGGTTAGCAAGCAACATCATCTCTTCAATCAGGAAGTTGGCTTCTTTCTGCACTTTCAGATAAACACCTATGGGCTTGCTGTTTTCATCCAGCTTGAATTTCACTTCCTCGGTTTCGAAGTTGATGGCGTTGTTATCGAAACGTTTCTTACGCAAAATCTGAGCCAGCTGGTGCAACTGCAAAATGACATCGCTCATTTCACCTTGCTTCTGCTCAATGATTTCCTGTACTTCATCATAGTTGAAACGACGGTCGGAGTTGATGACCGTATGTCCGAACCATTCCTTGTGTATCTTGGCGTTGTCATCAAGGTCGAAGACGGCGCTGAAGCAAAGCTTGTCCTCGTGGGGGCGCAGTGAGCAGAGATTGTTGCACAGCACTTCGGGCAACATCGGTATGGTGCGGTCCACCAGATACACGGAGGTGCCTCGAAGATAGGCTTCTTTGTCAATGTCGCTGTCGGGTTTCACGTAGAAAGAGACATCTGCGATATGGATTCCCACGCGGTGCAGTCCGTTGTCGAGTCTCTCATAAGAGATGGCATCGTCGAAGTCCTTGGCGTCGGCGGGGTCGATGGTGAAAGTGGTGATTTGACGGAAGTCGCGGCGGCGCATGATTTCCTGCTCGCTGATGCGGCTGTCGATTTTGGCGGCTTCCTGCTCCACATTTTCGGGGAAACCCAGGGGGAAGTCGTTGTCGGCGAGAATCGCCTGCATCTCCACCTCGTTGTCGCCGGGCTTGCCCAACACATGGATGACCTCGCCCAGAGGACTGCGGGTGCCAGCTTCCCAGTCCACAATGCGGATGATCACTTTGTCACCGTTGCGAGCCCCTTTGAGGCTTCGGCCGGGAATGAGCACATCGCGGCGGAAGTTGGGGTTGTCGGCCACAAAGTAGGCGATACCCTTGTTGATGTGCAGGTTGCCCACAATCTGTTTCTGGCTGCGCTCAATGATTTCAACCACCTGTCCCTCAGGTCTCTTTCCTTTGCGGGAAGGGAAAACCATGACCTTGACAAGGTCGTTGTGCAGGGCGTTTCCCAAGTTGCCGTCAGCCACAAAGACATCCTCTTCCTCGGCGTTTGTTCCGGCGGCTTTTTTCTCGCTGATGACGAATGCCGAACCACCGGCCTTCATCTCCAGTCGTCCAATGATGTAGTTGCGGCCGGTGGTTTCTTTGCTGAGGTATTTCGGGTTGATCTTGTAATGGCCGCGACCGGCTTTCAGCAGGATGCGGGCCTCCACAAAATCCTCGATGATCTCTTTGATTTTCTCCCGTCCTTGCTTGTCGAAAACGCCTGCTTTGGCGGAAATCTGTTTGTAGTTGTATTTGGCTCCCGCGTTGCCACGCGAGAGCACTTCGATAATTTTATTGCCTAAATTGTCAGATTTCAATCTTCGATGATTTTATTTTTCAATATCCAGTAACTCTACCTCGAAAATCAGGGTTGAACCAGGTTTGATGCTGCCAGCGGCGCGGTCGCCGTATGCCAGGTTAGAAGGAATGTAGAAGATGAACTTGGAACCAACGGGCATCAGTTGCACACCTTCCGTCCAACCGGCAATCACTTGGTTCAGACCGAAAGTGATGGGCTCGCCACGCTGTACGGATGAGTCGAACACCGTGCCGTCGAGCAAAGTGCCGTGGTAGTGTACTTTCACTTTGTCGGTAGCACCTGGTTTGGCGCCGGTTCCCATTTTCACCACTTTGTACTGCAGTCCGGAAGCGGTCTCCACCACGCCTTCTTTTTTCTTGTTCTCAGCTAAAAATGCGGCACCTTTGGCTTTTTCTTCATCCACCATGCTGTTCTGCTTTTGCTGCATCATTTTCTGAAATTCCTCGAAAATCTGTTGCATCTCAGCCTGGGTGAATTGGTTTTTGCCGGCAATGCCGTCGTTAAATCCTTGGAAAAACTTGTCTCTCTGAACTTCTATTCCCTGTTGTTTGAAACTTTCGCCGATATTGGCTCCCAAGGCGTAGCTGATTTTTTCTTCTTGTGTCATAGTTTCTTGTGCTTTAATGTTACTACTGATTCCGATAAATGTTGCCAATAGGCATACGATAAAGGTCTTTTTCATTGTCTGTTATTTTTTATTTGTTGATATCTGATAGGTGTGAGTATTGGCAGAATGTTATAGAATCCTATTGTCAGTGAAAGGTTTAAAGTGCGTTTTGAAAAAAAATTATCTTAAGAGTTATTCCGCTTGAGTTGTTCATAGTTCAGAGTTTTATAAACTGCAAAGATACAAAAATATGTTGTATCTTTGCAAGAATTTTTTGTAAATAAAAGATATGAAACTGAAAGTAAAGTATTTAGTAGCCCTGGGATTGATCATGGCTACGGCTATTCATTCCTTGAAAGCGGAACCTGTGGACACCACAACTGCCAAGATGGCAGCATACAATTTTTTCCGGGGTATGTCAACGGAAACCTCTCGCTCAATGGCAGAGCCTGTTATTGTTTATAAAGAACAGGGTGTGCGCCAGGACGGCACGCGTTGGCTGGAACGTGACTATTATTATATTGTCAACATCGGACAGGAGGGTTTTGTGATTGTGGCTGCCGATAGTCGCGTCACTCCTATTTTGGCCTATTCCACGACCTCGACGTTTGATGCGGGTCAGCTGCCTCCGAATGTGGCTTTTCTTCTGGGAGAATATAAGGAGCAGATGGATGAGATTGAGCGTCGGCAGATTGAGGCGCCAGCTTCGGTGACAGGCCAGTGGGAAGCGTTGCGTCATCAGTCTTGGAATCATAGCCGTAATGTCATTGTTGAACCTCTGATCAGCAGCACATGGTCGCAAAGTCCGTATTATAACGCTCTTTGTCCTGCCGACCCGAGAAGTGAGTCAGGTCATGCTGAGGCCGGCTGTACGGCAGTGGCAATGGGCCAGATTATTCGTTATTGGCATTTCCCTGAACATGGTGTGGGAAGCCATAGTTATGTGGCTAACAACAGCTCTATGGGCGAAGGTTACGGAGATTATGGGACTTTGTCCGCTGACTTTGAAAACACATATTACGATTATGACAATATGCCCGATTCCCTGACGGCCAGCAGTACACCCGCACAGATAGAAGCAGTGGCCACGTTGCTGTATCACTGTGGTGTCAGTGTGGATATGGCATACGGAGTTGTCAGCAGTTCCTCGGTGTTTTCTTTGGTGAGGGAAGCTTTGGGTGGCTATTTTTCTTTTTTTGAACCTATGCATGTGTATCGGAATACATATTCATCAGTAAGTTGGAGAAGTATGATGATGGGTGAATTGGACCACTTGAGACCTATTTTTTACACAGGTGTCGGAAGTTCGTCTATTCATGCTTTCGTCTGTGACGGCTACGACAGTCAGGGTTATTTCCATATTAACTGGGGATGGGGAGGCTATGCCGATGGATATTTCATGCTTTCTAATCTTAATCCGGATTTGGATAGCTTTAATACGTCACAGTCCGCTATTATCAATATAGAAATAGAACCGCAATCCCTGATGGTGTCAAGGGAAGAACTTGACTTTTTCGAGGAAGAGGGTGTCCCTGCTGATGTTCAACAATTTGCTGTGCAAACTATCAATATTGATACCGCCATACGTGTGTCCGTTACGGGTAATTTTAAGGTTTCAACAGATGCTGTGCATTTCGTCTCTTACCTGACTTTGCCTGCCACGGGAGGAACAGTGTATGTGAGATATAATCCTGTCCTGCAACGGGCTCACCATGAACTTGGTAATGTCACTCTGACCACAGGCTCATCATGGGATACCGTCCGCCTTGTCGGTGTGTCTTATTATCCGGAGTGTAATACTCCCTTGAACTTCACAGCAGTGCAGGGCGATATTGATTCTGACACCAATCAGGTGCTGTTAACGTGGCATTCGGCTGTTCCTGATGTGGTTAACGCTTCGTGGGATTCCATTCCTCAATCTTCTTTTGGTGATAATGCAGACTATTCCATCATTCAAATGCATCGTATGGCTATATCGGATTTGTATCCGTTCCATAGACATCGTTTGACACACCTGTCGTTTATTGCGGATTCTTTGGCGACAGAGTACCGGCTGTTGGTATATACAGGAGGCCAGATTTCCGATCATGGACGCGTGATCAGTCCTGGAACACTCATCCTCAGCCAACAGGTGGATGTCACTACTTTGGTTCCTGGAGCATGGAATACGGTGGCCTTGTCATCTCCTTTGGTCATTGATGCCAGTCAGGAGTTGTGGTATGGTTTGTACGTTGCCGCTCCGGCCAATTCTTCAGCTATGGTGACAGGCTTGGAGGCCGTACCGTTCAAGGGTAATATTTATGGTTACTATTATGAAGGTGATGTCTTCTGGTATCCGTATAATCGTAACTTCGTGATGAAAGCGCGCATCGACAATCCGTTTGTACAGTATGAGGTGTACAGAGACAGCGTTCCTCTTGCTGTTCCGGCAACAGGGTATGTTTATGCGGATTATCCACCACAGTACGCCCATTACTTGTACGAAGTGCGCGCCACTTGGAATGACTTGTGCTCAGCGGGAGCTGCCCAAATGGTAAATTTCAGGCAGCCCTGCCATGTGCAAAATGTGGCGGACACGGTCACAGCCTGCGATAGCTATGTTTGGAGAGATAGTGTGACTTATACCGAAAGTGGCGTTTACTTGTATTCTTATTATGATGTGGAGGAATGCGAACACGTGGATACTTTATATCTGACGGTGAAAAAATCAAGCAGCTATACTGATTTGATCGTGGCTTGTGACAGCGTCCAATGGATTGACGGGGTGACTTATACGGAAAGCATTTGGGGACCGGAGGTTGTACTGACTAATGCTGTGGGTTGTGATTCGATTGTGACCCTGAGACTTGTCATTATGCACTCCGCTGTCGAAGTGGATTCCGTAACGGTTTGCGATTCCTTGGTTTGGTTTGACGGCCATACCTATACCGAAAGCATATATGGTCCTTCTGTTTCTTTTACAGATGTGTTGGGTTGTGAGAACGCCACACTGATTCTGAATCTTACCGTTTTATCATCGTCTTCTTCGGTGGATACTGTTTATGCCTGTGACTCTTATACCTGGCAAAATGGCATCACTTATACGGAAAGTACAGACGCACCTACTATAGTTTATACGAATGCTGCGGGCTGTGATTCTGTTGTCACATTGCATCTTACAGTGTATCAAAGTGTTGTGCTTGTTGATGAGCAGGTCGTTTGTGATTCGTTAGTCTGGATAGACGGTGTGAAATATACGGAAAGTACCAATATTCCCAGAATGGAATACACCAGTAGCCAGGGTTGTGATTCAATTGTGAGGTTAAACCTTACAGTGAATTATTCGACATCTTTTGTCGATTCTGTGCAAGCGGAAGCACCCTATACTTGGCGTGATGGTATTACCTATTATGAAAGTGTTGACGGACCGTCTATTATCTGGGAAAACGCCGCTGGCTGTGATTCAATAGTGATTTTGCATCTGGAAATTGTGAATTCAGTGGAAAGTTATGGCAAACAGGGCAGGATAGTGGTTTACCCGAACCCAAGCAGGGGCACTGTCAACATACAGTTGCCGGAGGATTTGAAAGAGTCTGCGGTGGAAGCCAGACTGTATGATTTGTATGGCAAGTTGCTCCATCGACAACTTTTGCAGACGGATAACCCCACCATGGATATGAGCCGTTTCGCACAGGGATTGTATCTGCTGCAATTATATCAGCAAAACCAGATGATAGGAACAGCGAAAATCAGCAAGTTAAATTAGCAAATTAGTTAATGTGCCAAAGTGTTTAATACCCAATTCTAAACTATAAACTATAAACTTCAAATCCCATGTCTTTATCGCTTAAGAAATTAGCAGGACAGACTGCCATTTATGGTTTGAGTAGCATTGTCGGACGCTTCCTCAATTATTTGCTGGTGCCGTTGTACACCTATAAGATTACGGCCGCTTCGGGAGGTTATGGGGTTGTGACCAACATCTATGCTTATACGGCTTTTTTGCTGGTGTTGCTGACTTTTGGCATGGAGACCACCTTCTTTTATTTTGCTAATCGTGAGGAAGTGGATGCCCGTAAGGCTTTCTCCACCGCTTCAGGTGCTGTCGGGGTGGTGTCATTGGTTTTTTGGATACTCTGCTTGGTATTCCTACATCCGATAGCGTTTTTTATGGGATATGAAACCCACCCGGAGTATATCGCCATAATGGCGACAGTGGTATCGTTGGATGCTTTTCAGGCTGTTCTTTTCGCCTCTCTGCGTCAGCAGAATAAGGCGATAAAATTCGTTACGCTGAAACTTTCTTTTATCTTCTGTAATATTGGCCTGAACCTTTTCATTTTCCTCCTTGCACCTGTTTTGTATGCCAAGGGGTGGCCGGTTATGAATTGGTATAATCCTGATTATCAGGTAGGCTATATTTTTATTGTGAATTTGATATGTACGGCAGGGGTGACCTTCGGTTTTCTTCCTGAGATTCGCAACATGAAGTTTGGCATTGATGGGCAGTTGCTGAAAAAGATGCTGAAATACACATGGCCGCTCCTGCTATTCGGGCTCATAGGCATCCTGAATCAGGTGGCTGACAAAATATGCTATAAGTTCATTGTGCCTGGTCAGGAAGGTGAGGTGCAATTGGGTATCTATGGAGCTTGTGTGAAGATCTCCATGATTATCGCCATCTTCACTCAGGCATTTAGGTATGCATACGAACCATTTGTGTTTGGTGGTCAGCGGGATAAGAACAGCCCAGAAATGCAGGCGGTGGTGATGAAGTATTTTGTCATGACCACATTGTTGGCTTTTTTGTTGGTGATGATGTATCTTGACATTTTTAAATACTTGATTTCAAGTACTTATTGGGAAGGACTTAAGGTGGTGCCGATTGTGATGATGGCGGAGATTTTCATGGGGGTGTATTTCAATCTGTCGTTCTGGTACAAGCTGAATGGACAGACATGGTGGGGCGCCATTTTTTCAGCCATTGGCTGTGCCGCTTTGCTGTCCATCAATTTCATTTTCGTTCCGAAATTTGGTTATACGGCATGCGCATGGGGAGGCTTCGCAGGTTATGGTATCTGCATGTTGCTTTCATATATCGTTGGCCAGGTCAAATCCCCGATACCTTATCCGATGAGATCCATATTGGGTTATTTCGCATTGGCGGTGGCATTGTGGCTGCTCAGCGTTTATTTGCACCCTGCCAGCCAAATTTGGATGTATGTGCTGAATACCGCATTGCTTTTGGTCTATGTGGCGGTGATGCTCTATGATGAACGCGCACTGGTCAAACAAATACTGAAAAAAATCCGGTAATCAGCCTTTCTCATCCACCCCTTCCAAACTCTCCATCCTTTCCAAACTCTCCATCCCTCCCCACCTCTCCACCTCTCCACCCCGTAATCTCATAATCCTGTAATCCTGTAGTCAAAAATAGTCACCCACTT
This sequence comes from Bacteroidales bacterium, assembly GCA_017525505.1. Taxonomy (GTDB): domain Bacteria; phylum Bacteroidota; class Bacteroidia; order Bacteroidales; family WCHB1-69; genus RUG11690. The sequence continues at coordinate 14,185 of JAFXSR010000085.1, forward strand.
TGTCCTGCCCTTTGATTTGTTCGGAGGCGATGAGGATGGCAATCGCCAGGTTCAGGTCGTAGGCGCTGCCCTCCTTGCGGATGTCAGTACGGGGTGTTCATTTGATGTACCTGTTTTCTACCAGAAAATATAAGGTTTAATTCGTGATTATTTTATTTCTAACTGTCCATTTTGTCCACTATGTCTGTGGACAGGACAATATTTGGAGAAAGATACAGTGTTTGCAAAATCACCCGACAAAAATAAGCAAAATCGCCCGATAATAATGAACAAAATCGCCCGATATTGTTGCTTGATTCGATTTTTTTTTGTAATTTTGCCGTCTCAAATATTTGCATATGAAATATCTCAAGCGTATAGCAGACAAACAATTAGCTCTAAAATTGGAAGCATTTGGGGCGGTACAGATAAAAGGTCCAAAGTGGTGCGGTAAGACCACCACCGCAGAAATGCAAGCCGCAAGCGTCATCAAAATGCAAGACCCGGACAGACGCGAAGGGTATTTGGCCTCTGCACGCACAAAACCCTCCCTACTGCTCAAGGGTGAAACGCCTCGCCTTATCGATGAATGGCAGGTGGCCCCAGTGTTGTGGGACGCAGTCCGTCACGCTGTTGACGAGCGTCGAATGAGAGGACAGTTCATCCTCACAGGATCAACTGTGATTGAGGACAAGGATGGGGAGATCCAACATACAGGCACAGGAAGGATCAGTCCGCTATCCATGTATCCGATGAGTTTGTATGAATCATTGGAATCCAATGGGACGGTTTCAATTCGGCAATTGTTTGATGAGCCGGATGTTGATATTGATGGTTTGACATCCAATCTCTCTGTAGAGGAGCTCATCTTCTCAGCCTGTCGGGGAGGTTGGCCCGCTTCACTTGACACCATGACAGATGAGGCAAAATTGCTTATTGCCAGAGATTACTTGAACGTCATCTGTGACGAGGATATATCCCGTATAGATGGACGTCACCGTAATCCCTCGCTGGCCCGCCTGATACTGCGAACATACGCCCGTAATTTGTGCTCCGTTGCAAAAAAAACGAGCATGCTCTCTGATATTTCTATTGAAATGGAAGGTACCGCTATGTCAACCTTCGATGATTATGTGGATGTTTTGGAGCGTCTGTTCGTATTGGAGGATTTGGAAGCCTGGAATCCGGCGATCCGTTCCAAAACATCCATCAGGACAGGCAAAAAACGCTGTTTTACGGATCCGTCTATTGCGGTGGCCGTTCTGGGTGCAACACCCCAACGTCTCGAACTGGATCTGAATACCTTCGGTTTTGTTTTTGAATGTCTCTGTTTCCGTGATTTGCGCGTGTATTCTCAGGCTTTGGGTGGTAGTCTTTCATATTATCGGGACCGTACCGGGCTTGAGGCAGATGCAGTACTGCATCTTGAAGATGGACGTTATGCGTTGATAGAATGCAAGTTGGGTAGTAGGGAGATAGAAGATGCGGCCAAGCATCTTTTGGAAATTAAACGATTGGTACAAGAAGCTAATGCCCGAAATGAACATTCTAAACTCAGGGAACCTGATCTGTTGATGGTGCTGACTGGTGGCGAGATGGCCTACACCCGCACCGACGGGGTAAAAGTGATACCTATCGGTTGTTTGAAGGATTAAAGGACGCATGGGGACGAGACTCTGTCCAGTTTCACAATCCCCTTATAATGTATTGTGCATTCTCATTTCCCCCAACTGTCCCGGTCCAGACTTCTGAAGTTAATTGCTTCAGACAAGTGCTCGTTGTCGATGTATTCGGCACCGGCGAGGTCGGCGATGGTGCGCGCGACTTTCAGTATTCGGTCGTATGCACGGGCTGATAAGCCTAGACGGTCCATGGTGTTCTTCAGCAGCTCAAGTCCGTCGGCGTCCACTTCGCAGTATTGCCGGAGCAATTTGGTGTTGATTTGTGCATTGCAATGGATACCGGGAAAGTTCCTGTATCTTAACTCTTGGATTTTACGGGCTTGTACCACCCGCTCGCGGATGACTGCGGAAGGTTCTCCAGGCGGGGCAGTGGTGAGTTCTTCGGTGGACAATGGCAGCACTTCCACATGCAGGTCAATACGGTCCATGAGAGGGCCGGACACCTTGTTGAGGTATTTCTGTACCACTCCTTGTCCGCAGGTGCAGGGAAGTTTGGGATGGTTGTAGTTGCCGCAGGGACAAGGGTTCATCGCCGCCACAAACATGAACGAGGCGGGAAAAGTGACGCTGTATTTGGAACGTGAGACGGTAACGTAGCGGTCTTCCAGAGGTTGTCGCATCACTTCCAGTGTAGGACGTTTATATTCGGTCAGCTCGTCAAGAAACAATACTCCGTTGTGGGCCAGTGAGATTTCCCCGGGTTGGGGATTGGATCCCCCGCCGACTAACGCCACATCACTGATGGTATGATGTGGCGCGCGGAAGGGACGTACCGCTATGAGCGATGAATATCGGCTCATTTTTCCGGCAACGGAATGGATTTTTGTTGTTTCGAGAGCCTCAGAAAGGGTCAATGGGGGTAGGATAGAGGGCAGTCGCTTGGCCAACATGGACTTGCCCGAACCAGGCGGACCAATAAGGATGAGGTTATGCCCGCCGGCAGCGGCAATTTCCATGGCACGCTTGATGTTCTGCTGTCCTTTTACATCGGTGAAGTCGAATTCGTAATTGCATAGGCTGCGCTGGAATTCCTCGCGGGTGTTGACTATCGTGCGAGGCAAGGGGAGGTCTTTGTCAAAAAAATCTATGACTTGCCGGATGTTTTCCGCTCCCAGTACCTCGATGTCGCTGACTATGGCCGCTTCCCGGGCGTTCTGTGCGGGCAGGATAATTCCTTTCATTCCTCTTTTGCGGGCTTCTATGGCGATGGGCAGTACTCCGCGAATGGGCTGCAAGTGGCCGTCTAACGACAACTCTCCCATTATATAATAGTCACCCACTTTGTCCTGCCCTTTGATTTGTTCGGAGGCGATGAGGATGGCAATCGCCAGGTTCAGGTCGTAGGCGCTGCCCTCCTTGCGGATGTCGGCTGGTGCCATGTTGATGACGATTTTCTTCCCCGGCATCTTGTAGCCGTTGTTCTTCAGTGCCGTGTCAATGCGCTGTTGGCTCTCCTTGATGGCACTGTCAGCAAGTCCGACCAAAAAGAAGCTGATGCCGGGGCCAATATTTACCTCGATGGTGACGGGGATGGCGTTTACTCCCATCAATGCGCAGCTATATGTTTTTATGAGCATGGTTCGTTGTTTTTTTCATGCTGCAAAAATACATAAAATAATAATACGATAATCAAAAATAATAAAAAAAATTACCACTTTGGTTGAAAGGCATCCGGAATATGGTGTAATTGATGGTCATTTCCGCAGAGTGTGACGGAGATAATGTCAAAGCGAACATCCAGATTGAGGCCGGCTCGGGTGAGGTACATGTTGGCGGCTCGGATTAGGTTCTTCTGTTTTTGAGGGGTGACGAAGGTTTCAGGTTCTCCGAAAGCGATGTTTGTTCTTGTCTTCACTTCACAGATCACCAGGGTGTCTTCGTTTCGTGTTATCAAGTCCACCTCCAGATGGTAGCATTTCCAATTTCGTTCAAGGATGGAGTATCCGTTGCGAACGTAAAAATCCGCTGCTAAGTCTTCTCCTCTTTGTCCAATTTTTTGTGTTTCCGTTCCCATAGCTAATGATAATAAAAATTTCTGCAAAAATAATATTAATTTCTGATATAAAGACAAGGGGTATCTGAAATATTCCGTAATTTGAAAATTGCCATAACTGTAGGAATACTTACCGAAAATTGTTTTCGGAGAATGGACCATGTTTTCCTGAATTCACTAAAAACAACTTTATCTTATTGAAATTCAGTGAAAAATAAATTTTTCGGGAATGGTGATTGGTAATGAAAAAAGTTGTATCTTTGCAACCGCATTTGAAAGCCCAGATGGCGGAATTGGTAGACGCGTACGTTTCAGGTGCGTATATCGAAAGATGTGCAGGTTCGATTCCTGTTCTGGGCACTTTTACCCGCAAATAGTTATAGGTCAGCAGTAAAAGCTGGCCTATTTTGCGGGAAACAAAAAAAATTGGCACAGAAATTCGACAACCTTTTTCTTTCTCCACAGACCGGGGGAAAGAAAAAAAAATGCTTAAAAATCTCAACACTTTCCTTAGGCAGGACTCAATGGTTTTCAATTACCTGCCCGCGCAATTAAAAAAATACACCCATGGCTGGGTGATAGAGTATTGGTGCCAGGACCCTGCAACGTCCGAGATGAAGAGGATGCGGATCAGGGTGGGCAGAATACGCAAGCGATATGCCACTCAGCGTGAGGCCGTCACGCACATCTCGAAAATCGTAAACCACATCAACATTAAGCTAATGCAGGGATGGAACCCGCTAATCGTGGGCGACAGTCAGCAATTATACATACCTGCGGCGGAAGTGGCCAAGCGTTTTCTCAACGAGAAGCAGAAAGAGCTGCGTCCGGACTCTATTCGCTCGTATAGGTCTTTCCTGAACACTTTCATGTCATACTTCTCCGACAGGTGCGCTGATCTTAAGTACTTCAGCCAGTTTTCCAAGACAAACGCATCCCGTTTCATGGATTATGTCTATCTTGACAGGGAAGTGGGAAGGACGGCTTATAACAACTACCTCAAATTCGTACGCGGTTTCTTCAACTGGTGCGTCGAGCATGGATATGCTACCGTTAATCCGTTCGCTAATATCAAGGTGAAGCAGAAAGCGGAAAAAAAGCGAACCGTAATAGACAACGAAACACGCAGGGTGGTGACTGCATATTTAGAAGAGAATGAACCCGTCATGCTGGTTGTGTGCAAGCTGATGTATTATTGCTTGATTCGGCCAAAGGAGATAATAAACCTCAGGGTTTGTGATGTGGATTTTTCCGCAGGAACCATAGTGGTGAACTCAGACGTGGCTAAAAACCACCATTGCCGGCATGCGGCCATGACCGCTGATGTAATGAGGAGCCTGGGGTATATCAAGGCCTACAAGCCAGACATGTGGCTTATATCGCAAAGTTGGATGCCTGGCTATGTGAAAGCGGACAAGGCAAAGTTCTCGAAAGCATGGGAAAAATTACGGAACAGACTGAAATTACCCAAAACGATGCAGTTATACAGTTTCCGAGATTCTGGAATATTCGACATGCTGAAAGCAGGCATTGACCCGCTGACGGTGAAGCAACACGCAGACCATCACTCCCTGTCGATGACAACGCTATACAGCAACCACGCGGATCCGAACCTCACTCGTATCATCCAGGAGCAGGCCCCCAATTTCTAAGCTCTAACACCCTGTATTTCGCAGAGGTAGAGATCGCTGGAGTTGTCTATCTGTATGCTGATTTTCTTGGGCAGGATGCGCACGTTGTTCACCATGATGAAACGGGTCTGTTCTTCAGGTGGCATAGTCTGCGGCCGCAGCAGGCGCATTACCTCCAGAACTTTGTTTAACGGTAACATAAATTTGTGTGTGATTACTCTCGATGAGCATAGGTAGTCCAGCCATTTACGTATGTACAGCTCTCCCAACGACCTGTCTCCGGTTGCCCTCAGTGAGAAGTGTCTGCTATGCGATACCATGTTGGCATACACGCACTGGGTGTTATCGTCCAGGCGCACATCGGAAAATCCTTGATAATACACCAAATCAATCCTGTCTGACACTTCTTTATTGCTGTTGACATAGCTGCCTTCTACCTCGAAATCCACATCGGGAATCATGTCAGCAAACTCTTTCACTTTATGATACCTGTCGTAGGTTTCCACGTTGGACGGAACAACAATATCGGTCTGACGTGTAGTGTTCGCCGTTTCCAACATTTTTTCAGGACTGCTTCCTGCAGCAAAAAGCGGAGTGGCGTCGATGTTTAGGTAATCGAAAATCCATCTCCAAATCACAGTATCGTCGCCAATGCGTTTTGAAAGGAACCATGCACCGAAAGAGTCGATGCGGCATATTTTGTTGTGGTTGCTTCGCACAGGTGGTAACGATCGGTAGTCATTCACCGCTTCGGGAACGGTTCTCTCAAACTCTTCCGTGTCGTTGTCCACATCAGATTTCAGCGTGTAGCCGTACCCTTCAGTCGTTTCAAAATCCATCTCCGTCTCCCTGCCCAAAACAAAGTTATCCAGGTTCTCTGATTTTGCCAATTCCAAATCTTTCACAAAACCCAATTCAACGGTCTTGGTAGTGGCATCAAGAAAGATTGACAGTCCGAGAGTGTTTCTCACCTTGGTAAGGAACTCGGAGTTTGACAAATCAGGAAGCATCTGGTTTATTCTGTATGAACTTGCATACAGGTTGAGCAATGGAAGTACCCCTTCAACCGGCTGATCCAAAATAACGGATTCAGGTGCCTGCACCTCTATTCTGGCGAACGAATTGCTAACAGGATTTCCATTGGCATCCAGCATAGTGAGTTTGAATTTTCCGTTGTGTCCCGGATCGCAGTTCCACCGCAGCACTACCAGCCCCTTAGGGCTGTCAACGGTTTCCTCGTCAAAAATATGCGCTTCATTCCAGTGCATATCATTATATGCCATTATCTTGTATGGTCCCGGCTGGCTGCTATTTCCATCTTCAATGCCATAGAACACATAGATGGCGATGGGGTTCAGAGCCGTGGAGAGCACTTCAAAGTAGAAACTACCATATTGCTGGTCTTCAAGGGTAATGTAATCGATATAGTCTGAATTGTTTGAAACGGTATCCCAGTCGAATATCCAGTAGCCGTACATGTCTATGGGTGTGTTTTCATAGGCCGTGTTCTCTCCGAAATTTTCATCAACCGTGAAGGCAGCCAGTACCGCACGGTCGAGGGTTCCGTCCAGCGCCCTGTGCGACTGAATATATACATTATTTATAACAGTATCGGTAAAATACCCTCCTATGAAGTTCCACTGGGCATTTGTCAGCATGTTCCTGATAATGGCGCTTAACCGGATTTGTGGGCAAAGGCATGTGGGGTACACATTGCCCACGTTGCCTTTCTCAAGACTATCGGGAGCAAACAGATGCTCTCCCACTATCTGATTCAGGCCCGACTGCATATAGTTAAAAAACACCCTGTTAATGAGAAATCCCTTAAACTCTCCGTTCCAGAACCCGTATCCGGTTGCATCATCGCCGTAACCTTTTTTGTTCTGTATCAGTCCAAACTTCACATCCCCATCATTTTCGAAGCACGAAAGCAAATATGCCTTCCACTGTTCCTTGTACATCCGCTGGTTGTTCACTACAACAATTTCCTCGTCATGGTTGTTCCGAATAGACTGTTCTGTCCATCCTTCCGGCAACGGGTTTACGACCACAGCGACCGAGTATTTCATCCGCGTGGTTTTTTGAATGATCAGACTTCCATGTATGAGCTGCACCCCATCGACGAATACCAGGCAATTGTATGCGCGTTGTTCAAGAGTGTATGGCAGGTGAGCGAAGCCAAACACACGCTCGTTGCCGGCAACCGGGATGTCAAAATTATAGACTACATCACCCTCAATGGCCTCAGTGGAGAACACGGGATTGTTAAGTTCCATCACGAAGCTGGTGTCGTTGTAAAGGGTTAATTCTTGCTTATCTACTATAATTTTAATCATGGTACTAAAGTATTATCTTATCGCCATCCACCCCAGCAAGTGTCAGCAGACCACTGCAAGACTTCAACTTGAGGAATTGTTGATGTTGTCGTGAAATCGTGTGTGTTAGAGAACAGCAATGTGAATAACAGGAGTAGAACACCTGCTATTATTGCTATGATTCTGTTGTCTGTGTGTTGTATTGTTGCTTCCATAATTAATTATGCGTATAAAAATTCATCTGTCCTATTGTTACCATACCATACATTATTTATCTCATCCAACATTCCAGGTTTCCCTGCATTGAGATAAGGTCTGTACTTTCTTACTTGTGTATCATTGTCATAGATATCACACTTGCTTATTATTTTATGGGAATCATCATCAACAGCTATCCCGTTGGTATTAGGTGCCTCATTGTAAAAGTTGCATTTAAACAAATAACAATTGCCTTGATTTTGAAAATTAGTGTTTGCAAATGTGTGAGTTGTTACATTTCCATTTATATTGATAGTCCAAACATTCTTATTAGCATCAAGGGTGATAGGGCTGTTTAGTATGTTATAATTTCTAAACATATAAGTAGTATTACCCCAACAACAATAAATATCAGTAGCTCTATTAACAGGACAAAAAACTGTCGTCTGATTATTCATGTATGCATACCTCGCACCAAAAACAGCGGCAGCAGCAGGCCATGTTGTCTGATATTTAGTAATTCTGTAATCAATAACAACCCTTGAATCCTGATTAAGCTTAAATCCTGTGTCTATCCACTGCGTTCCAGTACATTCAAGATATTGTAATGGGATTAAATTTGATAAATTATGTTCTCTTTTCATAACGCTGCTATTTGTTCATCAGTAAGATAACAATCCCACATCCTTATGTTCTTAATATAACCTTTGAATTTTCTATTGGAGTTGTTTGGATGTGTTCCAATGTACACTCTTGAATAAACAACGTTTGATGGAATGTATATTGTTGTTGATGAGCGTAGTGAGCCGTTTACAAACAACTCTGTTTTAGTTGTGAAGTCCTGTCTCCAAACAAGAGTGTACCATGTATTTGCAATCCAAGGAATAGAACCTATACTCAAATCTGTATTAGTATTGCCATTATATGTTGGATTGTCAATTAAGTCACCCCCCCAGTCTGGTGCTATAAGTGCCCCAATCCCAGTATTGGTATTTCCAACATCAAAATTAAATAATGTATATATTCCGCTTGAATAAACAGTTGGAAGCATTATTTGAACAGAAAAAGTCTGAAAATTGGTATTTGGAATATTAGCTAATGTCTTATATGCATAGGCATTGCCATTGAAGAAACCACCGTTGTCAGAATATGTTATCCCAATCGAATAAGACCAGACGGGAAAATTACCCATTATATCCCCATTGTTTTGAGTCAATGGAAACCAATGTACTGGTTCGGGTATAACTGATTGTTCTAATTCATGTTCTCTTCTCATAACTGTTCTATTGCTGTGTTATACAAAGTGTCAATAGCCTCAATGGTACTTGCTGCCTCAATCTGAGGTTTGTAAGTGTCATATACAGTCATTGCCTTTTTGCTTTGTGCA
>JAFXSR010000001.1 GCA_017525505.1 Bacteroidales bacterium
CACCAACGCCATAACTTCCTCTTCTGTTAGTCCTGTGATTTTCGAAACAACAGCAGTGTCAAAGCCTTCAGTAAGCATGTTGAAAGCGAGTTGGCGCGTTCTTTCTTCACGACCTTCTTCACGACCTTCTTCACGACCTTCTTCACGGCCTTCCTCCCGTTCGCACATCAGTGACTCCTTCACGTCTGCGTATTCCAGGACATCTCTGACATATATTTTCTTTTCCATATCAGTAAGGTTTGATATTAGACACTCGTTGTAAAATCGCTGGAAGATCGGACTCATCTCTCGTATTTCCTCCTTTCTGATATCTGCCACATGGGTGAGCATGTAGAGCCATAGATTCTTCTCATCGGTCAAGTCCAATGTTTCCAAATGCGCTGCAAATTTACATAATTCTGCGAAATATAAAACATTTTCTTTGGAAAAAATTTCATTATCGTCGTCTTTTTGATAAACTTTCCAGAAAAACCGCTCCCTGCCTTTGAATTCTGGCATGTTCTGTTCCATGAAGCAAAGAGAATAAACCCTTGGAACAGAGGCGTAAACCTCGTCGCCTATTTTCACGCCGCTAATGGTGGAATGACTGGTGTAAACCCTTAGCCTGCTGACAAAGTAACGCTGTCCTTCCCGCTGCATCTCGATGATGATGTGGTCGCTGTTCTGCGTCTTGCAGTGGATGTCAAGTCGTACTTTCCTTTTCCCAGGCAGGAAGCCGACCATTTCGGATTCGATGAAAGTAATGTCGGTAATCAAACCTGTATCTTCGCCAATGAGGGTGTTGAGCAAATGGATGGTGATCTCCTTGTTTCGCTCCATCCCCAGCAGTCTTTTGAAACCAAAGTCTGAAAGCGGGTCGATGAAAACGAGTCCTCTCTCCGAGATGATAGTGTCCACTTGTTGTTTTGTCAATTCGAGCCGCTTTCCTCTTTGCCCTATTCCCGTCGTAGCCTCTTCATCTTCTTCTTTTCTATTCATATTACAGTTGTTGGGTTATAATAATTTTGATATTTTGACGTCAAGCGTTGATGTCAGGAAATCCGTTGGACAAAGATACAAAGAGGACATTTTCTAGATAAATTTTTCTTGAAATTTTTAGCTCTTGAAAATCAATAAATTTGAAAATTATGTTAGTATTTATATTTTAAGTTGTTAATTTGTAAGCTTTGATTTCGGAGAAAAATTAGTAAAAGATGCAATATTCTTTCCGTCCGCTGTGTCCGTGACATAGAAAACAGTATGGTATCAACAATATAGAATCTGCAAAGGCCGTTACGTTTCGGGTGGCTTTGTTATATACAGAATGATGTATTAGGACTGATGCAATAATAGGTGCAACAGAAGAAACGTGGTTCTTTGATAGATTGATAGGAAATGGCGGGAGGTCAGTTGTGATTTTCACCATTTCGCGGCGGTCTTATTACGTGTTTCAGTGCAAGACAGTCCTGCGCCGCGAGGAGATTGTAGAGGCATTGTCATACCCCCATACTCCGCTACGCTTCGTATGGGGTTACAGAGAGGAGGCCTCTCCGAGGCCGGAACCAGAGCGGGTGTCATGCGAGAAGAGTGTCAGACTGCCTTATGGGTATATGTCTCGAAGAGACATCCTCTTTGTAACCCCACATAAGGCCGCAGGCCGCAGTGTGGGGTATGTGAAATGCGGCGTCTCTCTTCGCAGCGCAAATGTAATGTGCACCGAAGGACCAGATAAACCCGCTGCGAAATGAAGTAGCGTGCAATTTTGTAACAAAAAACTTCCGAAATACAAATTTAAATTTAACAAATAAATCTGATTGTATTTCGAATAAAAATCGTAATACATTGATTATTAATTGATAAAAATTATTTGGTTTTATTGCCTATGTAAAGATTTATTGTTGTATTTTTGTGTTGAAAAATTCATTATTGTATAACACACCAAAATCTCGGAAGGAAATGGAAAATGTATCGAAAAGCACATTGATGGACCCTAATCAGTCTCAACTCAGACAACTGGTATTGGAGAATGCCAAAAGAATAGACAAACAGGAAGTCAATCTAGAGGAGATGCGTGTAGAAAATACCGGGTTGTCTAAAGAAATGCGTGAACAGTACGAGTGGTTGAGAAACTTTCGGGAAGAGCTTGATCAATCCATGCGTTGCTCTAGGGAGAGAATGGATAGACTCGAGAGATTTTCGGAGACATCCAGATTGGAACACGAGAAGCACATCTATGAGCTGAAAAAACTGATCAAGGAGAATTCGGATCAGGCGAGAGAGAGGGATGAAAGGTTCGACAGGGAGATGAAAGATAAGGATGAGAAGTTTGAAAAAGAAATGAAAGATAGAGACGAAAAATTTGCCAAAGAGATGAAAGAGAGAGATGTGAAGTTTGAAAAAGAAATGAAAGAGAGAGATGTGAAGTTTGAAAAGGAGATGAAAGATAGAGATGTGAAGTTTGAAAAAGAAATGAAAGAGAGAGATGAGAAGTTTGAAAAAGAAATGAAAGAGAGAGACGTGAAGTTTGAAAAAGAAATGAAGGAGAAGGATGAGAAGTTTGAAAAAGAAATGAAAGAATTCCGAGATGATGTAAATGCTTCTATTAGAAGGATCTCCGTAGAGTTTCTTGGTGCAACGGGCCATATTGTGGAAGGTCTTGCGAGTTCCGCTGTTGACAAAATTTTCAAAGATGCCGGCTTAGACTTGCTTCATTATGGTAAGAACATAAAACCGAAGCTGGCCGAAGACAACAGCAAAATGGAGGTGGATGTTCTACTGGGCAACGAAACATTTGTCGTGCCAGTGGAGGTTAAAGCGGATTTTACAAAGAGGAAGGTGAAACGTTTTGTTCGTCAGATGGCGATGTTCAGGACATTCTTCCCAGAATATGCCGACAAGGAAGTTGTCGCCGCGGTCGCCGCGATTAATTATGAAAACGGAACGGATCAACTTGCCCATGAAGAAGGCTTGCTAGTCATCCGTGTTAGCAGCGATGATATCTTCTCCCTTGATCCTTTTGATGTGAAAACTTTGCGCAGATTCTAACAGAGCATTTTCTCCCGTCCGCTGCTATTGTAAAAGACTTGCTACTCTTGCCTACGGTTCCTTAAGATGTCAATCGCTAAATAGAGGGCACTGCGCAGCGACTGCTCGTCGGCGATGTTCTTGCCGGCAATGTCATAGCCGGTGCCGTGGGCGGGAGAGGTGCGCACAATGGGCAAACCTGCCGTGTAATTGACGCCTTCGCGGTCTGCCAAGATCTTGAAGGGTATCATCCCTTGGTCATGGTACATGGCCAATACCGCATCAAATTTGCTGTAATTGCCCGAACCGAACAGTCCGTCGGCAGGGTAGGGGCCGAAAGCGTAAATTTTCTGGTCGAATGCCTCGCGGATGGCAGGGATGATGATGTTCTCCTCTTCCTTGCCGATAAGTCCCTTGTCTCCCGCATGGGGATTCAATGACAAAACTGCTATCTTGGGATTGGTGCAGCCAAAGTCCTTGACAAGACTCTGGTTAAGGGCGTGCAGCTTTTTGATAATCAGTTCTTTGGAAATGGTTTTTGCCACATTTTCAATGGCCACATGGTTGGTGACAAAGGCTAGCTTCACCGCAGGCGAAATCATCATCATCAGTGGATTCTCAGCTCCGAAGGTGGAGGCCAAATATTCGGTGTGCCCTGGAAAATGGAACTGCTCCGACTGGATGTTGTTCTTGTTGATGGGTGCGGTGACTATGGCATCTATCGTTTTGTTCTTGAGGTCGTTGCAGGCATAACTCAAGGCCATTTCGGCATATTTGCCGGCCACGGCTGTCGATTCTCCCATGTTGATAGGTACCTCTGTCTCACTCAGGTTGATGAGATTCGCTTTCTTGAGCGAGGCTTGCCCCGCATTCTTGATGTACTGGAAGGAAAAATCCTGCATCTGCATGTTTTTCTTGTAATATCCCGCTACTTTCGACAATCCATACACTATGGGTGTGCAAATATCCAGGATCTTGTTGTCAGCAAGGGCTTTCAGTATCACCTCGTAGCTGATGCCGTTGAGGTCGCCATGCGTGATACCTATCTTATAGATGGTTTTTTCTCCAGACATGATTCAGTAGTTTTATAGTTTTATAAAGTGACTTTTACTTCGTATTCTTCGTAACCTTCAATGATGTCGCCAACATTGATGTCGTTGAAGTTCTCAATGTTCAAACCGCAGTCCTGACCGGCACTGACTTCTTTTACATCGTCCTTGAAACGACGCAGGGAGCCTAACTTGCCCGTGTAGATGACGATACCGTCGCGGATAAGACGTATCTTGCTGTTGCGCTGCAGTTTGCCGTCCAGAACCATACAGCCTGCCACATTGCCGACCTTCGTGATTCTGAATACTTCCTTGACCTCGATGTTGCACAATATTTTCTCGTGGATTTCGGGGGAGTGCATACCGGCGATAGCGTCCTTGATTTCGTTGATGGCCGTGTAAATGATAGAGTAGGTGCGGATGTCGATCTGCTCCTGTTCGGCCAGCTTGCGCGAACCGGGTGAAGGACGCACCTGGAAGGCTACGATGATGGCGTTGGAGGCTGTTGCTAACAACACGTCGCTCTCAGTGACCTGACCCACAGATTTGTGGATTACGTTGACCTGCACCTGCTCGGTGGAGAGCTTCAACAGGGAGTCGGACAGAGCTTCCACGGAGCCGTCCACATCACCTTTGACGATGATATTGAGTTCCTTGAAGTCTCCGATGGCGATACGGCGGCCGATTTCGTCCAGGGTGATATGTTTCTGCGTACGCAGACCCATCTCGCGGTTGAGCTGGGCGCGCTTGGTGGCGGCGATGCGGGCATCGTGCTCGGAGGCGGCTACCTTGAAGAGGTCACCGGCCTGGGGCGCACCGTTTAATCCTAACAGCAGCACAGGAGTGGCGGGACCTGCCGATTGCACCTGCTGGTTTCTTTCGTTGAACAGCGCTTTCACTTTTCCATAACACGGACCGGCAATGATGGGGTCGCCTACTTTCAAAGTGCCGTTCTGTACCAGCACCTTGGCCACATAGCCCTTGCCTTTGTCCAGAGATGATTCGATAACCGTACCCACACCAGGACGTTTGGGGTTGGCCTTGAGGTCCAACAGCTCGGCCTCTAACAGCACTTTCTCCAGCAACTCCTGCACGTTGGTACCATGCTTGGCATCGATTTCCTGGCACTGGTACTTGCCGCCCCATTCCTCTACCAGAATATTCATCTTGGCCAAGCCTTCCTTGATTTTTTCAGGATTAGCCTGCGGCTTGTCAATCTTGGTGATGGCAAATACCATGGGAACACCAGCTGCCTGGGCATGGTTGATGGCCTCAACGGTCTGCGGCATGATGTTGTCATCAGCGGCGATGACTATGATACATAAGTCGGTGATCTTGGCACCACGGGCACGCATGGCGGTAAATGCCTCGTGACCAGGAGTGTCCAGAAAGGTGATTTTTCTTTCGTCGGGCAGGGTCACCTCGTAGGCACCGATGTGCTGGGTGATACCTCCGGCCTCACCGGCAATGACGTTGGATTTGCGGATGTAGTCCAGCAATGAGGTCTTACCGTGGTCCACATGTCCCATCACCGTGATAATGGGGTGGCGAGGCTGCAGGTCTTCAGGATTGTCTTCCTCGTGGATGGCCTGCTCTTCATCTACATCGGCTCCCACAAACTCAACCTGGAAGCCGTATTCGTCGGCCAGCAGGGAGATGGTCTCGGCATCCAGTCGCTGGTTGATGGACACAAACAAGCCGACACTCATACAGGTGGCGATAATCTTGTTGACATTCACGTTCATCAAGGTGGCCAGCTCATTGGCAGTCAGGAATTCCGTGACTTTCAGTATCTTCTGCTGCTCGAGTTCCATCTGTTCGTGCTCCAACATTTCGGCATGGATATGCTGACGTTTCTCTCTTCTGCGTTTCGAGGTCTTGGACTTGCCGAGGGGTTCCAGACGCATCATGGTCTCTTTGATCTGACGCTGGATGTCCTCTTCGGAAATCTCCACTTTGGGAGCGGCGGGCTTCTTGTTGTTTTCTTCCTTGCCGTGCGTCTTCACCGCCTGCTGCTTGATTCTTTTGCGCTTCTTTTTCTTGCTGTCCTCGTTTTGTTCTTTATTGTTCTGAACCTGAGGCTTTTCCGCCTTGGGCTTCTCCACGGGCAAATCAATCCTGCCCATGATTTTGGGAGCTTGCAATTTCTCCACGCGGGTCTCGATGTGCTCAGGCACCCTCACTTCGGGAGTGACGGGTTTTTGCACCTCCTTGGGCTGGCTGACAGGCTCGGCAACTTCCACCTTGGTTTCAATCTCCTCAGGAACGCTATCTTTGGCTTTCTCCTCAGCTTTGGCTTTTTCCTCAACTTTCTCAACAGGGGCGTTCTGGGCCTCTTTGGCCTCCTTCTTGGAAGATTTTTTGCTCTTCTTGTTCAGACTGTCCAGGTCGATTTTGCCCACCGTGACAATATGGCTGGCAATGTTCTCCACTTCAGTTTCAATATGCTCCACTTCCTTCGCTGGCTTGGGCTCTTTCTTTGGCGCAGGTGTCTCCACAACTGCAGGTTCCTCCTCTTTGGTACCGGCGGTCGATCCTTTTTTGGCAGAAGTTTTTTTCTTGGGTTCGAGATCGATTTTGCCGAGAACCTTGGGCTTGATGGGTTCTACAGGAATTTCAATGGGCTCGGGTTTGATCACATTGGGAACCTGGATGATCACGTCCTCAGCGGGAGTCTCCTCTTCAGGGGTCTCCTTGACGCTTGCGGGCGCATCCACGTCCTCCTCTTTCTTGAAAGTGCCAATCTCAATTTTCTGTGCCTCCTCCTTGACGAGCTTCTCCCCTAGGAATTCATGAAGGAGAATGTCGTACATCTCAGGGGTCAGTTTGGTGTTCGGACTTTCAACAATGTCGAAATTCTTCTTTTTCAGTAATGCCGTAATCGTGCCGATAGCGACATTGAATTCGCTCGCAGCCTTGCCTAATCGTGGTATTTTTCTTCCTTCTGCCATATTTTTTTAAGTTGAAAGTTGAAAGTTGAAAGTTGAAAGTTGTTTGGTCTTCCAGTTTTCAGTTTCAATTGTTTGTTTTATTAGTTGTCAGTTCTTGATTCTTTTTGTTCAACTTCACTACCCCGGCCTTCGGCCACCCCTTCAGGAAGGGGAATTTATAGTTTTCAGTTTTATTCCACTTCCAATTCTTTCTTGATGGAAGCCAGCACTTCGTCAACAGTCTCTTCCTCCAGGTCGGTACGCTGTATCAGTTCGTTGCGGTCGATGGCCAGCACGTTCTTGGCGGTGTCGCAGCCGATCTTCTTGAAGGCCTCAATCACCCAGTCATCGAATTCGTCCTTGAATTCATCCAGATCAACATCCTCTTCCTCAGCCACATCGTCGCGGAAAATGTCAATGTCATAACCTGCCAGCTTGCTGGCCAGCTTGATGTTGTAACCGCCCTTGCCAATGGCCAGCGATACCTGGTCTGACTTCATATACACATTGGCGGTCTTGCTCTCCTCGTTGATTTCGATGGAAGTGATCTTGGCAGGACTCAAAGCTCTGCTGATCAACAGCTCTATGTTGGAGGTGTTGTTGATGACATCGATGTTTTCGTTGCGCAGCTCGCGCACAATGCTGTGAATACGGCTGCCTTTCATACCGACACACGCACCGACGGGGTCGATTCTGTCATCGTATGATTCCACCAGCACCTTGGCTCTCTCGCCAGGAGCACGCACCACATTCTTGATGGTGATGAGTCCGTCGTTGATTTCGGGAATCTCGGTCTCCATCAGTCTTTCCAGGAAGGTGGGAGCGGTTCTGGAGATGATAATCAGCAGGCTGGAGGCGCGAACTTCCACTCTCAGCACCACGGCGGTCAGCGTGTCACCCTTTTTGTATTTGTCAGCGGGAATCTGCTCGGCTTTTGGCAGCACCAGCTCCACACCGTCCTCGTCAATCACCAGTATTTCCTTGCGCCATACCTGGCTCACTTCACCGGAAACCAACTCGCCGATGCGGTGTTCATATTTCTTATATACAAGGTCTTTTTCGTATTCCATTACCTTGGTGATCAGGTTCTGACGCAGCGCCAGAATCTCTCTTCTGGCGAAATCTGTCAGCTTAATGTTCTCCATCACCTCTTCACCTACCTCGAAGTCGGGTTCAATCTTGATGGCCTCCGACAGGGCTATCTGGGTGAATTCATTCTCCACCTCGCCATCGTCCACAATCTCACGGTAGCGCTGGATTTCCAAGTCTCCACGGTCCACATTCACAATGATTTCAAAGTGGGCGTCAGTGCCGTACTTCTTCGTCAAAGCGGAACGGAAAACATCCTCCAGAATGCGCATCAGTGTTTCTCTGTCAAT
This sequence comes from Bacteroidales bacterium, assembly GCA_017525505.1. GTDB lineage: Bacteria > Bacteroidota > Bacteroidia > Bacteroidales > WCHB1-69 > RUG11690. The sequence goes on from JAFXSR010000001.1 coordinate 8,362, forward strand.
ATTCTTGAACTCCTTGAACTCGGCAAAGGTTTCAATTAAATTCAAACTGTTGTCTTCCATTTTTGTTTAATTTTGATTCTTTATATATTGTTTCGTTTTTTTTACATCACCTACGCTTCCATCGTATATCCCCCAACTTTCAACTTTCAACTTACAACTTTCAGTTTTCAGTTCTCAGTTTTCAGTTGTCAGTTCTCAACAACACAAAGGGGGGCTCATCGCCCCCGCATATCTTTCCTTCTTTACAAAAAACTCCCACTTCATGAAGTGAGAGTTCGTTCAGTTGACCAACCAGGATTCGAACCTAGACAGACAGTACCAAAAACTGTAGTGCTACCATTACACCATTGGTCATTGTCTAATGAGATTGCAAAGATACAACTTTTTTCTTTATTGAAGAAGAAAAAATGAAAAAAAATAATTATGGCTATATGATTGAAAATCAATTATTTAATACTATAATCCCGTAATCCTGTAATCATGTAATCCTTGTCAACTCTTCAAAATCACGGAAATTATTACCCCAAAATCGCTCAACACTACCTCGCTCACCACCTAAATTTTCCCTGTCAACGCCTTCCCGGTATGCGATTTCTTGCTCTTGATCAAGTCCTCGGGTTTGCCCTCGATAATAATCTTGCCACCTTGGTCGCCTCCTTCAGGTCCCATGTCAATTACCCAGTCGGCACATTTGATCAACTCCAGATTGTGCTCAATGACCAGAATGGAGTTGCCTTTCTCGATGAGTCTGTTGAAAGACTCGTAAAGTTTGTGGATGTCGTGGAAGTGCAAACCCGTGGTCGGCTCGTCGAAGATGAAAAGGGTGTTCTGCTGGTTGTTGCCGAGCGACAGATAATAGGCCAGCTTCACACGCTGAGCCTCGCCGCCGGAGAGGGTGGAGGAGGACTGCCCCATCTTGAGGTAGCCCAGACCGACATCTTGCAAGGGAGTGAGTTTCGCGATAATATTGTCAATGATTTTTTGTGAAGGCAGACTCTTGAAGAATTCCACAGCCTGGTTGATGGTCATGTTGAGGACATCGCTGATAGAGTAGGCACCCACCTTGATGTCCAGCACTTCTTCCTTGAAACGGCTGCCGCCACATTCGGAGCATACCAGATCTACATCGGCCATGAACTGCATTTCTATGTGTACCACACCCTCGCCCTCGCATTCCTCGCAGCGGCCGCCGGGACTGTTGAACGAGAAAAAGCCGGCTTTGTAGTTGCGTTGTTTGGCCAAAGGCTGGTCGGCATAAAGGTCGCGGATGAGGTCGTAGGCCTTGATGTAGGTGACAGGGTTGGAGCGCGTGGAGCGGCCGATGGGATTCTGGTCCACCATCACCACATCGCTGATTTTGCTCAGGTCGGCGTTGATGCGGCTGTGCCTGCCTGGCTTGTCCGCCGTCTCATTGAGCATCCGCTTCAGGGCAGGGTATAGGATGTTCTTGATGAGCGAGCTCTTGCCCGACCCGCTTACCCCGGTCACCACGGTGAATATCTCCAGCGGAATCTTCACATCCACCCCTTTGAGGTTGTTTTCCGTGGCTCCGACGATTTCCACGTAATTGCGCCATTTTCTGCGCTTGGCAGGTGCTTTGATATAGAGATTGCCGGCCTTCTCAGGTTCGCTCATGCCACGTAGATAGGCGGCGGTAAGATTGTCTTTCTGCCTGAGCAACTGCTTGATGTCACCGGCAAATACCACCTTGCCGCCTAAACGTCCGGCCTCGGGACCGATGTCTATGATGTAGTCCGCCGCACGGATGATTTCCTCATCATGCTCCACGATGACTACCGTGTTGCCAATATCACGCAGCCTTTTGAGAACTGATATAAGTCGCTGCGTGTCACGCACATGCAGTCCGATGCTGGGCTCGTCCAAAATGTATAAAGAGCCTACTAAGCTGCTGCCTAAGGAGGTGGCCAGATTGATGCGCTGTGACTCGCCACCGGAAAGCGTGCGGCTGTTGCGGTTCAGCGTCAGGTACCCCAAGCCCACATCCACCAGAAAACCAATGCGGTTGACCAGCTCGCTGACCAGTTGGTGGGCAATCTGTTTTTCCGTTTCGTTCTTGTAACTGAATTCCTTGAAAAAGTGATACAGCTGTTCCACTGGCATCAGCATCAGCTCGGTGATGGTTTTGCCACCGACTTTCACGTAGTTGGCATCCTTGCGCAGGCGGGTGCCCTTGCAGTCGGGACAGAGCGTGCGGCCCCGGTATCGCGACAGCATCACGCGGTACTGGATTTTGTAAATGTTTTTCTCCACAAATTCAAAAAACTGCTTCACGCCCTCAATGTTCTTGTATGGCCAGCCGTTCCATAGCAGGTCGAATTCTTTCTCACTCAGTTCTTCGACGGGACGGTGGATGGGAAAACCTGCCTTTGCGGCATTGCGCACGAAGTAGTCCTTCCATTCGCCCATCACCTGGCCGCGCCAGCAAACTACCGCCCCGTCATATACCGACAGGCTGCGGTCGGGAATGACAAGGTCGGGGTCGATGCCTTCCACCAGGCCGGTGCCACCGCAGGTCTTGCAGCAGCCGTAAGGGTTGTTGAAGCTGAACAGGTTGACCGATGGCTCCTCGAAGACAATGCCGTCCGTCTCGAATAGGTTGCTGAACTTGTTGCGCTTGACTTTGCCCTCCGCCTCGTACTGGATGACACAGCTGCCTTTGCCTTCGTAAAAGGCGGTCTCGATGGAGCCGCTCAGGCGCGGCAGGTTCTCTTCCAGACGTTCTGATTTGAAACGGTCGATGAGAATGTATATGTCTGCGTTCTTGCTAACCTTGCCGGACAGCACTTCGTCAATTTCTTTCAGTTCTTTGTTGTATAGGATTCTGCTGAAACCTTGCTGTTTCAAAATCTCCAACTGTTCGGCAGGGGTGCGCCCCGAGAAGATCTGCAACGGTGACAGAATATAAACCACGGTGCCAGAGGGGATTTCCTTCAGGTAGCTGATGACATCACTCACATTTTCCCGCTTAACCTCTTTGCCGCTGATGGGCGAGTAGGTGCGACCGATACGGGCGTATAAGAGTTTCAGATATTCGTAGATCTCGGTGGTGGTGCCTACCGTGGAACGCGGGTTGCGCGAAATGACCCGCTGCTCGATGGCGATGGCGGGCGGAATGCCCGTGATACTGTCCACATCGGGCTTGGAAATCTTGCCCATGAACTGCCGCGCGTATGAGCTTAAACTCTCCACATATCGTCGCTGCCCCTCGGCATAAAGCGTGTCGAAAGCCAGTGAGCTCTTGCCCGAGCCCGACAGCCCGGTGATGACGACCAATTGGTTGCGAGGAATCTCTACGTCTATGTTTTTCAGGTTGTTGACCCTTGCCCCCTTGATGATGATTTTCTTGGTGTTCGTTTCTTCTGACATGTCTGCCTGCTTCAATAAATGACAAACTGCAAAAATACGGAATCTTTTTCAATTGACGAATTGCTAATTTTGCCAATTTATAAAATATTGATTCAAAAGTCTATAGTTCAATTGATTTTTTTTTTGTACCTTTGTGCCCTCAAATTTTTAAAGGTATTGAAAATATAAAGTATTGATGATAGATGAATTATAAAAATGTTATTTTTGCGATATTTGCATTTGTGTTGCTGTCTTTTCCCATTCAGGCACAAACTTACATCAGCGAGGACTTTGAAGCGGTCAGCTCGGGTCTTCCAACAGGTTGGGTTTCAGTAGGATCCGGAACGGTGGAAGTACGTACCAGCAATGCTCACAGCGGTTATCATAGTCTGCGTTTCTCGGGGGCTACCTCGAATGTGGTGGCACTGCCCGAGCTTTCTGTCCCGATCAATACCACCCAGATTACCCTGTGGACCAAAGCCGAGGGAAATTATTCCGGCTGCGGTTCGTTTCAGGTGGGTTATCTTACCAATGTCAACAATGCGGGCTCTTTTGTGGCTCTGGAGACCATCAGCTATTCCGATTACTTCACTTATGGTGAGCTGACTGTACCGCTGGACCAGGCTCCCGCAGGTGCGCGCATCGCTCTCCGTCATACCCCGTCGGCTATCTATTGGCTTTGGTATTGCGATGACGTGACGGTGGAGGCTCTCCCAAATTGTTTGCCTGTCACTGACCTTACGGCAGTCCCCGGCTTTAACGCTGTTATGCTCAGCTGGTCTGACCCGGATAGTAGCAACAGTTACACGGTGTTGAATATGACGACGGGCGATACTTTGGCTACGGCTCTCACCGCTCATTCCTATGTGGTGCAGAATCTTGACCATTCCACTGCTTACACCTTTGGCGTGGTGGCTAATTGTTCTCCTACCGAAGTGTCTCCCGTTGCAACTATCAATGCCCAAACTGTTTGTATGCCTTTCGCCACTCCTTTCGTCGAGGATGCCGAGGGTGGTGTCGTACCCCCGTGCTGGACACAAAGTGGTGACTGTGTATGGCGTGTGGGTACGGGAGATCGTGAGACCGCAATTGGCGCCCATGTGGGCAGCCATAATTTTTTGATCACTTCCGATAGCTATGATGGCACTTCGAAACTGATTACGCCACAGCTCAATCTGTCAAATGTGGGTCCTACAGTGCATCTGTCTTTCTGGCATTTGCAGCGTTCCTGGGTTGGCGATAACGATGAACTCAGTGTGTATTACCGTACCTCGCAACTTTCCTCGTGGGTGCTGCTGGCCAGCTATGCCAATCCTATCGAGAGCTGGACCGAAGAAAGTCTGGCTCTGCCGAATATCAGTGCCAATTATCAGATTGCCTTTGAATTTCAATCAGGTTGGGGGAAAGGAGTGGCAATTGACGATATCCATATCGAAGTCCCTGCCTCCTGCTCGCATGTCATGAATCTTACCGCTACCCCCTCCAGTCATAGCGTGCTGCTCGAATGGACTGATACCCAGAATGCCGGGGCCACTTACACGATTTATGACGCAAATTCCGGTAATGTGCTGGCTTCAAACTGTAATGGTAACTCGTATGTCGTTTCAGGCCTGATTCCTGGTACCTCCTATCAGTTCGGTGTGGTGGCCAATTGTTCGGACAATGAGTCGTCGATCCCTACATTAGTCGGCGTTCAAACGAGTTGTGGAGTACGTGCTATGCCTTTCTATGAGGATTTTAATAGTCTTGTTTCTGGCATACCCGCCTGCTGGAGTAATAGTGAGGGTACCACCAGCATGGGGTCATGGAAGTGGAAGCATGATACTACCGGTTATAGTGGAGCCGGCCTGAAATTCAACAGCTATGTGAATGAGGAGGGAAATACCAATGTACTCGCTACTCCGCCAGTGTACATTAGTGAGTGCGCTTTCCTGTCGTTTTGGTGCAAAAACCCCGATGGAGGCGACTTTAGCGTGTTTGTTTCCGTGGACACCAACTCCACACGCGATACTCTTGTCACAAATCTTACTTCTATCAACGACTGGATGCAGTTGGAACTCATCCTTGACTCGGCTGCTTATACAGGCCATAATGTAACCATCTACTTCCAGGGGACCAGCAATTTTGGTGACGATGATGCGTATATTTACCTCGATGAGGTGGCCATATCACCGCTGTTACAGACTTGTCTTCCAGTGGAGCAGCTGGCTGTGGATGATGTGGGCACAACCAGCGTCAGCTTGAGCTGGGTAAGTGATGCCCCCAGCTTCACCGTGATAGTCGATACTGTCCAAGTCGCTACCGGGATTACCGATATCCACTATACGATTACTGGCTTGACACCAGCTTCTCATTATGTTTTCTCGGTGATCGCCGATTGTTCGGATTCCCTTTCTTCTGATGCTGTTACTGTAGAGGCCAATACGGTTTGCATGGCTTTCGAACTTCCTTATGTCGAGAGTTTTGAGGCTGACGGCCATTATGACTGCTGGACGGTACATGCCACCAGTCCACTTACTGGTCGTATGGATCTGCCTGTTTTTGCGGAAAACGGTAATGGATTGTTTGCTTTCGCCAGTAGCGTCAATCCTCCGCAGTACCTGATCTCGCCGGAACTTACGGGTACAGATGCAGGTCTGCAATTGTCATTCGGCTATATGGCCATCGACTATCGTTTCGCGGAAAGTTTTGTGGTGGGCTATTCCACTACGACCAACGATACCAACGCCTTTGTCTGGGGTACGGAAGTGACGGATGTCACCAATAGCGCATATATCCATTATGTGGAAGAAATAGAAGTTGGCGACATCAAGTATGTGGCGATCAAATACACGGCTTACGATATGTCCAGCCTCCTGATCGACAGCCTGGTAATCCGCAGAATTCCTGTCTGTTTGCCGGCAACCAACTTGACGGTCGAGGATATAGGCGCGACCAGTGTTACGCTCTCATGGACAAATCCGGAAAATGTCGATGGAAGCTACGCTGTTATCTATCTTTCGGGACATGATACGGTGGAGGATGCCACGGGCCTCGTCGGAACTGCCTATACGGTAGAGGGACTGGCACCAAGCACACAATATCGTTTTATGATCAGAACCGATTGCGAGGATGCAGCAGTTTATTGCAATCCTGTTATTGTGGTCACCCAGTCGCAACAATCCGTGTCTTCGTTTGATGGCACTTCAAATTGGAGTCTGTATCCCAACCCGGCTAATACGGTTGTGACGGTTGAGGCCAAAGATATGCGCCGTGTGATCATTTATGACGCCACCGGCCGTGAGGTGTTGTTCCGCAACGTGAATAATGATACGGAACACTTCGATGTCAGTGGCCTGGAGAATGGTGTGTACTTCTTCCGCATTGAAACAGCCGACAACATGTCAGTGCGTAAGTGTATAGTTAACCATTAAAATTAATTCGATTACAATACTATAAAGGTAAGGGAAAAGTGACCCAGAAGTAAATGGGTCACTTTTTTTGTATGATATTTTAAATGTAAGAAAAGTATGATTGCTATAAGAAAAAATGACTTTTTTGTGGGATTCAAGAAAAATTTGTAAATTTGCTTTTTGAAAAAAATGAGAACTAAAACGTATAAGATGATTAATACTTAATGAGTTAAATTTCTAATATAGCGTTTGCTATTTGTTCGGAGACACCTTTGAACCTGAGAACTTCAAAAAAAAACTCTAAAACGAACAAATTGTGAATGTCTGCGTTTCATGCGTGGACACGATTTGTCTATTAGAGTGGGTTTTCTCAGGACCTAAAGGTGTGGACAAGGGATGTCCACTTTTTTTTGTCCTGATCAATACCCGCTTCGAAAAGATAGCTTCTCGCCAAAAAAAAACAAAAGCGATGAAGGATATTGTGCATATTGGTTCACTCATTCAAAATGAGTTGCGCCGACAAGACAGAACCAACCGATGGTTAGCCGAACGTATAAACGTGCATCCGCGCACCATCAATAAGATTTTTCAGAAAAATGTAATAGACACCCAACAATTGTTGCATATTTCGTATGCAATGGGGGTCGATTTTTTTGAGGTGTATTCAAAGTTGCTTAAAGATATGCCCAAATTGGGCATGTAGCCCATTGAGGGCAATGTTTATGGCGTGAATCCTGTTCAAAAAGGTATAACTTTGCGCATTCAAATCATATTTCAAATTAAAACCGATGTGGGCGATGGGATAACTGCCTGTTTTATTATGAGAAAATTCTATGTTTTATTAGTTTGTTCGTTATCATTCCTGTTGTTCTCATGCAGAACCACATTCGTATATACCGAAGTGTCTGTGCCCGAAGAAGGCACCTTTGTATTTGAGAAAATCACAGATGAAACTATTGAGACGGTGGGAGCCCCCAACATCGACAACAATGGCCGGGACCATATCACCTTCAATGCCAACCGTACAATGGCGGTGTCTCCCGACGGAAATATGCTTTATTATCTGGCTATCAGCAACAAGCAGGTGAATGTGTATAGAAAAGATTTGTCCAGTAAGAATATCCAGACCCAGCGTACATTCCGCTCCAATGTTAACAATATTTCGGTTTCTCCAGATGGAGAAAAACTCTGTTTCTCGGAGATATCAGGAGATTACAGTCTCTTGTATCAAACAGATGCCTCTGTGGGCTCCATTGTCCGTCAGCTTTCCACACAAAACGTGAAGGATAGTCATCCTTATTACCAGAAAGACGGAAACAAGATTTTCTTCGACAGAAGCGGCGCTATCTGGAGCTATGACCTGCAAAACGGACAGGTGGTGAATTATTGCCGCGGTTATCAGCCGTATCCGCTCAATGACGAGGAATTCCTTTGTTACAGAGAATCCACTAACCGAGGCGAAATCTGGAAAGTGAATTTCGTGACCGGTCATGAGTCGGTGATTGTGAGTATGGACGAGCGCTGGTTCATCACCCCATCCCTTTCTCCCGATGGGAAGTGGATTCTGTTGGCAGGAAATACCATCCCCAACGGAAATATGGATGAGGAAAACGTGGATATTTATGTGGTGAAAGTCGATGGTACCAATCTTACCCAGCTCACCTATCATAAAGGACATGACATCTGCCCTGTATGGTCCGCCGACGGAAAGTATATTTATTTCTTGTCTCAACGTGGTACGGAAGAGGGCAATTATAATATCTGGAAAATGAACTTCAATCTAAAATAAGACCGGATGAGAAAGTTTGTCACAATAATTGCGGGATTGCTTATTGCTGTTGTCGCCGTCAATGCACAAACCGTTGGCGGCAACAGTAGTGGTAAGTACACCAATACGTCAAAATCCGGGTCACAAGGTGACTACGGAAACACAAAGGATTTTGTGGCGCGTCTGGATGTGGCTATAGGATATGTGGGATTAATGTATGGAAAGCATGTCCACAATACCTATGGCTTGGAAGCTGGATACCGCTACCGTAGACATGAGTTCGGTTTGGCTGTGGATTTCATGCCCTTGTATGGAAATAGAGGACAGGTCAATAATGTTATTGATGGGATTTCAGAGAACTCAACTGTATACAATGGCTTCAGCATGCCGCTGTTCGCTTATTATAGATTTTATTTTCTGAAAAAGAAAATCTCACCGTTTGCCACTGCGGGATTGGGAGGATGTATACCCATCAAAGAAATCAATATGAGCGGAAACTGGTATGGACAGAGTTTGTATGATCACAATATTTACAGGGAAGGGCGTGAAAATTATCAGGAAAGTTTTTTGGGCCTTTATTATACATTGGGTGTCGGATGCTCCTTTATGAATATCTTCAATGTGGAACTTCAGAATATCTTTTCATTTGATTATTGGTCTCAGAGTAATAGCTCCAGTTATTTCCTTACAGACGGGTACTCTTCTAACCCTAGTTATTACGCTAATAGCGGTAACCACTTGTGTTATGCATTCTCTTTGAAACTTTCTGTGAATTTCGTTGAATTGGGGAGAACGCTTTCTTCAAAGAAAAGATAAAGTTTAAATAAAGTGAAATTAAAATTATGAGCGATGAAACGAGTGGTTATTATAATGACATTGCTTATTGCCGTTTTTGCGGCAAATGCACAGACAGTGGGAGGTGGTGGCAGTAAAAAATATCATAGCGTTAAAAAAACAAAGACTGCTACAAGTACCACAACAAAACATAAAACTTTCAACAGGAATGTGTTCCAGCCCGAGTTCACGTTTATGCTGAACTATGCATACGCCTTTGCTCCACAGCATTCGGTGGGCTTGACACTGGGACAAAACAAATTAGGCAAAACCCCACTGGGCTGGTACATCAACCTGATGACCGGCTTTGATTTCAATTTTGGAACTGTGGGGTCGGTGTCTGAACACGGTGTGTACAACGGCACCGTAGTGCCTTTCTTTACAGGGAAAGAAAAACGCACAAGACTGTCGGCCTCGTTAGGCATGACCGTCAATATGGTGATACCGCTGTATTTTTACATGGGAGTGGGATATGGCTATCGTTCGCTGACTTGGGAAATTGTGGGCGGCGATTGGATGACTTACGAGCCAATGTCTTTTGCCGGAGCTAATGTCGATTTTGGCCTGATGCTCAATATAAAGGGTTTCGCCCTCTCCGCTGGCTATTCTACCATCAACTTCCAATATCACGAGTTGAAAGCGGGAATAGGATTCATCATCAAAACAAAAAAGAAATCAGTCGCTATGCCAGCTCCTGATAATCCGGACAACTCCAACGGTTCTGGAAATAATACTGAAAATAATTAATTTGAAAGATTTATATTGAATAATGTTATGAAATCAAGGCATATATTATCATTTTTTGTGTTCTTATTGATGGCTTTTTCGCTGTTCACTTGCCGGAAGGATGAAAATGTTCCGCTGGACCAGTTCGAGATCATACAGGAGGATGTCACGGTGACGGCCACAACAGCTTCGTTTAAGGTGGATTATGTGTATGGAAATCACAATTACGTTTGGCTGGATCATGTGAATATCCATTTCAGCAAGGATAAAGAGATGTCAAGTCCTATCCAAGTCTAGTGTGAGCTGAGAAGTGAGGGAAATGGCGGCCACTTTTTCCAGGTGACCCTGAATAACCTTGAGGCGAAGACTACTTATTACTATTACTATGAGGTGGCCAATGCCATCAATGCTATCAATACGGAAGTGAAAGAATTCACCACCAATGACTATGGCATTCCTTCAGTGACCACCAACACTGTGTCCTCTATTACGGCGACATCCGCTGTTTGTGGCGGTAATGTCACTTCTGATGATGGTTATTCGGTTACAGCTCGTGGTGTCTGCTGGAGTACCTCGCAAGGTTCGACGGTAAACAACAGCCATACTACCAATGGTAGCGGGACAGGTAGTTTTTCGAGCACTATGACTGGACTTGCGCCGGGCGCTACCTACTATGTTCGGGCCTACGCCACCAATAGTACTGGTACGGCGTACGGGGAGCAAAGGAGTTTCACGACAACATCCAATTGCCCCAGTACAGTTACAGATTATGATGGTAATATTTATTACACTGTGCAAATTGGAAGCCAATGTTGGATGAAGCAGAACTTGCGCACTACGCACTATGCCAATGGGGCAAGCATTGCCTTGGGCAGCAGCACCAGCACCACAACAGCCTACCGCTATTATCCGAACAATAATAGCTCGAATGTGAGTACTTACGGCTACTTGTACAACTGGCCAGCAGTGATGCACGGGGCGAGCTCCAGCAGCAGCAATCCGAGCGGCGTGCAGTGCATCTGTCCCAACGGCTGGCATGTGCCCAGTGATGCGGAGTGGGTCCAGCTGACCAATTATGTGAGAAGTTAACCCCAGTATCTATGTAATGGAAACAGCGCGAATATTGCCAAGGCCTTGGCATCTACCACGGGCTGGAGCAACAGTACCACACCATGTGCAGTGGGCAATAATCCCCACTCCAATAATGCGACAGGTTTTACAATTTACAATGCTGGTAATTATGGCAGTGAATATCCAAATCCATACGGTGGTGCGTCTTTCTGGAGCACTACCTGGTATAATGGGGATGGAGTAGGTTATCACTCTCTTGGTGTTTATAGCACAGATTTGAATTGGTATTTTGTGGAAAGTATAGAACGTTGGAATAACGGTAGTGATTATTATAAGGTAACGTATGATTATTCCTACGAGGGACAATATCCTGTCAGTTACAGAAAGTCATACTATGAAGTTTGGGAAGGAGGTAATTACACGGGATATTCTGGCATGACCGAATACGAATATGTCAAGTAATCAGTGTCGTGTCACATGCTCAATCGCTTCTTCCAAGCTCACTTCTTCCTCGCCTAAACGGGCGTATTCGTAGCCCATCTCAATGGCTTTCTCCGCAGGATAGAGGAAATAGGTGCAGGTGCATTCGGCACACAGCTCCCCGTCAGGGTTGCGGATCTCGCCATGCACCACCGCTATGTTTCTTTTCTGCTCCACCAGCTTGGCGGTAAGCAGAATGTAAGGCCAGGTGGTGTTGACATTCTTGCGGTAACGCATCTCCATTTTGGCGGTCACACCGGCCGTCTGCAGTTGGTAAAAGACCACCCAGCCGCATATTTCGTCTAACAAGGTGGCCTGAATGCCACCATGCAGAGTATCTACCCAGCTGACAAAATTGGGGTTGGCTTTCCAAGGTGAAATCACCTGCTCGCCGTCCCAGTAAAAGTGCATGTGTACCCCCATGGGGTTGTCGGGGTTGCAACCGAAACAATTGTAACCGTGTGTATTGCCAATCCACGGATTGATAATGTTTTTCATGGGATATCGTTTTATGTTTTTACAGATTTCTATCTACTTGAGAATGCAAGCCAAAAAGCGGATGTCTTTGCCACTGTTGTTGGCGATGCTGTGCCTGTCGCCATTGCCCGTGAACACCACATCCCCTGCATGGATTACCGCCTGTGTGTCGTTGTCGGTCACAATGGCCTCGCCTTCCAACATATAATAAATCTCGGCATCCGGCTGATGTGAATGTTCTTTGATCTTGCTGCCCGAGGGAAGGGTGATGACGTTGAACATCAATGCTTTGTCTAACATCTCCTCGGGTGTGAGAATGATGTCCTTGGAAATTCTTCCTTCTATATTGCCGCTGTTCTCCACAACGCTTATGGCAATGTTCTTTTTGTACTTGATCATTTTTTCTGATATTTAGAAGGTGCAAAAATACAAAAAAAAGAGAGGTGTTAGCCTCTCTTATATTCAAATTTACGCAGACGCACGCAGTGCGTCCCTACTGTAACCTGTAACCTGTTAACTGATCTCCACTTCCACTCCCTGCACAAATTCCTGAGCTTTCACCATCAGCTCATGCATATAGCGGTCGTTCTCCACAAAAGGCACCGTCTTGCGGAAGCTGGCCACAAATTCTTCGATGAAGGGTGAGGATTTCAGCGGCTTGCGGAATTCCAGCGCCTGGGCGGCGTTGAACAGCTCTATGGCCAAAATCTTCTCCACATTGTTCACTACCAGATAGCACTTGGTGGCGGCGTTGGCACCCATACTCACGTGGTCTTCCTGCCCTTGTGACGATTCTACAGAGTCGGTGGAGCAGGGCATGGTGAATGCCTTGTTCTGGTTGACGATAGAGGCTGCGGTATATTGCGGAATCATAAAGCCAGAGTTCAGTCCGGGGTTCTTTACCAGGAATGAGGGCAGCTCGCGTTTGCCGGCAATCAGCTGATAAATACGGCGTTCGGAAATGTTGCCGAGTTCGGCCATCGCCATGGCTAAGAAGTCCAGTACCAATGCCAACGGCTGTCCATGGAAGTTGCCGGCCGAGATGATGAGGTCTTCGTCGGGGAAAACTGTGGGGTTGTCGGTCACCGAGTTGATTTCAGTCTCCACTACATTTTTCACATGTTGGATGGAGTCTTTGCTGGCGCCGTGGACCTGCGGCATGCAGCGGAAAGAGTAGGGGTCTTGCACGTGTTTCTTCTCTCTCTTGATGATTTCGGAACCTTCCAGCAGATGGCTGATATGGGTGGCGGTGAGAATTTGTCCCACATGTGGTCTTACTAAATGCACGTTGAGGTTGAAAGGCTCGATACGGCCGTCGAAAGCTTCCAAAGATACGGTTCCGATGATGTCGGCTAACCATGAGAGTTTTTCGGCTTTCAGCAACAGCCAGACAGCGTAGCTGCTCATGAACTGGGTGCCGTTCAGCAAAGCCAAACCTTCCTTCGATTTCAGCGTGATAGGCTCCCAGCCGAATTTTTGGTTGATTTCCTCGGCGGCATATTTCTTGCCTCTGTAATAAACTTCTCCCATGCCAATCAATGGCAGGCAGAGATGTGCCAGCGGAGCAAGGTCGCCTGAAGCTCCCAGTGAGCCTTGCTGATACACCACGGGATATACTCCATTGTTGAAAAAGTCAATCAGTCGCTGGATGGTGACCAACTGCGCGCCAGAATGGCCGTATGACAGTGACTGAACCTTGAGCAGCAGCATGATGCGCACGATTTCCTGAGGCACTTCTTCACCGAAACCGCAGGCATGAGACATCACGAGATTTTTTTGCAGGGCTGAAAGGTCGTTGCTGGAAATGCTGGTGTTGCACAGCGAACCGAAACCAGTGGTGACTCCATATACGGGCACCTTGCTGTTTTTCATTTTTTCATCTAAATAGTTGCGGCATTTCTCAATGGCCGCTGTCGCTTCTTCCGAAAGCTCCAGCTTGATTTTCTTGTCCAGAATCTTCTTGATTATCTCAAGGTTGATCAGTTCCGAGGAGATTTGATGTTTCTTCATATTATATATTTTTTTGACATTACTTTCTAGGTTGCAAAGATAAAAAAATTTTTTTATCGCAAAAGTTTGTTTGTTTGAAAAATTATGTTTATTTTTGCAGAATGAAATTTTAAATAACACAAAAAATGAATGAACAAGAGAACCCCGTAAGTTTTTTCAGATTCGAGGATTTGAGAATTTACGCCAAGGCGTTGGATTATATCAATTGGCTCCATGGCGTTGTACCTATGTTCCCTTCTGACAAGAAAGCGGCTTTAGGCGACATGTTCCTGAAGTCAGCCCAGAGTATCGCCCTGAATATCGCAGAGGGCTCATCCCGCAACAAAGCTCAGTTTGTTTACTATCTGAAGATGGCTAAAAGCTCTGTGAGAGAATGCGTTGTCTATACAGAGATCGCTTCTGGTCTTAACGCTATCAATGCGGAACAAAAAGACTATTCCCGCAATCAGTTGATGGAACTGACCAAGATGATCGGCTCGTTGGTGGCTTCCCTCCAGCGTTCGGTTGCCCCCGGAAGCTCTCGTGAGGATGACATCGACGAACTGAATGATATGATGTAGCCGTATCATTAATTTTTAACAAAGACAGCGTAGGCTGATTCGTGTCAGCCTGTTTTTTTATTTTCTGAAAATTTCAGTGGCACGGTCGAAGATTCCGTTGACAAGCGACAGCGTCATGCCGTAATTGCTCACCGGAATATTCCTGTCGGTGATTTCCTTGATGCGGTTCATCAGCTGGCGCTTGGTCACCATGCATCCTCCGCATTGAATGGCCATGCTGATATTGTCCAAAGAGGGGAGAGGTGACAATGCCGCAACAAACTGGAAGTTTAACTTCTTCCCGGTAAATTGCTGTATCAGTCGGGGCAGTTTGTGTCGGCCTATGTCCTCACAGGAACTGAGGTGCGTGCATGATTCCAGCATCAGGATGGTGTCCCCATCCTGCAATTGCCGCAGATGCTGTGTTCCTTGGATGAATTTGTCAAAATTGCCCTTGGAGCGGGCCAGCACAATGCTGAAACCCGTCAGCGGAATGCTGGCCGGCACGATTTTAGCGACTTCTCCGAAGACCTGGCTGTCGGTGATGACCAGATCCGGCCGGTGGATGGCCAAATAGGTGGACAGCTCCGACGGCTGCAGGCAGATGGCAATGGCTTTGTTGTCGAGGATGTTGCGGATCACTTGCACTTGTGGCAGAATCAACCGTCCTTCGGGAGCCTCGGAGTCCTGAGGCATCACTAGCACGATGGTCTCGCCTTCGTGGATAATCTCGTCTAAAAGATTCTCCTGCCGGTAGGCCGAGGCGGGAGTGGCCTTGACAATAGCCTGTACCAATTCTTCCAAACCTTGCTTGGTGGCGGCACTGCATTCCACAACTGGTGCGCCGAGGCTTTCCAATCGCTCACGGCAGGATGCCGTCAAGGATTGTAAATCGGCCTTGTTATGTACTATTATATAAGGTAAATCGTATTCTTTGAATTGCCGAATTACGTCTTCCTCCTCCTTGCCTAGCTGGTTGCTGCTGATAAGTAGCAGGGCTATATCGATGATTTTCAGACTCTCTAAACTTTTGGCCACACGTTTCTCGCCTACCTCTCCGCTGTCGTCCAGACCGGCGGTGTCCACCAAAACGCAGGGACCGATGCCGAAAATCTCCATACTCTTTTTCACAGGGTCGGTGGTGGTGCCTGCCACGTCCGACACAATGGCAATGTCCTGTCCCGCCAATGCGTTGATTAACATGCTTTTGCCCTGGTTTCTTCGTCCGAATATTCCGATATGTACTTTGCTCATGCTGCTCAATTTTTTTCGCTGCAAATTTACTCAAATCTAATGAAACTTAATCTGCACTATATGAAAAAACAGTATACTTTATAGGCGTTCAGGCTGCTATTTATATGTTTCAGCGCTCCATAACACAGAAAATGATAGACAGTTGTTAATATTTGACTATTTTAATAATTTATAATTGTTAAAATATTATGCTTGAATTTTTAATATATTGACTTTCAATGCATAAAAATTTTTCGGAGTTGGTGGATTTATGTCGTTTTTCTAAGTACTTTTGCAATTGGAATAAACGATAAAATTTTTTGAAATGGAAAATCCTATTGATGAAGCCAGAAGATATGTTTCCAATGCGAAAGACGTCATTAAGAATGCGAATTATGATCGCAAGTTCAAAATGTATATGGATGGAAAGTATGTGAAAATGGCAGGCGATACACTTTGGAAGGGTTGTCTGATTGCGTTGGATGCAGTGCTGAACATCCGTAAGGGCAAAGGCCGTCCTACAATTGAAAAATACAAAGAAGCCGCAGGCAAAAGAGACCAGAAGCTATTGGCATATATTGTAACCGGCTACGATACTATGCATTTATATATGGGGTATGACGGAACGGGAAATAAAAAGACCTGTGATTCCGGCTTTGACTATGCCAATATGATCATTGACCGCTGTGCTTTGCTGATGCCTGAGATCGTCAGCGCATGATAATTTGCTATAGATATACCCTCGCAGGTAGTTTATTCTAAATAGTTTATTGCGGTTTTATGAATACAGTTATATCCTTGCTAAGGGTTTTATTTCGATAGATGGAGGTATTATCCTCTTCTGTGTGTTTTTCGTCGTATACACTATGGCATCGAAGATGCCACATTTTAGTAATCCCAAACGGGAGTCTGGAGGTGTGGACAGGGATTGCCGAAAAAAATGCAAAATCAGAGCAACGAATTTTCGTTTTTTACGTCTTTTGTATTATAAGGTATGAAAATACAATCTGATTATATCGTAAATTACAAAAATTCAATATGTTATGAAAAATATTAAACTCCTGTCTGTTTTTTTGTTTTCTATACTTTTGTGTCTTTCACTTGCCATCGTGTCATGTCATAAAGAAAAACTGAGCAATAATCAAAATAATACCGGTACTGAGGTTCCGAGTGGAAGCGAAGATCCAGGAGATGAACCTGGTGGTGGAGAAGGTGGAGATCCTGGTAGTGGTGAAGAAACAGGAGATCATGTCATTTCCAATGGTGTGACAGATGCCGACGGAAATCAATATGCTACGGTTGTATTGGGTAATCAGGAGTGGATGGCCCAGAGTCTCCGTGTCACTCATTATGCCGATGGTACAGCAATTCCGATGGGAACGGATGGACAGTGGAGTGACACAGATCCCTATCGTTACGCTCCTGCCGGAGATGAAACTAAAGTCGAACAGTGGGGTTATTTGTATAACTGGCCGGCGGTAATGCATGGCGCGGGTTCCACCACGGCCAACCCGTCAGGTGTGCAGGGTATTTGCCCCACAGGTTGGCATGTGCCCAGTAAGGCAGAGTGGGAACAACTGTTCAGTTATGTGGGTAGTCAGAGCCAGTATGTGTGCGATGGTAATCCTGCGCACATTGTTAAATCGTTATGCGTTAACAAAGACTGGGAAAGTGCTGAAAGTGGCTTTGAATGCTGTCCGGGTTGGGAATCTTGGAACAATAACGCCACAGGTTTCTCCGCTTATCCCTGTGGAACATACAATGGTAATTATATGGACCAAAACTTGGGTGCGCACTTTTGGAGTACCACGATGATCAATGTAAACTATAAGTTGATTGCTGCCCCCCGTTTCTATTGCTTTTCTCCTGATATTACAGGTATGGCCTCAGGCGGTCAGGTAGGTACCGCTGTCTCCCTCCGCTGCGTCAAAGACTGATGCAGTCAATAGTTGACAATGAACAGTTAACAGTTAACAGTTTTTTTTGCTAGGGAGAGGACAATAAGCAGAGGCCATTGTCTGTTATTTATTGTATAATCAGAGGCTAATTGTATCTGTTAGCCCGATCAAATCATAATTGTTAATTGTAAACTGTTAACTGCATTATGGTTGGTAATGAGAGTATTATATCAGGTAAATCCAAGGATTTTGCTTTGCGAATTATAAAATTGTATTCCTATTTGTGTTCGAACAAGAAGGAATATGTGCTGTCAAAACAAATCCTTAGAAGTGGTACAAGCATCGGTGCAAATGTGAAAGAAGCCACTATGGCGCAAAGTAAACCTGACTTTTACGCTAAACTTCATATATCACTCAAAGAAGCGGCGGAAACAGAATATTGGTTGGAACTTTTACATGAAAGTGGTTTCATAGAAGAAGAACACTTCAAAAGTATATATGTCGATTGCAAAGAACTCCTTAAAATCCTCACCTCCATTCTCAAAACAAATCCAAAGAATAAAAACAACTGTTAATTGTTAACTGTTAACTGTTAACTGTTAACTGAATTCCCGTTTTCAGCCCATCCAATGCTGCACTGACAATGCCTCCGGCGTAGCCGGCACCTTCGCCTACGGGGTAGAGGCCGGGGATGTTGCTTTGTCGGCTTTCATCACGCAAAATCCTCACGGGTGAGGAGGAGCGGCTCTCGATGCCCGTCATCACGGCATCGGCATCGCTGAAGCCTCGCAGTTTCCGGTCAAACAAAGGAAGAGCTTCTCGCAAGGCTTTCACCGCATACGCGGGCAGGCAGCGGCCTAAATCGCAATACACCACCCCATGTGGATAGCTGGGCTTCACTTTGCGATGTCCCTTGGCAATCTTGCCCTGCAAAAACTCACCCACCAAGTTGGCAGGGGCGCGGTAATCCCCGCTGACCTCAAAGGCCAATTTCTCGTATTTTTCTTGATAATTCAGCCCATCCAACGGACTGTTTTGGTAATAATCTTCTGGATTGATGCCCACTAGCAGGGCACTGTTGGCATTGGCTTTGTCGCGTTTCTTCTCGCTCATGCCGTTGGTCACGATAGTGCCGTCCTCGCTTGCCGAGGCCATTACCACGCCTCCGGGACACATGCAGAAGGTATAGACACTACGGTCCTTCAAATGTACCACTCCCCGATACGAGGCGGCGGGCAGTAATTTGGCACTCTTTCCGTACTGCATCCGGTTGATGTCGCTTTGCAGATGCTCAATGCGAACCCCCATCGAGAAAGGCTTGGCCTCCATATTCAGGCCTTTGGCATATAAATGTTTAATGGTGTCTCGGGCCGAGTGTCCCAAACAGAGCAACACGTGTTTGCTTTTGATGCTGAAACCATTATGGCAGTGCAAATGTATCACTTTTCCTTCCCGCTGGAAGTCATCGAAGGTGGTGTTGAAGTGAAATTCCCCGTCTAAACTGATGATTTCCTCCCGTATATTGCGCACCACTTTCTCCAGATAGTCGGTGCCTACATGGGGATTGGCGGCATAGCAAACGTCCTCTGTAGCCCCATGTTTGTGAAATTCCTCCAGTATAAAGCTGATGTAGCGGTCGTTGATATTGGTGGAGAGCTTGCCGTCAGAAAAAGTGCCGGCACCGCCCTCGCCAAATTGCACGTTGGAATTGGGATTTAATTTTTTATTTTGCAGAAATTCAGCAACTTCTGCTTTTCTTTCCTCAATACGACTGCCTCTTTCAATGATCACGGGCTTGGCTCCGCAACGGGCCAGATACAAGGCAGCGAACATGCCCGCGGGACCGAATCCCACCACCACAGGCGGCAGCTCCTCGGTCCACTTCGGGTAGCTAAGCGGTTCGGGAGCCTGATAAAGACTGACATTGTCAAGTCGCAATAAATCTTCCCGATTGTCTTTTAGCTTAATATATACTTGATACAGAAAGAAGATGTGATCTTTCTTCCGCGCGTCAATGGATTCCCGCAGAATCTTAAATTCCTCAATATCCTGTTCCGCAATAGGGTATAATTGCAGTATTCGTTGGCGCAGTTGCACCTGCTGCCCCACGGGAATTTTGATATTTGAAATCTTAATCTGCATCATATTGAGGAGTTATATTGAAGCATTTTCCGCTATTATACAAATAAGTTTGCACATGTCATTCCTTTTCCTTTGGTTGCATGCTGAAAGCACACTGTCCTATTAATCTCTAACTGTCAAGAGCACGGTTTTGTGTGGAGGTGCTCACGATGTGTTTGCGTGCTGAAAGCACGCTATCCTATTAACCCCTAACAAGCGATAGCGCAGTTTGGGGTAGTGATGCTCACGGTAGAA
Source organism: Bacteroidales bacterium (assembly GCA_017525505.1). GTDB lineage: Bacteria > Bacteroidota > Bacteroidia > Bacteroidales > WCHB1-69 > RUG11690. Next base: position 28,532 of record JAFXSR010000001.1, read on the forward strand.
CTCCGCGTGCCGAAGGTACGCAACTGTGGATAATAGACTGCGCGCACAGATAAGCACTCGCCCACGCAAAAAACAGGTTGTAGCCGCCACAAATCCCATCTATGTCTATCATCTCGCCAATGGCATAGATGTTAGGGTACTTCTTCAACTCAAAATCATCATTGATTTCCTCTACCGCAATGCCCCCTGTACATACTTGCGCGAATTCAAGTTCGTAAGTATCCTTAATCTTGAATCTTAAATCTTTAATATTACATTGTTTACGTTCGTATAGTCGATTCAGTTTCGGATGCAACAATCCACATAAATTATGATGTTTCCGCAAATGTTCATCCACATCATAATCGGGATCATCATACATGAAATTAAATCCTATGGAACAATTCCGTTTGTCTTTCAGTCTATTATAATATGCTGATAAGTTGAGAATTACAATACCAGAAACCCCATCATCCTTGAAGGTGACTTCTCCATTTTCCTGGTATATGAGTTTGCCCTTCTGATACAGTGAACAAATGGCTTTGCAGCGACAGCCCGAAAGAAATATAGGATAATCTTCCAGTTTAAATCCGACCAATGAGGCTTGAAAATCTTTCCGTTGAAGCTTAAAATCTGTTAAATAGCGGTCGAAATGCTTGCGGTTTTTGGCTATCATGCCGGCAGGCGAACCCGATGCCAGCACCACCGTGTCGAAGGCTGTCGCTTCTTCATTAATATAATAATGTCTCCCTTTGCTGCTGATTTGCTGGACTTCGGTGTTGTAATGAAACTGCACCCGGTCTGAAAGGTCATTTAACAGCACGTCCAGCACGGTTTGGGAAAAGAAAGTGCTGGGATAAACTCTGTTTTCCTCGTCCACGCTCATCTTCAATCCCATCTTCTCAAACTCGTCACGGATGGTCTGGTAGTTGACCCTTGATAATAAATTAGCGATGAATGCCGCATTGTTGTAGCATTCACCGCTAATATGGGTATTGAGTATGTTGGCTTTTCCGCCGCCGGAAGCTTTGACCTTGTAGCCGGGCTTGCCGGTTCTTTCGTAAATATGGATATTGCAGTTCTTCGTTTCAGAAAGCAACCTGGACAGAAACAGTCCGGCGGCGCCTGCTCCGACAACGGCAATATTCATCGTAGCGGAATTAGCAGTTACACTCGGTTTTCTTGGCTAGTTTCTCGGTCAGCATGGGGATGATCTTGTTCAGGTCGCCAACGATGCCAAGGTCTGCCACCTGGAAAATAGGAGCATATTTGTCTTTGTTGATGGCGATGATGAAGTCGGATTCTTCCATACCGGCCAAGTGCTGGATAGCACCGGAGATACCGCAGGCGAAATAGACATTCGGACGCACGGTCTTACCGGTTTGTCCCACCTGACGGTCGTGCGGCATCACGCCGGCATCAACCATGGCACGGGAAGAGGAAACCATACCTCCCAGTACGTCGGCGAGAGCCTGCAGTTTCTCGAAGCCTTCCTTGCAGCCAACGCCACGACCACCGGAAACGAGAATCTTCGCAGCCTGAATGTCTGCAGCGCCTTTTTCTTCCTTCACGGTCTTCAGCAGTTTCACTTTGAATTTGCTGCTGTCGAAAGTGGGAGCGAAATCGGTAATGGTACCCTTGCGGTTGCAGTCTCTTTCCATTTTCTGCATCACACCGGGGCGAACGGTGGACATCTGCGGACGGTGCTCGGTGCACATGATGGTAGCCATCAGGTTGCCACCAAATGCGGGACGGGTCATCATCAGCTCACCTTCCTCGGAGATTTCCAATTTGGTGCAGTCGGCGGTCAGACCGGTACCCAGACGGGCAGCCAATCTCGGAGCCAGATCACGACCGATGGTGGTGGCACCGAACATCAGGATGCTGGGCTGGAACTTCTGCACCATCTGGTAAATGGCTTGTGAGTATTGTTCGGTCAGATAGTCTTTCAATTCGGGGGCGTCCATGCAGATGACTTCGTCAGCACCCATCTCAATCAGATACTGGGCGTGATGTTTCACCTGATCGCCGGCCAGAATGGCAACAACTTTCTCGTTCAATGCGGCAGCCAAGTCGCGGGCCTTGCCAATCAGCTCCAGACCTACAGACTGGATTACGCCGTCGCGTTGCTCTACGAAAACATATACATTTTTATAATCTGTCTTTTCCATAATAAATACAATTTATATTACCGACAACGGCGATTAGATGATGTGTTTTTCTTTTAATTTGTTGATGATGATGTTGACACCTTCCTCGGCATCCACCTCGAAAGTCTCACCGGCACCCTTCTGGGCCTTGGTGAATGATTTCTTCACACGGGTGGGAGAACCCTTGAGACCTAACTTTTCGGGGGCGATGTCAATCTTGGCAGCGGTCCAGATTTCCACTTCCTTCTCGAAAGCGTCCATGATGCCGGAAACGGTCATGTAACGGGCCTTGTTGGCGGTGGCCAAAACAGTCAGCAAGCATGGCATCTCCACAGAAAGCATCTGGTAGCCTTCTTCCGTCTCTTTCTTTACGGTCAAAGTGTTTTTGCCGTCATATTCGAGACCGGTAACGTAAGAAATCTGGGGCAGTCCCAAGTGCTCAGCCATCTCAGGGCCTACCTGTGCGGTATCACCGTCGATAGCCTGACGGCCACCAATTACGAGGTCATAGTCGAGGCAGCGGAACGCACCAGCCAAAGCGTTGGAGGTGGCCAAGGTGTCGGCACCGGCAAAAGCGCGGTCGGTCAGCAAGATGGCACGGTCAACACCCATGGCGAAAGCTTCGCGCAGGATAGCGTCGGCCTGTGGGGGACCCATGGTGATAACAGTTACTTCAGCGCCGTATAGGTCTTTCAAGCGCAGGGCCATTTCCAGGCCGCCCTTGTCGTCGGGATTCATAATACTGGGAACACCATCGCGGATCAGGGTACCTGTTGCCGGATTAATTTTGATTTCAGTGGTGTCCGGAACTTGTTTTATACAAACTACTATTTTCATAATTTTCTTCTATTTTAATAATTTACCGGCGATGACCATACGCTGAACTTCGGAAGTTCCTTCATAGATTTCGGTAATCTTGGCATCACGCATCATTCTTTCAACAGGATATTCGCGGGTGTAACCGTAGCCACCGTGCAGCTGGACAGCTTTGGTGGTTACTTCCATAGCGGTTTCGGCTGCGAACAGCTTGGCCATGGCGGCATCTACGGAATAGGGCAGGTGCATGTCTTTCTTGTAGGAGGCCTGACGAACCAGCAAACGGGCAGCCTGAACTCTGGTTTCCAGATTGGCCAGCTGGAACTGGGTGTTCTGGAAGGCGGCGATAGCCTTGCCGAACTGTTTACGCTCCTTGGTGTATTTAACGGTCTCGTCCATAGCACCTTGTGCGATGCCGAGAGCCTGTGCGGCGATGCCGATACGGCCACCGTCGAGGGTCTGCATGGCAATCTTGAAACCTTTGCCGAGTTCTCCCAAAAGGTTCTCTTTCGGAACTTCGCAGTTCTCGAAAATCAGCTCGCAGGTGGCGGAGCCGCGGATACCCATTTTCTTTTCTTTCTTGCCGATAGAGAAGCCTTTGAAGCCTTTCTCCACGATGAAAGCGGAGATGCCTCTGGTGCCCTGTGACTTGTCAGTCATGGCCATCACGATGAATACGTTGGCGTAAGAAGCGTTGGTGATGAAAATCTTGGTTCCGTTCAGAATCCATTTGTCACCAGCATCCACAGCCATAGTCTGCTGCATGGCAGCGTCGGTACCGGCGTTGGGTTCGGTCAGACCGAAAGCGCCAATCCATTCGCCAGAAGCCAATTTCGGTAAATATTTCTGTTTCTGCTCTTCTGTGCCATATTCCAGAATGGGGTTCATACAGAGAGAAGTGTGGGCTGACACAATCACACCGGTGGTGGCGCATACACGTGACAACTCTTCAACGGCCATGCCGTAAATCTGGTTGGTACCACCCTGTCCGCCATACTGTTTCGGAATGGGAATACCCATGATGCCTATTTTTGCCATTTTCTCGACCGTCTCGATCGGGAATCTTTCTTCCTCATCGACTTCTGCTGCCAGAGGTTTTACCTCGTTTTCGGCAAACTCGCGAATCATCTGCAAAAACAGCTGTTCTTGTTTTGTTAAACTGAAATCCATAGTTGATAATCGTTATTTTTGTTTTAATCCTAAAATTTCTCTTGCTTCGGCTGAGGTGGCGATGTCACGACCCAGTTCTTTGGCGATGCGGACCACCTTGGACACCAATTCGCCATTGGATTTGGCCAGCACACCCTTCGACAGGTAGAGGTTGTCCTCAAAACCCACGCGCACGTTACCGCCCATGGCGATAGCGGCAGCGGCCATCGGGAATGCGTGACGACCCACACCGGTGACGGTCCAAGTAGAACCTGCGGGGATGCCGTTCACCAACCAGCAGAGGTTGGCAACAGTGGCGGGGGTACAGCCGGGAACACCCAACACGAAGTTGAACTGCATGGGAGCTCCGGGAACCTGGCCCTTCTTGGCCATGTTGAGGATGGTGTCGAGGTGACCCATCTCGAAGCACTCGTATTCGGGCTTGATGCCGCGTTCCATCATGCGTTTGCCGAAAGCGCGCATGGTGGGCATGGTGTTGTCGAAAATCTCGTCGCCGAAGTTGCAGGTACCGCAGTCAAGGGTAGCCATCTCTGGCAGCGGTGTGGTGTCGGTTGATTGAAGTCTTTCGTCGGGAGTCATGCCTACAGCACCGCCGGTAGATGGAATCAGGATGACATCGGGGCATACCTTCAGGATGGCCTCCTCGCATTCCTGGAAACGGCCACGGTCCTGGGTGGGCGTGCCATTGTCCCAGCGGACGTGCAGATGCACGATGGCGGCACCGGCATCCACTGCCGACTTGGCCTCGCGGACAATCTCTTCAACAGTATAAGGCACATTGGGGTTTTGCTCCTTGGTGACTTCTGCGCCGCAAATAGCGGCGGTAATAATCAGTTTATCCATTGTTGATTTGTTGATTTGTTGAATCGTTAATTTGTTTTCTTTCGTAGGGATGGGGTGGTCTGTTTCTGTTGAATTGTTGATTTGTGGAAATGGGACGACCCTATCTCTGTTGGAAATTGTTGGTTACAAAATCACTCCACGACTATTTGCGTTGGCAGTCCTTGGGCGTAACGCAGGTGCCTGATGCGCGGCAAACCACGATGGGTTCGTCCAATTCGTCAGCTGCTGACGGAGAAATGTCAGGGCGAGAGACGGCCACTTTGCGTGCCTCGAACTGCATGTGGCGTGATGTGTTGCCTTCCTTGTCAATCCAGCCTTCAGCTTCGATATAGTCACCGGCATAAACGGGTGCCAGAAAATCGATGTTGTCGTAAGCACGGAACAGGCCTTCGTCGCCGTCACGCATAATCAAAAGTTCGGTGGCCACGTCACCGAAGAGGTGAACCATGTGGGCTCCGTCAACCAAATTGCCTCCGTAGTGGGCATCCTTTGCGCTCATGCGCAGTCTGATTTTTGTTCTGTATTCCATTTTTATTGATTTGTTTAATTGTTGATTTGTTTTATACGTCGAGTCGCTCATTTCATTCGCTCGTGGAGTCACTCGCTTCGCTCGTTCGGTGAGACGCTCACTTTGTTCGCTCGAGAAGTCGCTCGTTTTACTCGCTCGGTTATACGATTATCGTTTTCCCATCTTCTCGGTTAACCTTCTAACCTTCTAACCGAGTACACGCTAGTGTACGTCTTACCGTCTAACCGTCTAACCGTCTTCCCGAGTGCACGTCTCCTCGTTCAACCGTTTATCCTCTCACAATATAATTCACATAAATACCCGGTGTATGCACATTCTCCATCGGAATCTCACCAGTCTTCACCACTTCCTGGGCCTCGGCGATTACCAAGTCGGCGGCAGTGGCCATCATGGGGTTGAAGTTCTGGGTGGTGCCTTTGTAAATCAGGTTGCCGGTCTCGTCGGAGATGTTGGCACCAATCAGGGCAATGTCAGCATGGAGGGGCTTCTCTAAAAGGTATTCTTTACCGTCGATGGTGAGTTTCTGTTTGCCTTCTTCCACCACGGTGCCGAGGCCTGTCGGAGTCAGCACACCACCTAAACCTGCGCCACCGCAACGGATTCTTTCTGCCAGGGTGCCCTGGGGAGAGAATTCAACGATCAGTTCCTTGTCGTTGAGTTGCTGGATGGTGTTGGGATTGGTGCCAATGTGGGAAGCAATCACTTTCTTGACCTGCTTGTTGGTGATCAACAAACCGATACCTTTGTCGGGATAGGCAGTGTCGTTGGCGATGATGGTCAAATCCTTGACATCAGTTTTCGACAAAGCTTCAACAATTTTGTTGGGAGTTCCGGCAGCCAGAAAACCGCCAATCATTAATGTCATGCCGCTTTTAATCTTTGCAACGGCCTCATCTACAGTAATAAACTTATCCATAATTATGCTTTTTTGAATATAATTATACACTATTGCAATAAGTTTGCAAATGTACGATTTATTTTTCAAAAAAGCAAGATTTTTTTTCTTAGTCTTTCACACAGCGTACCGAAAGGCCTTCGTTTTTCTCTCTTTGGCTGCGACCCAGATCCGTGCTGTTATAAGTCATACTATGGCCGTATGCGTAAGTGCAGTAGTCGCAGCCAGTGGCTCCCCAGAAATTGCAAACGATACCTAACGGTGTGAAATTATCACTTGTACCGGAGAAAAAACCAGTAGGCATTGCATTGAATCCGCTTGCATTGTTGGAACTTGGCTCATAGCCGGGTGCGCCTGCACGTTCGCTGGCTTCCCAGCCTTCAACAGATGCCAATACCTTGGATAAATAGCCAGGGTATTCAGCCCTGCAATAGTCGGTAAGTTGTTTCCACTCCGCGTCACTGGGTACATGCCATCCGTTGGGGCATGCCCCTTGCACCCCACTTGGATTGCTTTCAGATGATTCGCTCTCTCTTACCGCTGCTTTCCAGTTGTAGAAGTAACCGTACGAAGTGGGTACACCAGTAGGTTTATAATAGTATGCATGATTATAAATGGCCCTGGTGCCCTCGTCAATGGCAGTACCGTCGGCGTAGTGCGTAGTACGCAAATTGCTTGCCAACCAAACTTGCTCACCGAGTCTTACGGCATCGTATATGTTTCCGTCGTAATCTTTTACGGCATTCCGGATAATGCCGTCTCCTTGTGGCTCTTCATTTGTTGTTGTTGTTGAATTGTTAGCATTGATTTTCTCTTTTTTGCATGAAACTATACACAGGGCTAGGGATAATACAATACCCAAAATCAGATAAATGTTTCTTTTCATTGTCGTATTTTTTTGATTTATTGATTACAAAAATATTGTCTTGTATCCCATAGGACGTGTAAACATGAAAAAACGTTACAATGAGAGTGAAATTTTTTTTTGATTTACATGGTTTTTTCTTCATTATTCTTAAATATAAATTGCAGAAATTCAGATAAATAGATTCTCCAGTTGCGCCAAGTGTGGCCTCCTTGGGTCTTGTAGTAGATGTATGGAATTTGACACTGATGAATTCTCTTCACAAATTTCTTGCTCTGTATATGGAAAATATCCGTTTTTCCACTGCCAATCCAATAGATAGTGTTCTTGCTGTGAGGCAGCTGCTTGCGGTGTACGATGGGAGAGAATAAGCCCACATATTTGAAGCTGTCCTCATACATTTTGGCAAGCGTTACCGATTGGGTTGAGCCGGCCGACAAGCCGCAAACAGCCCGCATTTTCGTGTCGGAGGATATGCGGTAATGGGCGGATATGAATTTGTCCATATCCGGAAATGCGCGCTCAAAATCGTAATGGAACCAGCTGCGGTAGTGGAGCAGGTTTTTCATCAAACTGACGTGCTCGTCTTGGCCGATAAGCTCTTTGGGGTTGGCATCGGGCATCACTATGATCATCGGTTCGGCTTTGCCTTGTCGTATCAGATTGTCAGCTAGTTGTATAGCCCTTCCGCGGTCGTGCCATGCCTGTTCGTTTCCGTCGATGCCGTGCAGCAGATACAATACAGGATAGCTTTGCTCAGTCTCGTCATATTGTGGCGGCAGGTAGAGCAATATGCTACGTGTTTTTCCACTGACGGTATCCACAAAAGCACATAGTTCCGTTTTCCCGCAGAGTGAGTCGGTAAGGCATAAGTCGGTGATGTAAGAGCCGGGAATCACAAATACACTTCGTTTCCCGTCAGAAATCCGTATGGAGTCCGCATTAGAGGGGTCTATCAGCCTTTGTCTGTGTGATTTAAATTGGTAGGTATATACCTCAGGCACAAGAGGCGGAGTGGTGTAAGTGAACCATCCGTTTGGGTCACGGGTCATGCGGACCGAATGCAGGTTCTCCAGCTTAACGTTATATTTCCTGTTGCGTAGGGCGCAGTCGCAATAGAGCTTAACTCGGCGGCTGTCAGTTTTTTTGAGGACAAAAGTCACCGAGCCATCTTCATTATATATGGGAGATTGGGCGTTAGACGATTGTGCCCCTAAAAAAACAGGAAACAACAGAAATAATACAAGCAGACTCCCGCTAATTGTTTTTGGATGAGGTTTCATGTTCCGCTATTTCTTCCTTTAACATCTTTTCAAAAAGCTTCACGGAATTGGTCAGACTGTATCGTTTGGCAAAGTTGGCGTAGGTTCTTCCCATTTTCTTTATGGCTTCTGGATTTTCAATCCAATAGTCTATCTTTTGTGCCAATGCTTTGGGGTCGCTGTGTTTGAACAGACTGCGGTCATCTAATGCGAATTGTGGTGTGGCACTCAGCGGACTGTCAGAGATGAGAGGGACCAATCCGCTGCTCATGGCCTCCAAACACGAAAGGGATTCCAGTTCCACTTCGCCCGTGTGTACATACAAATCCGCATACCCCAATACATCCATCAGATCCTGGTCCGACATATATCCTATGCGTGGGGGATTGGTCAATTTCTCGGCTTTCTTGCGTAATTTTTGTTCGCTCAGACCAGTTCCTACCAAAATCACTTGTATTTGTTTCTCGTATGCTGAATGCTGTACAGCATCTAATATGATGTCTTGATGTTTTTCCGGTGAAAGTCGGCCGACCATGAGTACCACGAATTTATCGGCGCACCATGCCGGCTTTGCACATTTGTGCCAGTGGTATTCCGAGGGACAGCCGTTGCTGATGACGTGCATCTTGCTGGTGTACCCGTGTTTCTGCAGATAGTCGGCGATAAAGTTGCTGGGACAGTGTATTCGCTTGAATTCTTTGAAGAACGTTTTGTTGAAATTGCTGTAGATGATGGAGTTTACCCATCTTACATTTTGCATGAAGAAGGTGGCCGTCACATTCTCGGGCTGCACGTGAAATATAATACTCCCCAAAATTAGGACAGCAAGTTAAACCAAAAAATATTAAATTTGCTGTATGAAAAGTAAGAGAAAATTTACGCCGGAATTCAAGGCAAAAGTGGCCATCGAAGCCATCAAGGGTCAGAAGACCCTGAGCGAGTTGTCAAAGGATTATGAATTGACACCCAAGCAGA
>JAFXSR010000008.1 GCA_017525505.1 Bacteroidales bacterium
CAAACCCACATAACGGCCGGGCGTGAGCACATAGTCCAGTTCCGCCACACGACTCAAAGGCACCGACGCACAAAAGCCAGCAATATCTTGATATTCTGCCGATTCATCGCGCCATAGATGATAAGTTTTGGCAATCTCCTGTATATCTTCTTCTGAGAGTTCGCGGGTACGACGATTGATAAGGTGGCCTTTGTTGCGGGCATCGACAAACAGAATCTCGCCAGCACGTTTGTTGCGGTTGCGCGTCACAAACCACAGGCAGGCAGGAATCTGTGTGTTCAGGAACAACTTGGCGGGGAGGTTCACAACACAGGCAATCAAGCCTTTGTCAATTAAAGCCTTACGGATTTCACCTTCTCCGCCTGTCTTAGAGGTCAACGAACCTTTGGCCAACACGAAACCGGCTTGTCCACTTGGGGCAAGGTGATAGATGAAGTGTTGAATCCACGCGAAGTTAGCATTGCCGGTTGGCGGTACTCCATATTGCCATCTGGCATCGCTGCGCAGTTGGTCGCCACTCCAGTCGCTGTCGTTGAAGGGTGGATTGGCCATCACAAAATCGGCCTTCACATCACGATGCGCATCGTTGAGGAACGAGCCTTCTGTGTTCCACTTCACCTGCGAAGCGTCGATGCCACGAATGGCGAGGTTCATCTTGCACAAACGCCAAGTGGTCTGGTTGCTCTCCTGCCCATAAACGGAAATGTTCTCGATCATTCCCTGGTGTTCCTTCACGAACTTCTCGCTCTGCACGAACATGCCGCCTGAACCGCAGCAGGGGTCAAGCACACGGCCTTTGTAGGGTTCAAGCATATTCACCAGCAGTTCCACGACACTGCGCGGCGTATAGAATTGTCCGCCTTTCTTGCCTTCGGCCAAGGCGAACTCGCCGAGGAAATACTCGAAAACATGTCCTAACAAATCGGCACTTTTGGTACTTGTGTTCTGTAAAGTGGAGTTGCCAATCAGGTCGATGAGCTCGCCCAAACTGGTCGGGTCGAGATTAGGACGGGCAAACTCTTTGGGCAGCACTCCTTTCAGCAACTTGTTTTCTCGTTCAATGGCATCCATCGCATCATCAATGTACTTTCCGATTTGTGGATTCTTCGCCATAGAAACAAGATACGACCAACGGGCATTGGCAGGAACATAGAACACATTCTCGGCTGCGTATTCCTCGCGGTCTTCAGGATCGGCTCCATCGGCCTGCTGTTTTACTAATTTGTCATACAATTGTTCGAAGGAGACCGAAATATATCGTAAAAAAATCAGTCCTAGCACAACATGTTTGTACTGAGCTGCATCAATATTCTTACGGAGTTTGTCGGCAGCCTTCCATAGCTGTTTTTCCAAAGGTTCCTCAATAATCTCTTTCGTTTTGGCCATGATAAAAGAAGTCTTATTTATTCTGCAAAAATACTAAAATTTCAGAAAATTTCTGAGATTCTGTACGTTTTGTAGATATAAAACTTCTTTGGGAAACGAGTCTGATTTTCAACAACCTACCTATTCCCGTTTTCTGACAATCCCCTCAGAACTGTACTCGTAGCGACTGTCTAAACCAAAGCAGTTTTGGACATTTTCCGGGGTGAGGACTGTAGTAGTGGGGCCAAAATGCTGGATTTCACCTTCTTTCATCAGCAAAACATCATGGGCATACTGCAAGGCATAAGGGAAGTCATGCAGCACAATAATGATGGTAACTTGCTGTCGTTGATTCAGTTCAGCCAAAATATCCATAATTTCGAACTGATGCACCACATCCAGATTGGCCAAAGGCTCGTCAAGCATGATGATAGGTGTTTGCTGGGCAATGGCACGAGCAATCATGGCACGGCGAAGCTCTCCCCCACTCAACTGTCCCAACATTCTGTCCTTCAAATGTTTAAGATTTGTCATCTCCAGAACTCTTTCCACCAACTTTTCATCTTCAGGAGTAGAGAACTCCCAGCGGTTCTGATAAGGATTGCGCCCCATCATCACCACCTCAAACACCGAAAAGTCGAAGACCACATCCTCACGCTGAGGCACAAAAGCTATCTTGCGCGCCAGCTCCAAAGGCTTGTACTGGCTCAATGAAAGTCCATCAATGCGAATATCTCCCTCCACCAGCAACTGGAGTCCCGCAATCGACCGCAACAGGGTGCTTTTGCCGGAGCCATTGGGTCCCATCACCGCACAAAAAGCGGACCTCTCGAAGGTGACAGAAAAATTCCGGAGTACCTGTTTTCCCTCATAGCCGGAAGAAATATTGCTGATTTCTATCATCTTACACTTTCTTTTGACGTAACAACAAAAAAAGGAAATACGGTGCACCGGCCAAGGCCGTTATGCTTCCCACCGGCAACTCCGCAGGTATGGCTAAGGTACGAGCCAGTGTGTCGGCAATCAGCAAGAAGAAAGCGCCCAGAATCAGTGAATACGTGAACATAGAACGCATATTATTGCCAAACAGCATTCGCGACACATGAGGAATAATCAGTCCGATAAAACCGATAACCCCGCAACAGGACACCGCTGTGGCTATCAGCAAAGATGAGAAAATCAAAGTGACGTATGCCACCCTCTTGGTATTGACCCCAATATTTTTGGCCACATCCTCACCCATCTGCATGATATTCAAATCTTTGGAATAGAAAAAGAAAGGAATGACGCAGATGATGGTCATCACGGTCATCATGAGCACCTCTGACCAGGAAATCGACGCCAGGGAGCCCATTGTCCAGAAATAGATTTTGTGCATTTCCCGTTGGTGCATCACCACCAACAGGGTAATGACGGCAGATATCAGGAAGTTGATAGCGATACCCACCAATAGCAGGGTTTCGATGCTACGTCGGCGGCTCATCTTGCTGATACCCAGAATAATAAAAAGTGTAAGCAAACCAGTAATCAGAGCGGGAATGGTCACCCCGAAATAGAAGACATCCCAGCCCAAGATAAAGCTGATGGCACCACCCAGCGAGCTACCCGACGAGATACCCAGCACGTAAGGGTCACAAATCGGGTTACGGAAAATGGACTGAAACACGCAACCACAGGCCGCCAACGCCGCCCCTACAATCACACTCATTACTATTCGCGGCAACCTCAACTGAAACAGTGTGATACCGTATGAAGCCGGCACGCCCGTTATGTCTGAGTGCCCGAACTGGGCCATTGCCAACTGCCAAATCGTTTCCATGGGGATGCGCACCACTCCGATGGTCAGGGCCAAAACCATACTGAACAACAAGACTATCAATAGCAGCAAAGGCAATATTCCCGAAATCCTCTTCATCTGTTCAAAGCTTAGAAATCAACGGCCAATTTCACATTTATCAATCTGGAAGTCAAATAATTAGGAACTCTAGAATAAGTATTGTCCGTATTCTTGATCCAGTCGTAAGAAGAAACATTGGCAGTATTCAGTAAGTTGAAGATTTCCAGATAGATGCCAAAATTGTTGATGGAGCGAATAAATTTGCTCTTGTTTCTCATTCTGTCACGGCTCTGCTCCAAGAACATGTACGAGAAGCCCAAATCCACACGCCGATACCATGGGCCTTTGATACAATTCTCTTGACGGTGCACTGTCCCTGGCATCCAGTATGGCAGACCGCTACCAAAGACAAAATTCAGGTGAACACGGAACTGCGGCAACGTCGGGAAATGGTCTTGGAAAAAAATATTGATATTGAACACCTGGTCGGTAGGACGACGGACAAACTTCGTGTCGGTGAGTTTATTACCATCGGCATCCCGAACCAGTTTCTCCATGGTTTTCATCAAAGACAACGAAATCCATGACTCCAGTCCCTTGATGAACTCTCCGCTCAATTTCAAATCCACACCCGTGGCAAAACCCACCGCATCGTTGATACCGCTATAGGTGATCTGCATGTTATTGGTAGTATAGGAAATCAGGTTATTGAGCCATTTGAAATAACATTCACCAGTAAATTTGAATGGCCGGTGCCACAGCAAAAAGTTGTATTCCGAAGAGAAAATCAGCTGATAGGACTGCTGAGACTTAGTTTCAGGGTGGCGAACTCCGCAAGGGTCACGCATCTCGCGATAGAATGGCGGTTGGTAATAGAGACCCGTTTTGATACGGAACTCCCAATCATGCCTCCAGTCGGGCTTGATAACCAATGAAAGTCTTGGTGAAGCGGTAATCTCGTTGTTGAAAGTCCAATAATGGAATCTCACGCCCCCATTAAGAATAAAATCAGTCCCTTTTTTAGAGCTGAACTTCCATGCGTTCTGAACAAAGGCAGTGGCGCGCAAAGTATTCAATGAAGGATATTTGGCGAAAATATAATTATTGATATTCAGCACTCGCGACGCATCGTTAAACGGCACCGCCTCACCTGGAATGGTGGGAATAACAGGCAGTATGTAGCCAGCAGAATCGGTAAAATTCCATTCGCTCAGCTGGTCGTCAATCAGTTCATGCTGCAATTTCGCACCCCAAGTGAAAGTATTTTGCCTGGGCAATTTATGTGTGCCTCTGACATCCACTGCGGAAATCAGCGAATTGATATAATTACGGGCATGACGCATGAAAGTTCCCACCCCTCTTTCGGTCAATTCGCGCGAAATATCATCTGTCTGGCTACCCAAATCTATTTCAATATCTTTCAATGCATACGCTCCGCGAATGTCAAAAGTCTCAGCTTCACGGGCATAGTAGGAGGAAAGAATGAACTTATAAGTATTATCCTCATTTGCCAAATACTTGAATGTCAGGGCACCCAGATAATTCTCGTACTTGTCCACTTCCTGACCCTCATAGTAAACCGTATAGCGGGACAAAGTGGTATTCAGACTGCCAAAAACGGCTGTTCTGTCAGAGGGCACAAAAAGGTACCTGTTTATGGAAAAGTTACCCAACAAACTGATTTCCAATTTTTTTACGGGTTTATACGTTAACAACATCTGGGTGTCGAAAAAGCGGGGTTTGTAATCACCCTTGGTATCCAGATTCTTGAAAAGATAAGCATTGGATTTAAAGCGGACACCCAACAAAAAGGTGAATTTGTCCTTGACATTACCCTCCAGGTGGCCCGAACAGCCCAACAGGCTGGCGGAAAGCGAACCCCCGTACTTGGTCGGCTGCTTGTACTCCACATCCAGCACTGAGGACATACGGTCGCCATACTTGGCCTCGAAGCCGCCCGCGGAGAATTTGATACCGGCGGTCAAATCGGGATTGACAAAACTCAAGCCCTCCTGCTGCCCGCTTCGGATGAGGAAAGGGCGATAAATCTGGATATCGTTGACAAAGACCAGATTCTCGTCATAATTACCGCCGCGCACATTATATTGGGAACTTAACTCGTTGGTGGAAGAAATACCCGGCAAAGTCGTAATCAGTGCCTCCACACTTCCTGTCGGAGACGGCAACTTGAAGGTCAAGTTAGGATCAACGCGGGTAAAGCCATCATCGCCACGGCCTCTTACATCAACCATTTCGAGCTGCTCACCAGTGGATATAAGCGTAATCATCTGCCGCTCGCGCTGGTTTTTACGCAGTGTGACAATGAGAGTTGTGTCACGATAAGACAGATGTTGCAAATGGATGTGCAGTTCCCGTTCCGCCGGCACTTTCATCTCAAACATACCGGTTTCGGAGGAAACTGTGGACAAGTCGGTACCCTCCAAAGTGACCACCACATTATCCACAGGCTGGGCATATTCGTCGGTAATAATACCCACAAAGGTGGCCTGCTGGGCAAAAAGCGTACTTATTCCCAGGGACATCAACAGCAATAACCACTTCCGAAACTGTGCCAAGTATTTATGTTTTTTTATAATACGCAAAGATAGCGAAAATATTGCAAAAAAAATGCTACACATGGTTTGTGTAGCACTTTTTAAGTCTCAAAGTCAAAAGACATTATTTGAGGATACCTTTTTCGCTAGCTTCAACGATACAGTTCCAAATGCCTTTTTTATTGATGTTGCGCATACCTTTAGCGGAAACTTTCAGCACTACATACTCATCCAATTCGGGAACAAAGAAATTCTTGGTGTGCAGATTGGGACGGAATTTTCTTTTCGTCTTGATATTGGAGTGCGAAACATTGTTTCCGGTAATCGCTTTTTTTCCTGTGATTTGGCAAACTCGTGACATCTTTCCTTTATTTTTATATTATTATTACTTTTTCAATTTTGGGCTGCAAAAATACGATTTTTTTCAATACAAAATCATTGAATGACAATTTTTTTCAAATTTCTGATTTTCCGCTATTCACAAGGCATAGTAAACAATGCCGGTTTTATTGCCGTCACGATTTTGCCTCTGGAGTGGTAATAATCATCTCACATTTTGCGCAATCGAAGACCAAACGGAAAGTATGCCGCCCGGTTTTCAGGTACAAAGGTTTATTCCGTAGAGACGCATGTCCGTGCGTCTCTATCGGAAAGATAGGTTCTGTTTTGCCCTTTTGTTTCGGACAGGCTCCCAAAGCGTGGCGGATGCAGTATTTGCAGGTCATCAATATCGAATTCTGTAGAGACGCACGGTTGTGCGTCTCTACATTGGACGTTTCAATTTTCTCGTAGGCATCCTCAATCTGTTCAAAACCAAATTCTTGATAAATTTCCTTGGCTTTCGCATTCATCACATTGACGGCTTCGGGCAACTGTGACAATGACAATTCCCGTAGAGACGCGTGGCCGTGCGTCTCTACACTGCGTTGTTGATCCATCAATATGTCTATAATCTGGCGCCGCCATCCGGCAATAACCGAATTGGGAAAGAAATACACCTGACTGGTTTTCACCTCAACATTTCTGGCCTGATAACAGGTGTTGCCCAATTTCGACAATTGCGTTTGCAGATTCTGCAGTGCCTGTTCCGGCTTGTCCGCAACTTGTCTGTCTTCCTGGATAGGCAGCTCCACGGTTGTACCGGCTTCATCGGTAGCCAGCAATACCAGCTGTACCTGTTTTTCCAACAATTCAAAATCCAAGTATATACGCCGCTCTGCACTCTTGCCTGCCAGCATTTTTTCAAATTGGATGTCATAATTGCGAAACAATTTGTCGCCTACCGAAAGGCCCTTGACAGGCTCATTCCAAAACACCCGCTGTCCTTCCACTTTATTGACCCGAAAACCATCAAATTTTCCCTGGACATCAACAAAGCACAGGCCGTCACCGTTATGCAGTTCTTTTTCCCCACTATATGTCAAGGAGTTATGGTTTACAGACTGCACTGTTCCCACAAAAGACCCCGTGGATTTCGGAGTGGCCAGCTGAACCATCTCCGACCTTTCCCCATTGATAAAATAGGGTGTTTGATCCCGATGAAAAGTTCTTTCAGGATCCGGTTCGAAAAACAAAATGGTTTTCCCAATAGAGGGTGCTTTATATTCCGGATGACCTTCCAAGATAGCATCTATACGACGGCGGTAATAGGCTGTGATGTTTTTCACGTATGAAACATCCTTCAAGCGGCCCTCGATTTTGAAAGACATGATGCCTGCTTTCATCATCGGAAGCAACCAGTCGGAGCGGTCCATATCCTTCAGCGAAAGCAGATGGCGATCACGGACAATAGTATATCCGTCGGCATCGACCAGCGTATAGGGCAAGCGGCAGAACTGGGCACACTCGCCACGGTTAGCGCTACGGCCGCAAGAAGCGTAACTCATGTAGCAGCGGCCGCTATAGCTCACACAAAGAGCTCCATGCACAAAGGCCTCCAGTTCCACATCACAAGTCTGACGTATCTCCTGAATTTGCTGCAGACTCAGTTCTCGCGCCAGTACAACACGCTGAAACCCTGTTTTTTGCAAAAACCTCACTTTCTCGGGAGTCCGGTTATCCATTTGCGTGCTGGCATGCAAGGCGATAGGCGGCAAATCCAGTTTCAGCAGGCCCATATCCTGCACAATCAAGGCGTCCACACCCATCTCATAATAGCGCTTCACCTGATGTTCCGCCTCTGCCAATTCACTGTCTTTCAGTACTGTATTCAGCGTAACAAAAACCTTGGCATGATATGGATGGGCAAAGCGGACCAGCTGTTCCAGATCCTCGAAGCTGTTGCCTGCGGCGGCACGAGCCCCAAAACTCGGTCCTCCGATATACACCGCATCCGCCCCATGGGTAATAGCCGCCATGGCACATTCCATATTTTTCGCCGGCGCCAATAATTCTATTTCAGACATAACCGAACCTCCTTCATTCCACAACAATAATTTTCACCAGTTTTGTCATGCAGTAAAAGTCTGCCGTATTCATCGGTTCCCGTAATCTCCGCCTCTACCAGTTCGTTTTCTATCTCATACCATGCATATTCCTGATACAGAAACAAATTTTCCAAATATTCCTGATGGATTCTCCGATAATCAGTATTTTCTGAACATTGATATTGTTGGCAAGCAGACACCAAACCCAAGACCATCTCACGAATATCGAAATCTCTGTTTGTCAGCAATTTCAGAGAAGTAGGATTAGGAATATCCGCATCAAAAACAGTTTGGTTGATATTGATACCCACTCCGGCAATGGTGTGCTTAATGCGCTCACCCTCAATATGATGTTCAATCAAAATACCCGCAATCTTCTTCCAATCCACATAAATATCGTTGGGCCATTTGATTTTCACCCCATCGACATACTGCGACAACAAGCCCCTGACCGACAATGCGAAACACTGATTCAGCACGAACTGCCGAGAGGGAGAATATAAAGGATTGAAAAGCATGCTCGCCAGCACATTCATTCCTTTGTCGCTCTGCCAGCGATTGCTGCCCTGGCCCCTTCCGGCGGACTGAAAAGCGGCAGCCACGCAGAAAAAGTCAGGCAATCCATCGTTTTCCACCAGTAACTCCTTCAGTTTTTTGTTGGTGGAATCAATATTATCGATAAAAAGGGGATTTTGTGAAATCATGTGGCAAAGATACGGGGATATGAGGTCAATTACACAAATACTCTTGTATTCTTCTTGTAGTCAACGTATTCCGGTTTGTTTTGGAGCTGGCGTTTCTCCATCAAGGGAATACTGATAAAGCAGAACATGCAGGTGTTCAGCAAAGCTCCGATCAGCCACCACCAATTATGTGCCACATCGGGCGTGACAGACAGGAACATGAAATACACGCCCCACCACATCAAAATTTCACCCAGATAGTTGGGATGACGGCCGTGTTTCCACAAACCCACGTTGCACACCCTGCCTCGTTTTTCCCGGATGAAACGGTGTATCTGCTGGTCGGCTATGAACTGCAAAGTGGCACTGCCCAGACACAGCAAACAGGCCATAATAGTGAAAATATTGGCTTCTGCCCCGAATTCTATCAGCTTAAAGCCAGGTATCATCACCATAAACACCACCAAAGTGGGCATCATATTCAGCCCGAAAAAGTTAACCAGCTGAAACACAAAGGGATGCTGACTTGTTCTGTACTTGGTATAACGCCAGTCCTCCGCATTGAGGTTCTTGAAAGTATAGGCCCAGTTGCCTGTCAGGCGAATGCCCCAAACCCAGACCGCCAGCAGTAACAGGATAGTGGCGCTGCCGCAACAATGCTGGCCGACAGCCCAAGCGGTAAGCATGACCGGAGGAGCCACACTCCAATAAGGGTCATAAACAGAGACATTTTTGAATACCAATCCGAATAGCCACACGAAAACAGTGGCCATCACATCGGCCACCAACATTCGCCACAAATAGTGCCACTCCGCCATGCAGGGGAGCTGAAATGCCGCATAACCAACGAAAAACGCAAGGATATAGATGATAGCAACAATTAGGAAACTGGCTGCTCTGGAATCTTTGATAGACATAGTGTATCTCTTTGGATTATATTTTTGAAAAAGTGCGCAAAGGTACATCTTTTTTCTGTTGATTCAGCCCAATTTGAAAAAAAGAAAGAACTTTATTTACTAATTTACCAATTGATTAATTTACTCATTATTTTTCGTATTTTTGCATTTTATATCCAAAGAATTATGGCACAGACATTACAGGAAGCTGAACAGCAGATTATCGAAGAATTTGAGATTTTTGACGACTGGTTGGACAAGTACAACTACATCATTGAGTTAGGCAAGGAATTGCCGCTGATTGACGAACAATACAAGACTGAGCAATACCTGATTTCCGGCTGCCAGTCACAGGTATGGCTGCACGCCGAATACCGCGACGGCCTGGTATATTTCACCGCCGACAGCGATGCCATCATCACCAAGGGCATCATCAACCTGCTGATTCGCGTGCTGTCGGGCCGCACCCCGCAGGAAATTCTGGATTGCGACTTGGAATACATCGACCGAATCGGACTGAAAGAACACCTCTCCCCCACTCGCTCCAACGGATTGGTATCAATGATTAAGCAGATCAAGATTTATGCACTGGCGTTCAGCAAGAAGAGTTGACAGTTGACAATTGACAGTTGACAATTAATAATTGTAGGGTTGGCACATTGTGTCAGCAAAAAAAGAAAAAAACAGAAATATGGCAAAAATTGTAGGCATCGGAAACGCATTGGTTGACGTTATCGTCAAATTAGAAAACGAAGACTTGTTAAAGCAATTCGCTTTGGAAAAGGGCGGAATGGAAATGATTGACAGCGAAAGGAAAAAAATGATTCACTCGGCCATCAAGAACCAGCCGCAGACATGCGCCACCGGCGGCTCCACCTCCAATACCATCCACGGCCTGGCACGTCTGGGAATCGAAGCCGGCTATATCGGAAAAGTCAGCAACGATGAAGCAGGACGTTTCTTCCAAGAGGAAATGCAGCGCTACCATGTGACACCGCACCTGCTGTACTCCGACATTGACACCGGCATCGCCACCACTTTTATGACACCCGACGCCGAACGCACCTTCGCCACTTTTCTCGGCGCCGCCGCCACCATGACTGCCAATGAACTAAATCCCGAAGTATTCAAAGATTACGACTATTTGTACATAGAAGGATATTTAATTTATAATCACGAACTTATCCATAGACTTTGCCAGATTGCGAAAGACTGCAAGCTGAAAGTAGCTATGGATTTCGGCAGCTATAATATGGTGGAAGAACATCGTGATTTCCTCAAGGACCTGCTCAAAAATCATGTTGACATCATTTTTGCCAATCAGGAAGAAGCCAAAGCTTTTACCGGCAAAGACGACGAAGAGGCCTTGAACATTCTTTCCGAATATTGTCCCATTGCCATTGTGAAATTAGGTGCTCAAGGTTCTATCATACGCATGGGTGGAAAAACCACAGTAATCCCTCCGCAAGATGCCAAGCGTATTGACACCAACGGTGCAGGCGACATTTATGCGGCCGGCTTTATGTATGGTTTGATGAAAGGATATGATACTGAACGCTGCGGCTTTATCGCCACACGTTTGTCCTCCGCCATTATCGAGACAGTTGGCGCCAAACTTACGGATGCCCAATGGAAAAATTTACTCCCCGAGGTCCTTTAGCAACTCCTCTTTCAGCATCTGCAAGGCGGTCTCGGCAGCCTTGTGAATAATCTCCACACGACTTAGATTCGGGTCGAAGTGGTGCAGTTGCGCGTTGAAACGAGTGGTCGTGGCCACACAAATCCATACCGTCCCTACGGGTTTTTCCTCTGAGCCGCCACCAGGACCGGCAATACCGGAAGTGGCAACACTGTAGTCCACATCGAACAAGCCCATCGTGTTGATGGCCATGTCGTTCACCACAAACTCGCTGACGGCTCCATGTTTTTTCAGATTCAGTTCACGCACATTCAGCACCGAACGCTTGATTTCATTGGAGTAAGACACCACAGAACCTTTGAAAAACTCTGAACTTCCCGGAACAGAAGTGATTAAATGTGACAGATAACCACCAGTGCAGCTTTCCGCCACTGCCAATGTTTTTTTATTCTTGAAGAATAATTCCGCAATCTCCTCTTGTATTGTCATCTTTCTAAATTATTAATTTTCAGAAAATTATATTATTTATTTTCCCTTTCAGCAGGACCAGTGTTATCCAACGTTTTTTTCTCCGGCACTTCCAAATTTTTATCTTTCAGTGCTTCTTTCGGCATATCTTCCTTAGCAATTTCTGCTTCCTCGTCAATTCCCTCTTGACCTACCTTGTACTTATATCGGCGTATTTTCTGGGTAGCTGTCTTCTCAAACGGTTCCTTCATGGCTTCCACCTTGTTGATCTTAGAGTTCTTTCCAACAGTTTTGTTGACAAACTCCAGCACAGATTTCTTCAAAGTTTCCGCTTTCTCAAACCACTGGTCTTCAGTCTCTTGATTCCAATTCAACACATTGTCATCGAACTTGACCATAGCCACCAGCTCTCCGTTTTTCTCCATCACGAGTGACTCATCCACACCAGCCATATCATTAATCACCATCTCTATCTCCTCTGGATAAATATTCTCACCCGAAGGACCCAAAATCGTGTTGTTCAAACGGCCTTTGATGTAGTAATAACCATCCTTGTCCACCGTAGCGATGTCATTGGTACGGAACCAACCCTCCTCGTCCAGCACCTGTACAGTACGCTCTGGGTCTTTGTAATAGCCCAGCATCACATTATCGCCGCGGCACACAATCTCGCCCTCACCCGTTTTCGGATCCATATTGTCGAGACGAATATCCACTTTGTACGAAGCCACACCGATAGAACCCAATCGTTTCCGCTTATTAACCAACACATTGCAAACCAGCGGGGCGGTTTCTGTAAGACCATATCCCACAGCGTACGGGAAACGGCATTTGATCAGGAACTCTTCCACCTTGAGATCCATTTTGGAACCGCCAACTCCGAAAAAGCGCAGTTTGCCACCAAAAGTTTTCACCAATTTCTTGCCGATGAGCCAGTACAAAACTCTGGGCAAATGCTGGTCCATCCACTTGAGCACACGGCTCTTCTCAATGGTAGGAACGATACTGTTGTGATACACTTTCTCGATAATCAGCGGCACCGAAAGCATGACGGTGGGTTTCACCTTTTGCATGGCCGGCAACAAAACGGAAGGTGTGGGAGGTTTGGAAATGTAGTAGCAGCAGGCACCCACATACATGGAATAAAAGCTGGACACGCACATTTCGTAAGCATGCGACATCGGCAGGATAGACAGGAACCGATCGTTCTTGAAGCAGGGCTGTGCCTTGAACGAAGCCACCAGATTGTGGCAGATATTCCTGTGGCTCAGCATTACGCCCTTGGCTTTCCCGGTAGTTCCTGAAGTATAGATAATCGTGGCCAAATCGTCGGGTTGCGGGTCTTTGATCCAGCCGTCGCAACGGAAATCCTCTTTTCGACACTTGATAAACTCCAGGGTTTCAATATCCACCACCAACGTCAGCTTGTCGATGCACTCCTGAGTGAGTTTATACAACAATCGTTTGGAGATAAAAATCACCTTGCTTTCCGAATGGGACAGAATATTGGTCACCTCTTTTTCGGAGCTGTCGGGCAGAATTGGCACTGAAACACGCCCGTAGGCCGTGGTGGCAAAGAATGCCAGTGTCCAGTTGGGCATGTTCTGCGACAGGATGGCCACACGGTCACCTGCCGAAATGCCGAAACGTGACAATCTGGTTGACAGCATATTACACTTCTCTTTAAAGCTACTATAGGTGTATTTCTGTCCACCATCTACAAACTGTGCCATGGTACGGTCCCAATAGACCGTGGTCGTGTATTTGAAGACTTTGTTAAGGGTGGTGCAATAAGTTTCTCTGTGACTATTCCTAACTTTATAAGGACTCTTCGTTTTCTTACTCATATATAATCATCAATGGGTTATATAATTTTCTTTATGTCTGCCCTGAAGGCCTAAAGTCTCATAATATTCCTGAATACGTTTCATGTCGGCATTGGCATCATCTGTCAGTTCCCACTTTTTTCCCACCGTAATTTCTTTGCGGCCCCAGTCGTAATAACCGACATACACGCTGGCACCGGTCTCACGGGCAATCAGGTGGAAGCCTGTTTTCCATCTTTTCACCGGTTTGCGGGTCCCTTCGGGAGCGATGGCCAGATGGAAAAACTCATTCTCATTGAAAGTCTTGATGATGCTTTTCACCGTAGCGGCGGGATTACGCCGATCGACAGGCACACCGCCAAAGGCCCGCAAAATGGGTCCTAGCGGCCAGAAGAAAAACTCTTTCTTGATTATGATATGTGCCAGCACACCAAATTGGGCATAGAACAAGTAACAGATAGGGAAATCCATCATGGACGTATGCGGAACACCCAACACAATAGCCTTATCACCTTCCATGATACCTCCGACACTGGTCCAGCCGAGTTTCCGTAGCAGAAAACCGCAGAATTTAGCCCACTTTTTCCCAACAGTATTCTTTATTTTTGCCATACTTTTTCGTGTCTTTTTGGCTTCAAAATCCTATATTATATTGTTTATAAAATATTTACAAGAAACACACATCCCTTTCACCACCATCCCGTCTCCTCATAAATTTTGAAGCCGCAAAGGTACTATTTTTTTTGAAATATAGAGGAGAAGGAGGATAGGGCGATAAAATTTGATACCATGACGCGTCTCTATAAGAAAAATCTTCCTTCAATTAGAATTGACAAATGAGCGAGTACAGATAACATTTCTGAACGAAAAGCCGTCGGCTATGTTCCTACAACTTCCAAAATTTTGAATTTTAAATTCCTAAACCTACTACCTGACACCTGTAAACTGTACCCTGTTCCCTACTTTCCTTCCGTCAGAAGCTGATAGCGGAGCAGGGCGTTTTGATAGGAGATTTTGGCATCAATAAGTTGGTCTTGGGCTTGGCGGTGAATAGTTTGCGCCTCCAGCAAGTCTGAAATCGGAATCAACCCCGCCCGATAGTTGGTGGCAGATGTCTCCAAATTCACCTCGGCATCGTGCACCGTAGCTTTCATCAGCTCTGTCTGACTATAAGCCTCCGACACGTTGTTCCAAGCCTGCCGCACCTCAAGCTCCATCTTGCGAGTCAGGTCGTCACGGTTGTTCTCTGCTTTTTGTATCTGCAACTGCTGCTGTTTGATTTTGGTAGAAGCCTCCCACCAGTTGGTCAGTGGCACTTGCAACAATGCGAATGCCAGACCATTAAATTTCGAACGGTCGAAAACCAGCTGACCATACGAGCCTCCCAGACCCACTGTCAGATGGGGCAAGGTCTCCCCTATCAGAACCTTTTTTTTCAACTGTTCGGCCTTTACATTCAGATTCAACAGCTGATACTCCTTACGGCCAGCCACGGCAGCGGCGGCATCTTTCTGCGGATAGATTGCAGTAACATCAGCAATGCTGTCGCTCAACCATAATTGCTCAGAATACTCCGTGCCCACCAATTGGCACAATGCCATGGTAGCCAGCGTGATACCATTGTTCACCTTCAGCATATTGGATTGCAAATCATGCTGTTTCAGGCTCACTTTTAGCTTGTCATTCCGGGTCACCAAACCAGCATTAAAAGCGGCGGTCACATCACGGTCAAGGGTATCCAAAAAGACCATGGCCTGCTCTATAGTCTGCTTTTTGTCCTGCAACGACACCACCAACCAATAAGTCTCCTCCACCTGCTGCAGCAGTTTGTCGCAGGTTAACTCCTGCTGCAAAATGGCAGCTTCTTCTCCCAGCTTCGCCAGACGGCTGCCATTGACGATCTGTCCGCCCATAAAGACAGGCTGCACGGCGGTAACCCCAACTGTATAACCTTTTTCGCACATAGACAAAGAGTTGGGCAAGCCCAAAGCCGCCCCATATTCGGCATACATATTATGCAGCCACTGGCGAGCTTCGGCATTTCCGATATCATCAATGCCAAACTCCACCAAAGGATTCAAAGCGTAATAGCCGCCCGCCAAAGCACTGACATTGGGAAAATACTTGGTGAGCACTTGCTGCCGCACCTGGCGGGCCACCAACACATCCAAGGTGGCGTTTTTCACCGTGGCGTTGTTGCGAAGGGCCATCGACTTGCAGCTGTCCAATGACAACGGCTGCGCCGAAAGGAGAGGAACAAGCATCCATAAAATGATTCCCAACAGGATAATTTTTTTCATGTCATGCCATGTAGCGTACCTTCGGCACGCATACCAGACATTTATCTTCCTTGCCCCACACTGCGCGCTATCGCGCTTGTGCGGGGTTAATAGAATATTGTGCCTTCGGCACATCTTTAAGAACTTATAGTTATCCATTATTTCCAATTTATATTCTGTAACTTGTCACCTGACCCCTGCAAACTACGAAAGCATGTGTTTTTTCAGATGTTTCACCAATTTGAAATTCATTTTCCGGTCGTGGCTTTCGAAGAGCTGCCAGTAGGAAACGGGCAGCAGGGTGACCACGAAGGGGAAGGAGAAGATGGTGCCAAAGCAAATCACCACACCCATCGGCATCCAAAGGGAGGTATGGGCAATAATCATCGGCACAACTCCCAAAGCAGCGGCAGCAGACGTAAGGAAAATAGGGCGCAAACGCCGCTTGCCTGCCTCAAAACCAGCCTCTTTCGCCGACAGGTGATTGTCGTGACGAAGGCTTTCCGCATACTCGAACATAATGATGCCGTTTCTGACAATAATACCTATCAAGCTCACCAAGCCCAAAACCGCCGTGATACTGAAGTCCAGTCCAAACAGGGTCAAGCCCAAGGTGGAACCGAAAATGCAGATGAAAGAAGCCGACATGTTCAGCATCACCAGCTTGATATGATGGAAATGGTACAACAAGAAGGCGAACATCACCAGCAAAGCCGCGATAATAGAAACCACAATCTGCGGAATCACATCATGGTTTGCCCCATCCAGGCCGCCATACTCCATCGTCATATTCTCAGGTTTATAATTGAGGAAATCAGAATTCAGATAAGCTTTGATTTTCTTGGTAACCGATGGTTCGCTGATGCCGTATTTGAGATCGGCGGCCACAGTGACCGTACGCACACTGTTGCGCCGGTTGATAGAAGCGTCATGCCAGTCAGGAATGATGGTAGCCACCTGTCGCAGAGGCACCCAGGTACCCGGAATGGAAGTCGGTATCATCAATTTGCCCAAATCCTGATACGACATATCCCCATTCTCCTGCAAGGAGTACAACATTACCGGCACCTTATAGTCGCCCTCCCACACGGTAGTCAGCGTTTGTCCTCCCAGTACCGATGACAGATAAATGGACAAGATACTCTGTGTGACACCCAAACGAGTGGCCTCGTCGGTATTCAGCACCACCTTCACATTCTGACTGGTCTCATCCAAATCAGAATGTATCCAAGTCAGCTCCGGCAAGGTGCTCAGATAAGATTTCAAAGAATCGGCCACCAGCTTCAGCGAATCCAAATCATCACCCGACAGACGGATCTCGATAGGATTGCCCACCGCCTGGTAGTCCATCTGCTTGAAGCGGGCGTACGCATTCGGGAAATAATGCTCGTATTTGGGCCCGTATTCTTTCAACAATGCCCTGGTATCATCTTCACCGGTAGTATTGACAATGAACTGAGCATAGTTTTTCTTGGCCATCTGCGGAGCATAAGTGGCATGAAAACGTGGAGAAGAACAGCCTACGAACGAGGTAATACCCGTTATTCTGGGGTCTTTCCGCAAAATACTGCTCAAACTGTCGGCCAGCTCCGCAGTCTGTGCCAACGAACTGCCCTCTGCCAAATGGATTTCCACCGCAAAACTGTTTCGGTCGGCTTTGGGCAACATCTGGACATCCAAATGCAAAAACAGGAAAACGCCCAAGCATACTGCGGTGACGGAAGCCAGGATAGTCAATGCCGGATGTCTGAAACAGCGTCGCAGTATCTTATTATATGTTCCTTGCAACAAATCAAAAAACTTATTTTGCATTTTCTCGAACTTTCCGATTTGCTGATCAGGAAGACGACGTTTGATAAATTGCGTTGACAAAAACGGAATCACCCAGACCGCATAGAAGATAGAAGCCACCAAGGCAAAAGTGATGGTCCACGGGAAAAGCTGCACAAAATCGCCCAGCGGACCTGTAATAATCTTGGTCATGGGGAAAAACATACCTGAGATGGCCAAAGTGGCCAACGACATAGGCACAAACAGCTGCATGGAGCTGGTGACCGCCGAATACCAACGGGAATGGCCCTCGTTCAGGAAATCAACATAACCGTCAATGATAATTACCGAATCGTCCACAATCAGACCCAGCACCACAATCAAAGCCGCCAAGGTAACCGTATTTAATTCTATACCAAATAAATACATAAAACCGAGCGTCACAGCGGTACAAACGGGGACACTGGTACTGGCTACCAACGCCGTGCGCAGAGGGAACATCATGATCATCACAAAGATAATCACCAAAATGGAAATCAGCAAGTCACGCAAAAACGACAACACTGAATCGTTGACCACTTTGGGCTGGTTGGTGATTTTATGGATTTGCACATCAGCAGGCAACTTTTTCTGAACAGCTTGCAGCCGTTTCTCCACTTCTTTGCCGAAAGCCACAATATTGTTGCCAGGAGCCATTTCCATGGAAATGATCACCGTTCGCTCATCATCGTATTTCACGTAACTGTCGGGCTTGGCATAACGCCTTTCAATCCTGGCGATATCACGCAAACGGATGACATTACCCGTGGGGTCGGCATAAATAATCTGTTCTCCGATTTCGTATTCAGACTGATAGGGAATGGACAAGTGGACCATCGCCTCACCCGCCTCATTTTTGATGGTGCCACCAATGGTTCGGAAACCCTGGGTGGACAATTCCACGAGCAACGAGCGCTGGCTAATGCCGTAGGCGGCCAATTTCTCCTGATCAATCAGCACAGCGATTTCCTCGTTCTGCTGGCCCAGGATTTTCAGATTTCCCATAGAAGGTATGGTACGCAACTGCTCGTTGATTTGGTCGGCATACGACTCCAGCTCACGCGGAGTACGTTCTGACGATTCCACGGCCAGCAGCATGGAAGAAGTGTTGCCGAAATCGTCCACCACCACAATCTCCAGCACACCAGCCGGCAGAGAGGTCTTCTTGAACAAAGTGAGCCCGTGCTTGATTTTCGACCATACCTCGTCCTTTTCCTGCACACTGGTTCGCAGCTCCGCAAAGATATAGACGATGCCGTTTTCGGACACCGAACGGGTTTTCTCCTTGTCGATTTCCTCGTAAGTGAAGAGAAAATTCTCCAAAGGCTTGGTCACCTGTTCCTCAACCTCCTTGGCGGAAGCTCCAGGATACACGGCGGCCACTACACCCTGACGAATAGTGAACTGAGGAAACTCGTCCTTGTTCATCTTCGTCATACTGTAAAAGCCCAGCACCACCAAACAAGACACGATGAGGAACACGATCTTGTGATAGCGCATGGCGGATTGGATATGATTAGTTTTTTTTGCCACAGTATTTTAATTGATAGTTGACAATTGATAATTTGTTTAACCGTTAAGGCGTGGAGGCGTTAAGACGTGGAAACGGATTTCGTCTTAACGAATGCACGTAGTGCATATCTTAACGCCTTGACGTCTTGACGAATTTATTAGTTACCTTCATTTTCTAATTTGCTAATTGAAAGTGATTTCCGCCCCCGTGAACAACTTCTGCTGGCCTTCCACAATCAACGTGTCGTCCTGGTGCAGGCCGTCGAGCACCAGCACCCCGTTCACCACATATTCGGCAGTGGTGATAATGCGCCGCTCGGGCTTGCCATCGCATACCACCCATACGCTCAACCCTTCAGGACGGGTTTGCACGCAATTGGCGGGAATAACAAAGCCCATCTCATTCGGCTGGTTAACCTCCACCTTGCACACCATGCCTGGCAGTAATTTCCGATTAGCGTTAGGCAGGGCTATTTTTACCTGATAGCTATGAGCCACAGGATTGGAAGTGATACTTTTCTCGCTCACCGTCCCTTTGAGTACCATATCGTTCAAAGCAGGAATGATGATACTGGTCTCACGGCCCAGAGGCAAGGAGGAAATCTCGCTTTCTGGCACAGCAAAAGTAACAGATACCTCGCTCACGTCCAGCAAAGTGACGGCTGGTTCTCCGGGCAGGAGGCCCACCCCGGCACGGGCATTACACTTGCCAATCACACCCGAGGCTGGCGCATACAGTTCACAATCCGACAGCTGTTTTTTCGCAATTTGTTCCAGCGAGCGTGCTTTCTCCAGATTGGTCAGCATCTCCACCCATTTCACCTCGGCCAAACTGCCCTGGTCATACACGATTTTCAAGCGGCGATAAGCATCCTCGGCCTGCTCCAACTGCGCTTTGGCGGAATTATAGGCGTTACGGGCCGTAGCGGTGTTGACCGTCACCAAGAGCTGGCCCTCTCGCACATAGTCCCCTTCGTGCACCTGCACCTTCTCCACCTTGCCACCCGCCGCAAAACTCAACGACAACGACAATCTCTCCTCAATCTCGCCCACGTAGGTGCGCACCATGCCGCTTCGCACTGTGTCAATCGTGATGACACTCACCTTGATTGGTTCGGACTTGTCCGCTTTTTCACCGTGCTTACATGAAGTCAGCGACAACAACATGACCCCACCGATGATGAGCAACAGTATTCTTTTGTTCCAGAATTTACATTTCATAGTATTCATTATCAAATAGTTACATTTAGTTTTTTTCAGCCAGCAAAGTGATTTTATCAGCTTTCATGCGAATCATGTCGCCATTTTCCGGTCTGCCCATCCATTGCTCTTCCATCAGGATGATATTGTCATGAATCTGACCTTCGCCCCGCGATTGAATGGTATAGACATGTCCTATCTGAATAAGATCCACCACTGAATCGGCAGAAGTGAAACGAGTGCTGAACTCGTAAGGATTAAAGACTATGGTGTTGCCTTCTACCTTGCCAGTGCAGGAGTACGCACCACCATTCATCTCGTTGAAAGTGACAATAACAGCCCCCTTCCCCTCTTTTTTATCCGCCACAATGTTCATCTGACCTCTTTTTGAGGCCAGAATATTGGTTTGGTTACCATCAGCATCCTCAAAATTCACCACACCCGACAACTTATAACTGTAGTCACCGGTGATTTTTTTCACATCTTTGTTGCAGGCCGTCAGCAACACAGCCGTCAGCAGGACACAAACATACAAAAAGTTTCTTTTTTTCATAGGTGTTTATTTTTTTAATTTTGTTTCAAGATTTTTGATCTTATATTCTATCTCCATGCCCAGTACGGATAGTAATTTCCTGATTGTTTGTAGCGAAGGATTGCCCTTGCCTCTTTCAATATCCTTGACGGTGGCTAAACTCACCTCCGCCTTTTCAGCCAGATCCACCTGAGAAATATTCAGGATTGTTCTGCGTTTTTTCAAAATTTCTCTAATATCCATACGGTCTATTATATTAAACTTTTGGGGCGGCAAAAATACACTATTTTCTCATACAAAATAAAAGAAAAGTTTATTTTACTAAACTTTTTTTTTGCAATATCGTATCAGATATTGTAGTTCCAGAAAACACCTTTGATTTGATTATCTCAATGTAATTCACATAAACTTAACCAGTTCATCTACATATTGGGTTAAACCTGACGGGAAACGCCCTATTTTTTCAGAACTATAACACCAAACAGGCAATGACCCAACGCACTGGCTTGGCGTCGAAATAGAAAATCTTATCTCCCCACTGGTCTCTCAACCTGATATATTGTCCGTCAATGTAATACAAGACCGCTCCCCACTGATCTCTCTGCCTGATTTTATTACCATCGAAATACAGGAGTTTTTCTCCCCACTGGTCTTTCAGTCTCACCGTATTACCATCAAAATAAAGCAACTTCTCACCCCATTGATCTTTCAGTCTCACTGTTTTCCCATCAAAATACAACAGTTTCTCGCCCCACTGGTCTTTCTGCCTAATCGTATGGTTATCAATATAGTACAACTTCGTTCCCCATTGATCTTTCTGACGAACGGTAGTTTGGGCAAACATTGGAATTGTAAGCGCCATGAGCAGGATGATGAAGATTGTTTTTTTCATAGTATAGTTTGAGTTTTGTTGCAAAGGTACATAAAATCCCCGAATGACACACTTGCATAATTGATAAAATCTTTTTATTTTTGCACAAAACATTCAAGCCTTGAAAAAAATAGCAATCCTTTTTGTAGCAACCTGTTGTCTTGCCACAGCAGCTTTCGCACAGTCAAATCCTGTGAAAATCGCCAAGAACGCCAACCTTTTCAACTACGAAATTTACGATTATGGGGAAAGCATCGACACCTCGCTCATGAAAATCGTGTTGAATTATCCTGAATACCAGATACAGTCGGAAGAAAGCACAGGACCCTTTGTGCCCGGCTATGCCCGCGAGGCCACCATCGTCAACCTGGATATGGACAGCACCTTCCAGCTGGCAAAATTCACCGGCACAGAACAAGAGGACTGTTACGAGGTCGTCTCCGCCTTCAGTCGCAGCGACATCGCCTACGACACCGCCCGCGTGAACGGACTCACCCGCTACACCTGCCACATCAACAGCAACACGCTGGAATTCTTTGTGCAGGACTATCCATACGACATCAACCCACTGCCCTACTACGGACGGTTCAAAGGGATTGTGGTTTGTTTCAAACGAAACAACCAAACTTACTTGCAACTGGCCAAAACAGAATTTTGGAAGCAGGCGGGTATCGTGTCCTTTTGGAATGGTTATATAAATTGCCAGCGTGTCACAGGCCGTGAACTATCCCAAATCAAGAAACAGAAACTCGTTATCACCACACGTATTTTCGATGATGTACAATTGAGTTGGGGACAAAAAAATAATCATATAGAAGGCAACTACCGTACCAACACTCCTTTTGATAGTGTGCTGCACTTCGCTGGTGGTACCCTTGCCCTGAAGCGTGTGCGTCTTCCGAAACTTCCGGGCCACTACCAAACCTTCATTGAATTGCACCAACGCAGCAACGGTGATGCCTACGACCGCACGGGAAGCGTGTTTGTCATTCCTGGGGCCGAAAATAAACTTGAGCCTAATTTCTTTGACGGCATCAACAATCATCCGGATTCCCTGCCTGTTTTTTTGGGGAAGGACGGACAGAAATATCAGGGAATCATTTCTGCCGTAAGCCATTTGAAAGAATATTATATTTCCTCGTTCGTTTACCAGCCTCCTGTGGAACTGATGCGCTTCTTCACGCCCTTCGGAATGGGACATTTCAACGACCGTGTTAAAATAGACGGCCTCGAATGGGCTGACGAGACCTATTTCAAACAGGAAGTGACGGATTTGGCTCCACTGCTACAAGATGAAGTATGGATTGGAATATGGATTGGCAATTACGACGGTGGAGGCCACAAGGTAACTCTTGATATCAAATCCTACCCAGGCAGCGAGTTATGGGAAGATGGCAGTAAAGAAAAGCAGGGAAACATCTATTCTCTTTTCAACACTTGCAATGTGCTGGAGATGGCGGGACAGAATTACGGCAAATTGTTCGCTACTGACAGTTTGACTACCAGCTTCTATATTGCAGATAAAGATGAGAAAGTACGCCTGCGTTACATTAGTACCGGCCATGGTGGTTGGGATGGCGGCGACGAGTTCACCCCCAAGACCAACACCATCCTGATTGACGGAAAGCCTGCTTTTACATACACGCCGTGGCGTTGCGACTGTGGTCGCTATCGCGAATGGAACCCCGTGAGCGGCAACTTTTGGAACGGCATGTCCAGCAGCGACTACTCCCGCAGCGGCTGGTGCCCTGGCACCGCCACACAGCCCGTCTATTTCGATCTCAGCGGCTTAGAACCTGGCACTCACACAATTACCGTCGCCATTCCCCAAGGCGAACCTTTGGGCGGTAGCTTCAGCCACTGGTCCGTGAGTGGGGTGCTGTTGATTGAGCGGTGTGCAGTGAGATTATAGGGTTAGAAGGTGAAAGGGTGAGAAGTTTTTGGATTACAAGATTACAGAATTACAGGATTACAGGATGAGGAATCAGATAAGTTCTGAAGCTGCGTGCGGAGGCATTGCCGACGGTTGGGGCGTATGGGCCTGTGTGGCTGTACTTACCGTCGCTTGATCTTTTGTTTACTTTTCAATCAAGCGAAAAGTAACGGAAAAAGATATGTATTTTTTCAGTATTTTTGCAGTTTAATTCCATTTAACCTAAAAATGACCGCTTTCCAACAGCCTATCACCATCAACGGCAACGTTTTCTTCGCCTCTGATTTCCATCTGGGGGCGCCGAATCGTGAGGAAAGCGACCGCCGCGAACGGAAAATCATCAGCTGGCTCAACCAAATCCAAGACCGCTGCACCCATCTGTTTCTTTTGGGTGACATCTTTGACTACTGGTTCGAGTACAAGGATGTGGTGCCCCGCGGCTATTACCTACTCTTCGCCAAACTGCGCGAAATGCACGAAAAAGGCGTTGTCATTTACTACTTCACGGGCAACCACGACATGTGGGTACAGGATTATTTCAGCACCGAATTTGGTGCCATCGTCTTCAAAAAACAACAGGCCTTTGTCATCAACGGAAAGAGATGCTTGGTCGGTCACGGCGACGGGCTTGGTCCCAAAGACCACGGCTACAAATTCATAAAGGCAGTCTTCGCCTTCCGACCCAATCGAGTTTTATACAGCTGCCTGCATCCAAGCCAAAGCTTCGCCATCGCCCGCTTCTTCTCCCGCAAAAGCCGCGCCATGACTTCTGCCGAGGAAGAACATTACATGGGAGACGACAAAGAATATATTGTGCAGTATTGTCAGGAAACAGTTAAAAATGAGGATGTTGATTATTTCATTTATGGGCATCGGCATCTGGTGATTGAAAAAAACATCGGTGACAAGGCTGTCTATTTCAATACTGGCGACTGGATCAGACATTACAGTTATCTGGAATTTACGCAGGACGGGAAACCTCTGCTGAAAACCTATTCTACTAACCCCGATTAACCGCTTGAAAAGCATGGAAAACACTACACATAGAGCAGGATTTGTCAACCTTATCGGCAATCCGAACGTAGGGAAAAGCACCCTGATGAACCGTCTGGTAGGCGAAAGCCTGTCCATTATCACCGCCAAGGCTCAAACAACCCGCCACCGCATCAAGGGCATTGTCAATGGCGATGACTTTCAGATTGTCTATTCCGACCTGCCCGGCATCCTCACCCCCGCATACAAAATGCAGGAAATGATGATGCGCTTCGTCACCGAGTCGCTCAAAGACGCGGACGTGATTTTGTACCTTGTGGAATGTGGTGAGACCCACTATAATCAAGAGATTATTGACAAACTCAATGTGATGGAACTTCCCATCATACTGGTTATTAACAAAATAGACAAGGCCACCCCCGAGCAAATCGAAGCAACGAAACTGCATTGGCAGCAACTTTTGCCCAAAGCCGATGTCGTGGAGATTTCTGCCAGAGATGACAAAAACATTCCAGAGCTGGTGGAGAAAATCAAGAACAACTTGCCCATTTCTCCCGCCTATTTCCCCAAAGATGAGCTCACCGACCGCCCCACCCGCTTCTTCGTGTCAGAAATCATCCGTGAAAAATTGTTATTGCTCTACAAAAAGGAAATTCCATACAGCGTACAGGTGGAGATTGAAAGTTTCAAGGAAGAGGAAGACCTCATCCGCATCGGTGCCATGCTGTATGTGGAACGGGAAACTCAGAAGGCCATCATCATTGGCAGCAAAGGGACAGCCATCAAACGCCTGGGTATGGAAGCCCGCACCGCCATTGAGGAGTTCTTAGGCAAACATGTCTATCTGGACATCTCCGTCAAAGTACTGAAAGACTGGCGCAACAGCGACCTGCTGATGAAGAGGTTCGGATATTACGAAGGAGATTAATGGATTAGAGTATTGAATGATTACGGGATTACAGGATTATGGGATTAACAATTCTTGCCTCCTAACCTCCTAAACTTTTCTAACCAATCATAAAATACGTCTCCGGATACATGTGTCTCGACTCCTTGTTACGTTGTCCCAATGCGTAAGCAATGGTCAATGTACCTATACGCCCGATGTACATGTCAACAATCAGCACCCATTTCCCGGGATCTGAGAAAGCAGCCTGCACATTGGTGGACAAACCACAGGTGGTAAAGGCAGAGATAGACTCAAACATGATATTGATCAAATTGGTCTCGGGCTCCAATAATGCCAGCACAAAAACGGAAGAAAAAATAATGCCAACAGACAGTACCACAATGGAATAGGCTTTATCTACCAAATTGAATGGTATCGTTTTCTTGTCAAATTCGATATGCTGTTTTCCCTTGATAGTGGCCATCACTGACTTGATCAGCACAAAGAAAGTGGTGGTCTTGATACCACCTCCGGTAGAACCCGGTGAAGCTCCGATAAAAATGATGAGCATCACCAACAACATACCCGGTATTGAAATCGCATTGACATCAATGATATTGAAACCCGCCGTTCGTCCCGAAATAATCTGGAACATACTGGCGAAGATCTTGTCCACCAGCGTGTTCTTTGCCGCCAGTGAGTGACGGTATTCCAATGCGAAAAACAGCAAAGTACCCACAATAATGATGCCGAAAGTGGTCAGCAAAACAATCTTGGTACCTGGCGAAAGCTTTTTCCAACGGTATTTTTTTCTTTCCCGAATCACTGCCGGACTGAAAAACTCGCTGATAGTAACAAAACCTATACCGCCGAAAAAGACTAAAATCATAATGATGGTTTGCGGGAAGAAGCTATTGCAAATTTGCGCGTCATTGAAGCCGGCATCCCAAAGCGCAAAACCCGCGTTGTTGAAAGCCGACACCGCATGGAACAACGAGTAGAAAAACGTGGTGCCTGTGCCGTCAAAGAAGCCTGTAGTACGCCAATACATATAAAACATCAGCACCCCTGAAGCCTCGATGATAAATGTAAAAAGAATAATTTGTCGCAAAAGCGAGAATGAATCTGACAATCTGTTGGCAGACACCATATCTCTCACCATATATTGATAACGCAAACCTACGAAAGAACGCGACAAAAAGGTAGTGAAAAACGTAGCAAACGATAGAATGCTCATACCTCCCAACTGCACAAGAATCATGATGACCACCTGGCCCTGAAAGGTAAAATCATGCGCCGTACTCAGCACCGTCAAACCGGTGACACAACTGGCACTGGTTGCGGTAAAAAGTGCATCTGTGAAAGAGATGGGATGCGTGGTCATACGCGGCAGCACCAACAAAATGGTACCCATCACTATCAGGATGAAGAATGAGGACATCAGGAGGAAAGGCGGACTGAGGTTAAACTTTCCCAACAGCGTACTCGCTTTGGAAAATTCTATCAGCATGATAACAAAGAAATACAGCTGAATACAAAGGATATAGGCATTCTCATATTGCTTGAACTGGAACACATCCCAGCCAAAAAGCCCATAAAGTATAAAATGTATCAGCAAAACAGCAATGATAATACACTCAAACCACGATTTCCGGATGTATTCGAGCTTGTGCAGCGAATACAGCATCAGCAGGAAATATTTGAAAATATAGAATGCAAGGCTGAAATATACCAGACCCCGGATAAAGGAGATGACGGAGGCCCGCAAATAGCAGCCATGGTAGATGATGATAGCCGCAATTGTAATCACCGAAACGATAAAACTGAGAACATGCATTGTATTGATAACCGAACGTTTTCGCTTAACAATATGCAAATTCACTTTGGTTTTTATCTTCTTTCCGAGTGTATCGGTCATAGCACTTTTTTATTGATTGACCTTGATGAAGTTCTCAATATCACGTGATTTTCCAAATAACACAAACACATCTTTTTCTTTGATCTGCGTGGTGTTCTCCGGCACACCGACAATATGCTCCGCCTGGCCGATCCTGTCCTCCACCAGCTCCTCAAAAGCGCGGCGGATGGTAATCAAACTCAGGTGGTGGTTGTCACGAAAGTTGATGTCACCGATGGTCAGTCCCACCAGTCGCTGCGGAGTCAGAATCTCGGCAATTCGGTACTCATCGGGCAACTGCAGGTATGACAACACGCTGGGGTTCATCAGACGTTCGGCGAAGAGTTTGCCGATTTCATCCTCCGGTGATAAAAACTCAGTGATACCCATTTTGCCAAGGATGATACGCTGACTTTCTCCCATGGAACGGCAAATGATACGCTTCACGTTAAGGTCGAGCAGATTGGCAGCACAGAGCAGACGTTTGACAAAATCATTGCCGATGGTGACAATCACGGCGTCAAACTCCTGGATATTTTCACCTATCAAGGCTCGTTTGTTGGTCGCATCAATACATACAGAATAGGCCACATCCTCGGATATATCCTGTACCACATTGATATCGGAATCTATGACAAGCACCTCGGCACCCTTCTCGGACAAGGCAGTGGCTATAGCTGAACCGAAATGGCCGGCACCGATGATGGCAAATTTCTCGTTTGACATAATGACACTTTTTAAAAACCGGCGGCAAAGATAACATTTTTTTTTATTTGGTCGAAGATAAAGAAAAATGAAGTAAATTTGCAGCCGCAAAAATGGCCCTGTAGTTCAATGGATAGAACGGAGGTTTCCTAAACCTGAGATTTGGGTTCGATTCCCAGCGGGGCTACAACCGAACTGAAAGTTGAAAACTGAAAACTGAAAGTTGAAAATTGAGGATTAAGAATTAAATTTGTGGGGTTCGCATACGTGTTTATGTTACTACCCCGGCCTACGGCCACCCCTTCTAAAAGAAGGGGAATTTACAATTCTTAATCCTCAATCCTTTTTGTAGCCTTGCAACATGCTTTTAGAATGGCAGGTCGTCAGTTTCAGGCGGGAAGTTCTCCTCCACGGGCGGCTGCGGTGGAACTGGTGCGGCAGCGGCAGCGGCCATATTCTCCACCTTTTGTTCCGTATCCTCCGCTTTGCTGCTCAGCATGGTGAACGTGGAAGCCTCAATCTCCGTAATGTAACGCTTCGAGCCGTTATCGTCCCAACTGCGCGTGCGGAGCTTACCCTCCACATAAATCATTTTGCCCTTGACCAGATACTTCTCGGCATTTTCCGCCAAGTTGCGCCAACAGACAATGTTGTGCCATTCGGTCATCTCCACCCGGTTGCCATCCTTGTCCTTGCGGTACTCGGATGTGGCCATGGTGAAATTGGCCTTCTTGACACCTCCTTCAAACGTGCGGACTTCGGGATCCTTGCCCAAACGCCCCACTAAAATAACTTTGTTTACTCCTGACATATCATTTAGTTTTTAAATTCACTGCAAAGATACAAATAATATTGTTACGTTTTGTAATTGTTGATAAAAATATTTGCATTATTTTTACAACTATCCTTATCTGTTCTTGGGTTTATACCCTGATTTATTCAGGATTGACTGGGAATCAATGTCTTGCATCAATGTTTGAAGACTCACCTCTGGATTATTCTCCATATACGCCTGCACAATTTTCCATCCGATAAAGGCACCCATACGTCCTGGAGAGTCGTTGGTAAAAGGTTTTGTGAAGGGAGTGTCGTCCACAAATTGGCGAATAATCTCATTTTGTTTGGAAAAAAGATGGTCTTTCTCAATAATATAAGCCCACACTTTTCCCTGATTAGTCACCGCCCACTCATATTTTTCAGGAGAATATTCTATCACTTCCATTTCCGCCTTATCTGGAAACATCATCTCTGTGAAATACAACCTTTTACCCTCCAAAATCATGTTATCCAACAAAGAAACAGGGGCTTTCTGTGGCAGATGTTTATAAACCAACGCTTTGGAAAAGCACTCCGTGGCGATATACTTTTTTTCACAACGTTGTGAAACGAACAAGGGCATGCCAATTTGGGAATAAAATTTGTAATCCTTGCCCAAATACATATCCAGATGGATGAAAACATCGTCACCATAGCCATAAATCGTTGGCATTTCGGTATTCAGCCCTGGCACCAGCGTGTAAAAAGAAGGAATCGTATCATTTGGAAAATAGGTAAGATAATAACCCAACGCCTTATTCAGTTCTGACTCAACATCCTTCAAGTCAGGAAATTGACATACAACATCATTATAAATTTCCCGTATAATCGGATCAGAAATATAAGCCTTAAGCTGATGCATCATCTCCGGATCATTCCAAACTCCGTCCTCTATCAGCAAAGCAGGATAATCTTTGGATATTCGTTTCAAGCCTTCGCTAAGATGTTCAGTGTCAAGAGAAAAAAGATCTTTCTCATACCTTTTGATATGCACATCAACCTGATTTTCCGCTTTGCGCAGTTCTGCATCGGATACATCGCCCTTGCGACTATTGTCCGTACTATTTGTGCTATGGTGATGCCAGAGCACAATACCCAACGCCATAAGCAGCAAAATGCTGATGGCTATTCCATAAATCAGTTTTTTTTTCATCTTATTCGATGCCTGCCATGTGCTTCATGAACTGGATTCTGAAATAAGAATCGGGATTCGCCACTTTCTTGTAACTCATCAGGCCACGGAAATCATCCACTGAATTATAACCGTGTTTCTCCATCCAGTCCTTCATTTCAATCAGCATGGTTGAACCATAACCAATGCCTTTCTGATAGAAAACGGAAGCGGCCTGCACACTATTGGCACCTGCCAACAGCAGTTTGATCAAACCTTTACTGTCGTGCACACCCGTAGTGGCCGACAGATCGCAACGCAGATGACCGCTCAACAAACCAGTCCAACGCAAAGTGTTGCTCAGCTCAAACTCATTACCCAGGCTATTGGTGGATGAAAATTCAAGTTTGTCGATATTTATATCAGGAGCATGAAAACGGTTGAAAATCACCAAGGAACTGATGCCAGTATAGGACAGTTTCTGCAAGAAATAGGCCATATCGGTGAAATACGTTGAAACCTTCAGGGCAAAAGGAATTGTGATTGTATTTTTCAGATTCTCCACCAATTCCATGTATGAATCGTAATAGTAATCAGCGCTGTTCTCAAAATTTGCAGGCAAAATAAAATAATTGATTTCCAATGCTTTGGCACCGGCATCCTGAATCATTTTGGCATACTTGGTCCAACCTGACGGAGAAGCGCAGTTCACACTGGCAATCACCGGAATTGACAATTTTTCTGTTGCATCCTTAATTAAGTCCAAATACTTGGAAGAAGAAGCCATCTCCTGATACTGCACCATATAATCGTATGCTTGACGGTACATCAATGCGGTATCGTCTTCCACGACGGCGTTCACCTCGTTGCGGATTTCCTCTTCGAAGATAGATTTCAGCACCACAGCACCGAAACCGGCCTCTTCGGCCTGTTTGAGTTTGTCAATGTCTTTGGTCAGTGCGCAACTGCCCAGAATCAACGGACTGCGTAATTTGAAGCCCATGTATTTTACAGAAAGGTCAACCATAATTTACGTATTTGTTGTTTATATTTGCTAGATTATTGAGCCGTTAAGGCGTTAAGGCGTTAAGACATGCACTTCGTGCATTAGTTAAGATAAGATATTCTCTCTGATTCCACGTCTCCACGCCTTAACGTCTCCACGTCTCCACGATAATATGTTACTTCTTAATAGGGTTCAGGGCAAAATCGAAAGTGGTTTCGGGTTTGATTTCGCGGGGAGCCTTGCCGAATTTCAGCACACGCATCGGACGCTCGCCTTTCAGCGTGATGCGGTCGTTCTCCACCCACAATGCCGTAGCCTCGCGCAAACCCGCCACGGTAATCTCCTGGTTCACAGCCAAAAACTCTTCGATTCTCACCTGTCTGGTTTCCCCGCCATGACGGATGGCGTCGTTGATTTT
Organism: Bacteroidales bacterium; assembly: GCA_017525505.1. Taxonomy (GTDB): domain Bacteria; phylum Bacteroidota; class Bacteroidia; order Bacteroidales; family WCHB1-69; genus RUG11690. The sequence goes on from JAFXSR010000008.1 coordinate 31,667, forward strand.
TTCCGGATACGGATCAATATAATGGGGATTGATTTGGAAAGGAACGAAATCAAAGCAGTCGAAACTCTCTGGCATCACCACGGGCATGTCGTTGGTGGTACGCAAGGTGGGACAAGCCACATTGGAACCCGCGCTCCACCCTAGGAAAGGCGTGCCTTCCAGCACTTTGCGTCTCACAGGCTCAATCAATTTATATTTATGAATCTCTGAAACCAGATGGAAGGTGTTGCCACCTCCCACCATAATCACATCGGCCTTGTTGACCGCTTCCACGGGATTTTTGGCTTTATGGATGGATGTCACCTTGAAACCGAAATCCTTGAAAACTTTCTGAACGCGTTCGGTATAAGCGTCATAGCTTTCGGGGTAAGCTTTTCCGCCGATATTGATACCTGCGTAAGGGAAGAAGAGGATGTTTTTCTTCTCGTTTTTCAAAAATTCAGCAATCAAGGGCATGCACCAGCCCAGGTACTGTTCCTTATAATTCGTGGAATTACTGATCAGCAAGAGTTTCATGACAATATTATTTTTAGGGTTAAGGATGCAAAGATACAAATTTTTTTAATGTGCCAATTTTCCGATACTTTTTTCTTGATAAAAAAGTATCCAAAAAATCAAGCCGACGGAAGTGCAGCCGCACAAGCCCGTTCCCCCCAACCGTCGGCATTGCCATCGCACGCAACAACATCGCCCTATGTATGCCGTTATATAAATCGTCACATTCCCCTCGTACTCACCAATACTGAAGAAGAGCAGCTATAATTAAACAAATTCCGGATTTATTTCTCCCATTCCAAACGATAAAAATATCCTACTTCTGGATTCGTAAGGACATGCTCATAACTTTTGGAATTCGGATTGAAAGTAATCGTTTCAAGTACTTGATAATCTGTCGGGATCCCACTGTTAATAGGTTTTCTCATGAACCGTGCTTTCTCAGAGAAATTTGAATCTTTATATGTCAGTATTACACGAAAATCAACAACACTGATAGGTTCTTCAACTTTGACATCAAGATGCGGTTGTGCGGTATTGTCCACATCGTCCATGTTTGCATGAAAATGAACCACAGCTGATTCATTATATGACAATGCCTTCTTGAATTTCAGTACAACATGATCATAGTCGTTCGATGTGTTTTCAATAATTTTCCCGTCACAATCTTGTAAAGTTGAACTAACAACAGGTGGCTTTGTACCTGTCCACTTAAATGCCCATTTAATACTAGGCAGAAAAGCCCGTTTTGATTGAATCAGACGATAACCATCATAGACAATATGGGTTCTATCGATGTATTCATATTTGGTGAAAAAAGAAAGCTTTAAATACTCCCTGTCAAATTCCTTGCGAATGATTTTATGAATAGCATACCATACAGAGCATAATATTGCGACAAGGAAAACGATGAAAGCAATCAGCAAAATAATAATCCTGCTTTGGTCTGAACTCAATTATGTAAATTTGCCTCCTGATAAATTTTATCGTGGAAATAGTGACCACATGCCAACAACATCATGAAGATACATCGCGACAGCAGCAAAAAGAAACTATTCAGCAAGCAGAAATCCGACCGCAAGAGCTGTTTCAACCTCAAAGAGAAATTCAAGCAATTCAGGGAGTGGCAGCAAAGGCCATATCAGCCGAAGCCAATGACCAGCGAGGAACATGAGTGCGCCAACTGTCATGATCATTATAAGGGCAACTACTGTCCCCGCTGCGGACAATCTGAAAAACTTGGACGCTATTCCTTCAAGGTGGCTATGATAAACTTTTTTGATGCAGTTGGACTTGGCGATAGGGGTATGTTCCGCACCATGCTCAATCTCATACTTCGTCCCAGCTACCTGATTCGCGATTATATGGGTGGAATGCAAGCCTCCTATTTTTCTCCTTTCAAACTCTACATACTGCTTGCTGCCATCTCGGTATTTGTCACCCACGGGGTTAATATCAAAGGGATTACCCATGGCAAAGATAAAACCGCAAAAACCGAAACTACGGTTAATACCGATTCCACCTCTGTCACAAAAGAAGATACTACCTTATTAGTGAGTAATGTAGAGCAGGTACAAAAACAGCAGTCTATGAAATCCGATTCGCAAGACTCAAATAAGAAAATCTTTATCACTGAAGAACAAAAAGAGGAACTATCCTCCAAGGTTAGCAATTTTTATGACACCTTGGATCGCTTTGAGGAAAGGTTTCCGAGTATCGCTGCTTTACTGATTGTGTTATTTATTTCAGGTTGTCTGTACCAATTCTTCCGACATAGTCCCAACACCCCCAACCTACGCTATTCCGAGTTTTTTATCGCGACTTTATTCCGTCAACATGTACTCCATTTACAATATTGTGTTTAACTTTTTCTGCCTCTCCTGGTTGGCTTCCCTGTCGTATTTGCTGGTATTAGCTCCCATCAAAAAGTTTTCAGGATACAGTTGGTGGCACACAATTCTGAAATTCATAGTGGCCTTCCTGTTCACTTTCTTCATAATAATTTTCATTTATCTATTGATTGCAGGTATCTTTTTTGCGTTTATAAAGATTTTCGGATAGTATGTTGAATTAGCAGATATGGCCTCTCTGCTTTCAGAAAAAATGTAATTTTGTAGTCAAGATTTATTCACCCTTAAAATAACATTATATGAAAAAAATCTTTCTCCTGATGAGTTTAGTTTGGCTGCTGGTTTCATGCGGTCAACGCACCTGGTTAACTAAAATAGAGACCCCTGTTCCTGAACGTCCTAAAGGTCAGACCGATGTGCTGCAGCTGACCGCCCCACCTATGGACACCGTGCGTGTGGGCTTCATCGGTTTGGGTATGCGTGGTCCAGGTGCGGTGGAGCGCTTCGCCCAGATTGAAGGCACCGCGCTATCAAAGGACTCTGCGATGTGGAGGCCGACCGCGTGGAGGCCTGCCAAGAACTGTTGGAAAAGCTCGGTCGGCCTCGTGCCACGGGCTATAGCGGCAGCACCGAAGCTTATAAGGAGATGTGCGAGCGCGATGACATCGACCTCATCTATATCGCCACCGACTGGGTACACCATGTGCCATTGGCGGTTTATGCCATGGAACACGGCAAACATGTAGCCATCGAAGTACCTGCCGCCCTTACCATGGACGAGATATGGGATCTCATCAACACCAGCGAGCGTACCCGCCTGCATTGTATGATGCTGGAGAATTGCGTTTATGACTTCTTCGAGATTGCCACGCTGAACATGGCCCAACAGGGACTCTTCGGCGAGGTGTTGCATGTAGAAGGCTCCTACCTGCACAACCTCGATGATTTCTGGCCGGAATACTGGAACAACTGGCGTCTGGACTACAACATGAAAAACCGTGGCGACATCTACCCCACCCATGGCATCGGCCCCGACTGCCAAGTGCTGAACATTCACCGTGGCGACCGTATGGACTATCTGGTGGCTATGGACACCAAACCTTATAATGGTCCCAAAGTAGTAAAGAAACAAACCGGCAAAGACTGCCCCGATTTCCAAAACGGTGACCAGACCTCCACACTTATCCGCACTGTCAATGGCAAAACCATGCTCATCCAGCACGATGTGCTGACCCCGCGTCCCTACAGCCGCATGTACCAAGTAGTGGGCTCCGATGGTTATGCCAGCAAATATCCAATACAGCAGTTGTTGTTTCGCACAGAAAACCTTGATAGCACGACAACCGCAGATTATCAAAACTTGAATGCCCATTCTGCCCTGCCTGCGGAGCTTTGTCAGGCCATGTTGCAAAAGTACCTGCCTCCATTTGTGCAAGAATTGGAAGAAACGGCACGCCGCATAGGTGGACACGGCGGCATGGATTTCATCATGGACTATCGCTTAATCTATTGCCTGCAAAACGGCTTGCCTCTTGACATGGATGTTTACGATATGGCCGAGTGGTGCTGCTTAGGTCCGCTGACCCGCATTTCCCTAGAAAACGGCTCTGCCCCCGTGGCCATCCCCGACTTCACCCGTGGGGCGTGGAATCGGATTCAAGGGTTTAGCTATGCTTTTGCCAGCAATGAATAAGTTGATAGACATTGTACAGCATTTCCGTATCGAGGGAACTGTTGCCTCTGTTATGCCTATAGGCAACGGACTCATCAATGATACCTTTTTAGTACAGACTCAAGAAAACGACAAACCTGATTATGTGCTGCAACGCATTAATCACCACATTTTTACAGATGTGGAACTCTTGCTGCATAATATAGAGGCTGTAACCAACCATTTACGCCACAAGCTAGTGGAACAAGGTATTTTGGATATTGACCGTCGGGTACTACATTTCGTGCCCACTGCTAGCGGAAAAACCTATCACTTTGACGGTCAAAATTATTGGCGCCTCAGCGTTTATATTGCTAATACAATCACACTTGATGAAGTAACTCCTCAAAGCAGCTATGACTGCGGACAAGCTTTCGGCCTCTTCCAAAAGCAACTTATCGACTTGAAAGAGCCCTTAGGTGAAACTATCCCTGACTTCCACAATATGGAACTGCGACTCACTCAACTACGCCAGGCTGTTGCCAATGATATGGTGAAACGTGTGAAAGAAGTGGGCAAAGAATTGGAATTCATTGAGGCTCAAGCTGAGGAGATGTGTCTGGCCGAACAGCTACACCGCCAAAGATTATTACCTAAAAGAATCTGCCACTGCGACACAAAGGTCAACAACATGCTCTTCGACCGCAACGGTAAAGTGCTCTGCATCATCGACCTTGACACCGTGATGCCAGCCTATATTTTTTCAGACTATGGCGACTTTCTGCGCACCGCCGCCAACAACCAGCCCGAAGACTCGCCTGAACTGGACTCCATCGAGTTCCGATGGGACATTTTCGAAGCTTTCACCCGTGGTTATTTGGAGTCAACGGCATCTTTCCTCACGCCTATAGAGCGCGAGCATTTGCCTTTTGCGGTAGCCTTGTTCCCCATGATGCAGGCCGTGCGTTTCCTGACTGACTATCTTAACGGCGATACCTACTATAAAATACAATATCCAGAGCATAATCTCATCCGCACACGCAACCAGTTGCGGTATTTTCAGCAAATAGAGACCTATCGAAAAAGGATGTCCGCATTTTTATGTAATTTGTAGAGACGCTATACATTTCGTCTTTAATCCACAGAATTATTACAAACCATACACAAAAAAGGGCACAACCATACGGCCGTGCCCTTCCAACAACTTTATTACACAAATCTCCACAAAAATTGCAGAGACGCTTCATGAAACGTCTCTACACAATGTGTTATCTCTTGATGATTTTTGTCATCTGGGTACCTATCTGCAGCATGTAAATGCCAGCGGGATAAGATTGCATATCAAGCTGGAAATAAGTATCCTGCGTCATGCCATTCCAAATCTGCTGACCCATAGCGTTGAACAAAGAAACGGGTTCATTCACTGCAACATTATTCACATTCAACACATTCTGGCAAGGATTAGGATAGGCCATGAAGCTGGTCTCCTGCTGATAATTGTTGACTGCGGTGGGAGTCCAGCCATTCATCACGGCTACACCACTCAAGTCAAAACCACTGCTATTGAAAGCTGTAGGATAAGGATCATTGATCAAATGACCATTCTTATCGGTAGTGCCATACAGAGGATTGATGCTACCCACCACATCCACAATACGCACATGGGTTACATTATTGATATCCAGATTGCTGTAACCATCCAGCTCTTCCAAATCGAAAGGAGTGCCCCAACCAGTGATATACTTTCCAGCCAGGTTATTAATTTTAGTGGCATCTACTGCACCACCATTACTAATTTGCTGCTCGGTCTGGGTATTGGACACTGAGGGGAAGCGATAGAAATGTTCGCCATCGGAACTTACTTCCACAAATGCCAGTTCGAGGAAAGTATGATTCAAAGCATTTTCAAACACAGCGAAATCATAACCTTCACCGTTGGTAATCGGCATGCCAAACGTAAGAACTGCATAACCGCCATCACCCAAACTTACCATAGCGTCAGTAGTGGCATCAGTAGCAGGTCCTACTGCATCATTATCTGTTCCATAGGAAGCCAAAGCACCAGCCTGCTCAATATTCTGATAACCACGGGTCACCACACATGAGGTAGCCCAGCCCAAGATAGCTGCATCATCATATTTGATAGCCTGGCAACCTTCAGAACCAACAATACCGTCGAACACTTCAGTAGATAAAGCGGGCAGTTCAACAGGGTCAATAGGAGTAGTCCAAGCATAATTCCAGTTTCCGTCATCAATGCCGCAACCGCTGTCACCGAACTTGATAATGTCACCATTCTGTACAGTTTGCTCTTCAATACCTAACATAGCGCCTACACCATTCACATTGTACATCCAGTACATGCTGGGTGTGTAGTTGTCGTGGATTCCATCGGCAAATGTGATATTGGAAATATAACCTGCACCTTCAAAAGTGATACGGGAATCATAAAGTTCAATAGTATGCATGATATCAGCAACTGTAGCGCTATTGCCTGAAAAACGCACGCCCCATGCCAGAACTTCCTCTTCAGGAGTGCACCAGTTAACAGCGAAAACAACCTCATTGTCACCACTGCCAACCCAATAAATGATATTGTCAGCGGAGATAGTGGCATCAACAGGCTCATCACCTTGAGGAGCGGGAACAGGAACAACAGGAGTTGCCCAAGTATAATTCCAGTCGGCGTCTGCAGTGCCGCACATTTCATCTCCAAATTTGATATAATCACCATCGTGTACATACTGAGATTCTATACCCATAGCGAATCCACCATTCACATTATACATGAAATATGAACCTTGCAAAGACAAGTCATACACACCATCTTCAAACATAATATCATTCACAAATCCACCGGTTGCATCAAAATCAAAACGGTCGTCATACTCCCAAATGGTATCCAGAATATCTGCCACAGTAATGCTGTCTCCATTGAAATGCACACCCCAAGCCATGGCAATGGCAGTGTCGCACCAGTTGACTATAAAAACAACATCATTGCTACCTTCTCCTACCCAATACAGAATGTCGTCAGCATCGATAGTGGCGTCAACAGCGGTAGGAGTGCTCGGATCCACAGGATAATAAATATTAGTAACAGGAAGCGTACAGTCACCCCACTCACACATTTCAAAATAATCACCATCAGCCAATGGATCCGAAAGGCCACCTGCCCAAACTCCATTCACTGTATATATCAAATCTCCGTACACATTCGGACAAATGACAGTTCCATTATTGTATTCACATCCTGTTACGGAAGATCCACTATATGTAAAAGTGAAATTTGGATCAGCCGCATTAATGGCACTCCACATGTCAAGAATTGTAGCCGTACCATCAAAACGGTAACCGTAAGCAATACCGACAGCGGGGTCGGCACAGAAGAAGAAGGCGGCCACCACTTCATTGCTGCCACTGCCCACCCAGAACTGAATGTTCTCGGCTGGCACATCGGTCACATTACGTGAAGGCTGGGTATTGTGCATCAATTCCCACATCTGGGCATTCTGTGCAGATAGCGTAAAACTTGCTAACACAAGCAAAAAGAATAAGATTTTTTTCATAAGCATTATATTTTTAAGTTATACAATCAAAATTCGTGCCTATGCTTGGGAAAGGATACTAAGAGATTCTTTGATAATAAATCTTTTATGTGTAAGCCTACCTCCCGAAGCTGTTCACTTTTTGTGGTTCCTCGGCAGGTTTTCTGACTTGTTTCACCTGGAACTTCGCCTTCCCATTGATATGCTCAACAGTGGCTTGCGGAGTGTTCCCGGTTCGCTGAAACTTACAGCAGCGGGTACTGTACAGGATTCTCACCTGTTTCCCTCTCGCGATTTTCATAACGAAAACCGCTCACCGAAAAATCAGCGGCAAAAATACAAAAATTTTCAATTAGCAAATTGGTTAATTAGCAAATGTGCAAATTAATTCATTTTACTAATGTACAAAAAAAGACGCGGCAATCAACTGCGTCTTTTCTTGTAAATCGTATGTGGTTATATTCGCTTAATCGTCAATGCCGATAAGTTGGTATTGAGCATTGAAATACAAATCCAAACCATTGCTCAGTTCCGCATTCCAATTGGTACGTTTCTTGCACCACTCAGTCACAAAAGCACCCGGATAATTGTTGTTAATATACGTTATTACCTGTGTGGGAACAATTCCGTCGGGCACTTTGCTATGGTTGCAGTCCACTTTTTTCAGTGCTCCGGTTTTGTCAAATTCCACCTTGGTGCCATTATTGAAATACACCTCGTACTCAAAGCCATAAGATTCTTCATCAATTTTCACATAAGACACATTTGCTTTTGAAAAATATGTCGTGATAAAAGTCTGTGAACTCTGGGGAAGCTGGTCATACGTTATCATACGATCCTGGGCCAGTGCACTCAAAGTACAAAGCAAAATCATGCTTGCTACAAAAAAGATTTTTTTCATGATAAAAATTTTAAGGTATGTAAATTGTAATCTTGAATAAATTTCCTTTCTGATTAGTCAGCATAAATAAAATTGCCGGCTTTATCAAATTTCAGCTCCAAGTCATTGCTCAGTTCCACTTCATACTCCCGACGTTCCTGTTTGATTTTCACGACAAAACAAGCAGGGAAATTAGTGGTGACATAGGTCAAGATAGGCATTGGGATAATGCCTTCTGGCACAGGTCTCATCTGGCAATCCACGTCATGCCAGTCTCCGGAATGACGGAATTCAAGAGTGGTTCCGTCCATAAGACAAACATCATATTTGAAACCGTCTCGTTCCACAGAAAGCACATTCGAACCCGGAAAATTCTGGGTCAGGAAAACCTGCGCTTGCTGTGGCAGTTTGCTAGCAGGAATATGCCGATCGCATGATACAAATGTGACAAGGGTAAATAAACCCACTAAAAAAAGGAGTGTTTTTTTCATTTTTTCTGTTTTTTATTATTGTTTTCGTTTATCATTTTAAAAGAGAATTTCTTCTCGTCATCCTATTGAATTGCAAAAATACAATTTTTTTTTAATGTGCTGGCCTATTTTTTCGTGGAGGCGTGGAGACGTGGAGACGATTATGTACTTCATGTATTCGTTAAGACGAATTTCGTCTCCACGAACGAGCGAAGCGAGTGTCTCCACGTCTTAACGCCTAACCGCTATAACAAAGTGCACATTTTCTCCAACCAAATTCGGTCTGTCTCATCAAAAGTGTTCAGTTTCTCGCTGTCGATGTCCAGAACCGCCACAATCTCATCGTTTTCCCACACAGGGACCACAATCTCGCTTTTGGAAGCGCTACTACAGGCAATATGCCCCTTGAACTGCTCCACGTCAGGCACCACAATGCTGCGTTTCTCCTGCCACGCCGTGCCACAAACCCCGCGTCCGTATGCAATACGCGTACAGGCAATGGGGCCCTGAAACGGTCCCAGCACCAGCTCCTGCCCTATCACACGGTAAAAGCCTGTCCACCAGAAATGGAAAGTCTCGTGGATCAACGCCGCCACATTCGCCATCACGGCAATCTCGTCCCGTTCTCCTTCTATCAATGCCTGCACCTGCTTGTACAGCAATTCGTAAGTTTTTTCTTTCTCTATCGTCATTTTCCTTTGGAAATTTGCCTTTTTCAAAAAACAGGGCAAAGATACATATAATTTATTTCTTGGGACAACAGCTTCCTATAAATTATTTTGCTAATTTTGCAGAAAATTCTGTTCATCATGTCAAGAAATGAAAAAGAGCTGCAAGGCGTGACGCTTTTGGGCAACCAGCAAACGAAATATCAATATGAATATACTCCGGAAGTTTTGGAGACCTTTGAGAACAAACACCCTGAAAATGAATACCTTGTCACATTAGACTGCCCAGAATTCACTTCCCTGTGCCCTAAAACAGGACAGCCCGATTTCGGCCACATCATCATCAATTACATTCCACGGGTTCAGATGGTAGAAAGCAAGAGCTTGAAACTGTATCTTTTCAGCTTTCGCAACCACGGCGACTTTCATGAGGACTGCGTCAACATCATTCTGAAAGACCTGGTCAAACTGATGGATCCCAAGTACATTGAGGTCATTGGACTCTTCAATCCCCGAGGAGGCATCTCCATCAAGCCTTTCGCCAACTACGGTGATGCGGACCATCAGGATATGGTACGCCAGCGTTTGTTGGCCAGTTTCCCCAATCGCTAAGGAACCCATCAGAGCATTTCAGAAATCAGTCACCTTCCTCCAGCATAAACAGTTCCTCAACCGTTTTCCCAAAATATTGGGCCATTTTCAGTGCCAATAGTGTACTGGGGACATACTTTCCTAATTCTATGGAGTTTACCGCCTGACGGGTCACCCCTATTTTTTCCGCTAATTCGCCCTGCGTGATATTCATCTCCGCACGAGCCACCTTAATCCTGTTTTTCATGACGCAAGGAACGTTTATTCAAATACAAACGAAGGTAAAAACAAAAAATAAACACGTAAAGAATGGAGAAGATGTTAATGGTCATCACCCACAAGAAAGGAAGTCCCCATACGAAAATCAAACAAAGCAGCACAACTCCGCTATTGATGTACAGTGACAGAATCAGCGACTCATACCGGAGTTGCTCGATAAATTCGTCATCCTCCTTGTTTCGGGAGAAGCCGATGAAAATGCCGGCTACAATAAGTAAAACACCTATAAATGTCAGCAGAAGGTCGTCGTATGGACCAAAGGAGGAAGAAAGAAAGGTAATGTCATGGCTGCTTATGCTTTCCATTCCAAAGAGTTGTCGGATGTCATTAATGCTGTAACTGCATTTGCTTTCAAAAGCAAAATAAACAACAATCAATGCAAGGGTGATGCCGAATATCCACCACCCTGCCTTTTTGAACTTGCTTGGCAATAAAAATCTTGTGTTTCTCATGACTAAAAAATTTAAAGGTTGAACTTAAGTTTTTGTCGCGGCAAAAATACAACAAAACTTTACAAAAAGCAAGTATAAATTACAAAAAGTAATATTTTTAATACATTTTTTTCTATCTGATTCTATATCAGCATTTTAAAATTTCAATTATTGATAAAGCGAAGAAGAGCTTCCTTATCGCTTGAAAAACTCAGTACATCAACACATTCGTAATAATTCTGTCGATCTATGCAATAATCATAAGCATACTTTAAGAAGGACAGCTTATTGTTGTCGAAGGAGAAACTTTCGGCCAAACGTTTGATTTGATGCGCTGTCATTTTATTGTTGGCAACCATATTTTTTGCCATACTCAAACGTGTCTCATCAAACGACTCTTTTTTCAGTGCAGTGAACATTTTTTCCACCTCCTCGAAAGTGCATACATGAGGAGGCTGCACCGGAGAAACCGTTGGCACCGGTTGCATAGGCAATAACCTCAAGATGCCATCCTTTACATTATATGACACAACATATTTATCTATCGACATGTTTGGATGGAATTTTACCATAGTGATTTTATCCATAGGGCGTTTCAAAACCACATAAATGTCATGTGTTTGATGGGAGAGATTCGGAACAATCACAATAGGAGATGGTTTTCTATTCACAATATCCCCATCCAAATACACCACAAACTCCTCACCATGTTCAGCTGCAAAGGTAAGCGTATAATGAGGTGCAGTCTGAACCGGTTGCCAACAATCTTGCTCCGCAGGAGCTGTTGGCTGATGCGGCGGGGTTGGCTGATGTTGACCATGATGATGAGAGCCAGGCTGCGCCATGGCAAAGGGCGTGATAAGGGCCACTAAAATAATGAAAAGAACTTTTTTCATAGTAATGTTGATTTTTCAGTTTGAATTGGAAAAGATACAATTTCCTTATAAGACTATTAAAAATCCCGTATGTTTACACATATATGGCATAAAGTATCTGTTTTTTCAAATCAAAAAGGCCATATTTAAAAATTCCCCAACTCCCAGAACGCCACTGCAGCGGCAGCGGCCACATTGAGCGAATCCACTCCGTGACGCATCGGAATCCTCACCACATAATCACAGGCCGCTATGGTTTCGTCAGTTAAGCCATCGCCCTCAGTCCCCATGATAATGGCCAGTTTCTCTTCGGATTTCAAAGCGGGATCATCTAAACTGATAGCTTTTTCGCTTAACGCCATAGCTGCTGTCTTGAAACCCATCGCATGCAGTTTCGCTATACCAATGCCTGGCCATTCTTCAGGATTGTTGCCAACAAAGGCCCACGGCAACTGAAAAACTGTCCCCATACTAACTCTTACTGTGCGCCGATTGAGTGGATGGCAGCATTCCGGTGTCAGCAGCACTGCATCCATGCCCAAAGCCGCTGCCGAACGGAAAATGGCTCCCTCGTTAGTCACATTGGTCAGGCCTTCCATCACCACAACACGCCGAGCCTCCTCACACACTTCTTCCATATACCTGTCCGCTGGGCGCTTCATGGCACACATCATGCCTTTGGTCAGATGATAGCCCGTAATTTCTGTAAGCAATTTGCTGTCAGCAGTATATACAGGAATATCCGGACAACGCTCTAAGATCGTCCTTCCTTGTCTTTCTATAACTTTCTCTTCTGAAAGAATGGCTAGCGGCTTACAGCCCGCCTCCAAGGCGATCTCTATCACCTTGGGACTTTCAGCTAGAAAAATTCCATTTGTGCTTTCTTTGCTACGACGCATTTGCGCCTCAGTAAACATGGAGAAGACTTCCAGTTCGGGAAGAGAAAAATCGGTGACGGTAGTAATTGTTGCCATGTTTTTAATTTGCTAATTATCAATGTGCTAATGTGCCAATTGAAATAGAATTCAAAGTTCATAAAAGTTGAATTCCTAATTTTCAGTTTTCAGTTTTCAACTTTCAGTTCTTCATCAGTTGGTAGGTTTTGTAGCCTCCAGAGAGGTTATAAACTTGCTCAAAGCCCGACTGCATCAGGATACGGGAGGCAATATAACCTCTCAAACCAACCGCACAGTAAATAATGATTTTCTTGTCCTGCGGGATGTCATCCACAAACTCACGCAGTTCATCAACAGGGTAATTGACAGCACCTTCAATCATACCGTTTTTCACTTCCATGGCTGAACGCACATCCAAGAGGAAGTACTCATTCTGCCAATCATTTTGTGCCAAGATTGCCTGTAACTCATGCCATTGCATAGGCACAAACCTATGGGTCAATATATTTTCCGCCACATAACCTGCGTATGCCACAGGGTCTTTGGCGGAAGAATACGGGGGTGCATACGCATGCTCAATTTCTATCAAATCATACACACTTCCTCCCCTGCTCATCACCGAGGCCATCATATCCAAACGCTTATCTACACCCTCCATGCCTACAATTTGAGCGCCCAGCAATTGACCACCCTCAGGTGCAAAATTGATTTTGATGCTCATTTGTTTAGCCCCTGGATAATACGTAGCATGAGAAAACGGATGAGTGATGGAAGTCAAATACGGAATATTGTTTTTCTGTAGGTAATGCTCTGACAACCCTGCGGAACCCACGGTCATATCAAACACTTTTGCTATAGCGGTGGTGATGGAGCCAGGGTATTTCTCCTTGTTGCCCAGCACGATATTGTCGGCACAAATACGTGCCTGACGATTGGCAGGTCCGGCCAAATAACAACAATAGGGTATTTTGCTCAGCGGATGCGGAAATTCGACGGCATCACCAAGGGCATAAATATCCGGATTAGAAGTTTGCAGATATTCGTTCACCCAGATTCCGCCAGCTTGGCCAATTCTCAGACCCGCATTAGCAGCTAAACCTGTATTAGGTCGAACACCTATGCTAAGAATCACAAAGTCGGCCTCCAGTTGTTTTCCATCTGACAAAGTAAGCTGGATATGGTCTTCCTTGGTATCAAAGGTAGTGACCTCGGTTTGAAGAAGCACTTTGATGTTTTTGTCCTTCAATTGTTTATGAACCATCGCCGCTATAGGAGTGTCCACCACTGTCATCACTTGGGGTGCCTTCTCCACAATCGTCACATGGTAACCTATCTGATGCAGGTTCTCCACCATTTCCAGTCCGATAAAACCGGCACCCACCACCACTACTTCTTTCAAGTTGGAATAGGTTGCCGTGACAAACTGCTTGATCCGCTCGGTATCAAGCACATTGCGCAGAGTAAAAATACGCTTGGAGTCAATTCCCGGTATCAGAGGCACAACAGGCAGCGCTCCCGGAGAAAGGACCAGCTTGTCGTAACTCTCTTCATACTCCTTGTTGTTCAGCAGATTGCGCACACTTACCGTTTTCTGCTCCGGATGGATGGCGGTCACCTCGGAGCGTACCCTCACATCCACATCGTAGCGGTTGCCGAAGCTGACAGGTGTTTGCAGCAACAGGGCTTTCTTTTCGGTGATTTTATCACCGATATAATACGGGAGTCCGCAATTGGCATAAGAAATGTGCTCTCCCTTCTCGAACATGACAATTTCGCAGTGTTCATCCAAACGGCGCAGACGGGCGGCAGTAGTTGCACCACCGGCTACACCCCCTATTATGACATATTTCATGTTGTTTGATGTTTATCGTTTTATGTTTAATTCCAATGGTTTCGAGACTGTAAAATATAACCAATTAAACATTATTATTGAAAACAAAAGGCCACCTGACAAACAAGCAGTGTGGCCTTTCCAGATAATTATTAAAAACCTTAAGATTATCCGATAAATGCCTGATAAGCAGCTGCATCCATAAGAGCATCAGCTTCAGCAGGATTGGTAACTTTGATCTTCACAATCCAACCTTCGTTATAAGGATCGTTGTTGATAATACCAGGATTGTCGTTCAAAGCCTCGTTGAATTCGAGCACTTCACCACCAACGGGCAGCATCAGGTCAGAAACCGTCTTAACAGCTTCCACAGTACCGAAAACCTCGTTAGCTTCGAGTGTTTCACCAACGGTAGTGATATCCAGGAAAACGATGTCACCCAATTCGTTAGCGGCAAAAGCGGTGATACCAACATAGGCAACATCACCATCCATTTTCAACCATTCATGGTCGTTTGAATACTTCAAATTAGCAGGTAAATTCATAATTGTAATGTTTTAAGGTTATTTTTATACAGTCATAATTTCTTTTTCCTTGGCTTCTACCATTTTATCAACTTTGCCGACAAACTCGTCTGTGATTTTCTGAATATCGGTTTCCAGTTTCTTCACAGCATCTTCAGGAATACCATTGTCTTTCAGTTTCTTGGCAGCATCGTTAGAAGAGCGGCGGATATTGCGGATGCTCACTTTCAGCTGTTCGGCATCCTGTTTGGCTTTCTTCACCAGCTCTTTACGGCGTTCCTCCGTCGGGGTGGGCACCACAATGCGGATAAACTCTCCGGTATTTTGCGGAGTGAAGCCCAGATTAGCGGCCAGAATAGCCTTTTCGATGGGTTGCAGCATATTGCGTTCCCACGGCTGCACGATAATCTGGCGGGCATCGGGAGTGCTGATATTACCCACCTGTTCAATCGGAGTGGGATTGCCATAATAATCCACTTTCAGTCCTTCCAGCATCTGGGGACTGGATTTGCCAGCACGTACTTTCTGCAGTTCTTTTTCAAAGAAAGCCACTGCCGAGCTCATATTTTCCTTAGCCTGAGCCAATAATTTCGCAATTTCTTCCATACCAATACAGTTAACAGTTTACAATTAACAATTAATAATTTATATTTTTCATTCAGATCCACTATCCACTTAATCACTGACCACTGAAACCTGTCCCCCTTTACCTAATTCTGGGATGCCGACCCCTCGGCGGTTTCCTGTTGTTTTCTCAGCAGCTCAGCCTTTTTCTGCTCAGCTACGGCTTTCAGTCTCTGCAATTCTTTCTCATTTTCCTCTATCTGTTTTTTTATCTTCTTCAATTCTTTCTCCACGATGGTGGAATCGAAGATTCTGACAAAAACATTATGACCGATGAGGATAATGAGCCATGCGATGGTGACAAACAACACCGCTTTAAAGAATACATCATTGGCCTCAGTACCTCTGAAAACAAAATACCAAATCACCCAGAACAGGGCATTCACCAATATAAAAATCAACAGATGAATTCTGAAAGCAGCTCTTTTGCGAGCCTTGCTGTATAACCTGTTTTCGTTCTCCCGCTCGGCGGCGATTTCCGCTTCGGTTTTGACTGGAGTTGTAATATTTTCCTCTGACATAGTCATAATTTTTAATGAACCAAAGTGCCTACTTTCTCACCATCCAGTATTTTGGCCAAATTTCCAGGAATATTGGCATTATACACGCAGATTGGCATATTGTTTTCCTTGCAGAGCGTAAATGCGGTAAGGTCCATAATATTCAGTTTCTTCTCGTAGCATGCATCGAAAGTGATTTCGTCGTACTTGGTGGCGGTAGGATCCTTTTCCGGATCGGCCGTATAGATACCATCCACACGGGTACCTTTCAGCAGCAGTTCGGCTCCTATTTCAACGGCATGCAGGGCGGCGCCAGAGTCGGTGGTAAAGAACGGATTTCCCGTACCTGCTGATAAAATCACCACCTGACCAGCCTCCAAATGGGCAATGGCATTCTTGAAGAAAATCTTCTCGCAAATACCTTCAATTTTAAGGGCGGACATTACCTTGGCGCTAACACCCAGTTCTTCGAGAACCGTTTGCAGGGCCATGGAGTTGATGACAGTAGCCAGCATGCCCATATAGTCGCCCTGACGGCGGTCAAAACCGCGACCGGCGCCCTTCACTCCGCGGAAAATATTCCCTCCGCCGATGACAATACCTACTTGCACTTTACGGTCAACTGCGGATTTTACTTCCGTAGCGAAATGATGAATTTTCTGGTAATCAATACTATAGCCATCGTCACCCATGAACGACTCGCCACTTAATTTCAATAATATGCGTTTGTATTTCATTTTTCAAATTTGCCGCAAAGATACAAATTTTTTCAATGTGCTAATTAGTTAATGTGCTAATTGAATTAGCAAATACGTTAATGGACAAATGTACGAATGATTTTAATGTAGCGATAATAGCAATTACTGTAACCCTACTCCACCCGTCTCACTACACGAACACTGACCTCGAAAAGAAAATAAAGCGGGATAGTGACGAGGATGAGGGTCATGAGGTCGGGAGGAGTGATAGCTGCCGCTACTATCATAATGCAAAACCTCGTCCTAATTCCACCATAAATTCCTGCAAATGAGTAATCAACCCTTTCTCCACATCAGTCTCTGTAAAATCCGTATTTTGCTGAAATCCGAGAAATTCCGCCATGACAGGACTTTTCAAAATCTCCAATTTGTCGGGGACAACTTTGTTCTCAGGATTATCCAATATCTCTGGCTGCTTAAAATGCCGCTCAAAATATTGTGTGCTGATATTTCTGTCAAGTGTACGTACACTCCACATCTCATCAGAAGCAGTTTGCAAATACCAACGAGCAGCGACAGGATTATCTACACGAAGAGTTGTCAAAAAATGAGACCATTTTAAATTGTGCAAACGCGTTTGCACAATTTGGAAATCATTGAATGTCAAATAAAAACTTCTAAAATACTGGAGATTTCGTTTACTGAATCCTTTCCCATAAGCAATAGTCAATTCCTTCGACAACATTTCAATTAATTGCGTGCCGTATTCCGCACGTTCTTGACCATTCTGCTCCTGCTCCACAATCCGTCGTCCAATATGCCAATAAGTTTCAATCATCACAGCACTCACCGTTTCATAGGCAGCACGACGACCTTCCTCAACGATTCTTTTGACATCGCTGATGAATGATGATTCAACAGTATGTGAAAGTCCAGTCGTCATCTCTCTATTTCTGCAATTGCAAAGGTACACAATTTTCCGCAAACTTCCGTATTTCCTGGCTCATCCCTTCAATATCAATGCTTTCACCTTTGACGGTGAGGTGGGCCTGCTGATAGAAGGTTTCGCGCTTCGGCAAGTTGACGGCAATAAATTCCTGCAGTTCTTCTGGAGATTTGTTCTGCACCAATGGACGGGGGCGTTTGGCATGGATCAGGCGGTCGAAAAGGGAAGCAGCGGCCATTTTGATATACACCACTATGCCAGATTTTTTCATAGTATCCATATTGTCGGCGAAACAAGGTGTGCCTCCGCCTGAAGAAATCACGACATTGTCATGCTGCAATTTATCCAACAAGACCTTCCGCTCACAGGAGCGGAAGGCTGGTTCACTGTATTTCACAAAAAAATTCGGAATGGAGACATGATAAGTCTCCTCAAAGGCATCGTCCAAATCCACAAAATCGTAGCCTAACTTGGCCGCTAGTTTTTTTCCTGCGGAGGACTTTCCACAACCCGGAAAACCAACGAGGACGACTCGCATCAGATATTCTCGAGAATGGTTTCAATCAGATTCTCAGCGCAATCGGCAATGTCGGCGATGGTAGCCGGCAGCATGTAACAAGGTGTGGTGAACACCATATTCTCTTTGTCGGCAATCACTTCTGTCTGTTGGGTATTGATATGCTGCGCACCGAAAGTTTCCACATCGTGGATGGTCTTTTCATCGGTACCCACAGTAATGGTGATATTGCCCAACACCTTGGCCATCAGAACAGGAGAAATGCAAAGTGCGCCTATCGGCTTGCGGCTAGCGTGAAAATCTTTGATCACTCTCTCCACCTCAGCATCCACCTCTGCCTTGGTTCCCTTGATAGCGTAGGTGAAAAGATTCTTGGCGGCACCAAAACCGCCTGGGAAGACCACCGCGTCAAAATCAGCGGATTTCAATTCTGTCAGCGGATGAATGTCACCACGGGCAATACGCGCCGCTTCCACCAACATGTTGCGCTTCTCTGGCATCACCTCTTTCGTGTAATGATTCATCACATGATATTGATCCGCATCGGGTGCGAAAATTGTATATTGACATTCATTTCTGTCAATGGCGAGCAGCGTCATGACGGATTCATGAATTTCAGAACCATCCATAGGACCACAGCCGCATAAAACAACTGCAAATTTTTTCATATTGTATATTTTGTTGATTTGTTGATTCGCTATTCTGTTGATTCGTTGATTCGTTGATTTGTCAATTAGTTATCTTTTCACAGTTAAACAAATAAACAAATAAACAATTCAACAAATCAACACCCTATTAAAACATTCGTTCTTTGATTTTTGTGATAATTTCCTTTGTATATAAAGGAAAATCGGCATTCATCATCCAGGCGTAATAGGAAGGTTCCTTGCGGAACACATTCTCCACCGTCTCCCCTTTGTGCTTGCCGAAATTGAACACTTCCTCATCACGGTCGTTGAAGACGATATGGCCTGCGAAATCCACCAAACGGGTTTCGGATGAAAAAGAACTCAGCGCCTTCACGTCGTTCTGTATCGGAATGCTCTTCACCCCGGTCTTGCGATCTTCATACTCCTGATTCTTGTATTTGTCCAACTGCGCTTTCAGCACTTCGTAGGTGGCCCTGGTATCCGCTTCTGCCTGATGGGCATCTGTCAGATCCTTGTTGCAGTAGAAGCGATAAGCGGCCACCAGATTACGCGGCTCCATGCGATGGAAGATGTTCTGCACATCGATGGTACGGCGGTCGCGGAAATCCAAATGTCTGCCGCAGCGCAGGAATTCCTCCACCAGCAGCGGAATATCGAACTTGTTGGAATTAAAGCCCGCCAAGTCGGCATCCCCGATGAAAGCCATAAACTCATCGGCCACCTCCTCGAAGCGGGGTTTGTCTTTGACATCAACGTCATAAATACCATGCACTTCCGAGCATTCCTCCGGAATATGACAGCCCGGATTGATCAGCATGGTCTTGGTAATCTCCTCTCCGTCGGGCATCACCTTCAGAATAGAAATTTCCACAATCTTATCTTTACCCACATTCAAACCTGTGGTTTCCAAGTCAAAAAACACTAAAGGACGTTCAAGATTCAGTTTCATATCTTCTTATCTTTTAATTATTTTCTGAATAGCGGTCTGGCCTTCCGATTTCAGTTGCAGCAAATATATACCACTATTCAAATTGCTAATATTCAAAGTATTACAATTATCATTCAAACTGTATTCAGCCACTATCCTACCCATCACGTCATACAAAACCGCCTCGCAATGCTGATTTGCCAACTGATCCAGCACCACCGTAACCTGCTGGTCGGCAGGATTGGGATACACGCTGAACTGCAGTTTCTCCGTTTCACAAACAGGTGTGCAGTCGAACTTCTTGCCCAGCACCGGACGAATCATGGGAGCTCCGTAAAGGAAAGGCTCACGCCATTCTCCGGAAGTATTGTAAAGCCAATGGTCACGGGCATCATTATTTTGGTCAAAACCCAAATTGATTGGTGTGTTATGTTGTTGATAAAAGCCCACATAAAAAGTTCCTGAAACCACAAACGGCTCCTCGAATTCATAGTACACAAACTCTGTCGGGTCAGCCGCATGGCCAGGATATTGGCCAGGCATGGAGAGCAGAACCTCGTCTGGCTCATCCCAAAAATCACTCCAAACCATCAGTGTAAAAGGCTCCACATTGGCATCTTCGAAAACCGAGTTGAACCACATTCTTACTCCGCGTAGGGTATCAGCCTGTGCCAAAGTGAACCTCACCGCCATATAAGTCTGGGGATTTGTCAACTGGGAAATCAAGGAATAACCGCCCTCAGCCGTACCGTCGTCGTAGGCGTAATAGTTGTAAAACTTCTGCTGGAAGACACAGGTGTCATTGGCAATACAGTCATCCCCCACACCACCGGTTACCGTAAACAAATGCGTGATATAAAAAATCGCACTGTCGGCTCCATCATACGAATAATAGAAATCAATATCCGGATCGGTATGGAAAGGATTGACATACAATCCATTGTTGTAATATGGCGCCGCATTCTCGGATGTCGGAACCTGTTCGCCAACCAAAATTCCATTCTCAGTAGTCACCTTGTAGCTGTATGACACATTGATGACACCGGAGGAGATATTAGCCATATCATTATGGAAATTCTCTTTCATATCCGTGGGACGATATTGGTTCCACGGCATGGACTGGTATTCTTCCAGTGCGGAAGTGGTCGGACTCACAAAAGTGACATCATGCGGATAAATATCAAAGCATGAACCACCTTGCTCCAACTGCACATAATCGATATGCCACTGGTCCACATTGGATTCCCATGCAACATAACCATTAGGCTCCAAGCTGGCATAGTTTCTGAAACGGAAGTGGAAATCACTTCTGAGGTACTGGGGATCGGTGATAGGAATCATCGCTTTCTTGAAATAACACAGATGATGCTCATCCTCATCCAGCCACTGGTCAACAGTGCAACCTGCGGTGGACCAGACGTGATTCCACCGATATTCAGGACCATACAACGAATCGGAGGGCAGTTCGATGGAAGCCCCCGCATTGGCATAAAAATCAAAAACAAAATACACCGTGTCCGGCAACAGGAAAGGATTTAAAAGAGAATCTCCCGGTGAGTACACCGTACTGTCACCGGAATGCCCATGATGGTTGTACGGCAATTCATAATCGCTGTAAGCGTAGCCGACAAACATACTGTCGCCTGTGGGATAACCGAACTCCAACACCAGTGAATCGCCGGTTTCGGGATGGTCGCCGATACGCTCCCACTCCACTGGCGGATACGATCTTGAAGCACCCCCCGGCTGATAATAAAAACTGAAATAGAGCGAGTCAGAAATCTGCATCGGCCTATGATACACGTTATTATAATCCAGTCTTATCGGATTGGATGTGAGGGTATCGGCGCCGAAAGGCTGGGATTCCGCATGAGAGTATATTAAACCATTTTCATCCAAGGCATCCAAAGTAGCCACTCCGATAGAAGGCGGAACCATAGGATACGAGTTGTTCACAAATGCCTGTCTGTCAGCCCACAAAGACGACTTCGGGGCACCCGTGTAATTGGAGAAATCATCGAAAAAAGGCAAAGTTACCGGGGTGACATTTCTGGTCTTCACCTGGGGCAAACCCATAATTTGCGGGTTGTGGGTCAGCCCTGTGAGCACTTCCTGCGCCTGCATGACATTCAGACATAGGAAAGCCAATAAAAAGACAACATATTTTCTATATCGATAATTCATAATTTCCCATCATTAAATAATGAAAACCAAGCATTAAAATGACAATTCACTTTCATAATCCTCAGCTTTCAGTTTTCAATTTTCAGTTTTCAATTAGTGTAGAGTCGACGCCTACCGGCAGTTCGCTGATGTCGCGACCCACTACCAGAGTGATTTTGTCTCCCATTTTGATTTTGGTACCGGCGGCAATCACCCTTCCGTTGTGCAACTGTTCCAATACCGCATTTTCGTATGGACTCGGTTTCAAGATAGTTCCTTCCAACTCCAAGCCCAAAGCATTCAGCATGATTTCGGCCTGGCGAAGCGACACGTCACGCAGTTCAGGCATGATCACTGTGGGAGGTTCGGAGGTCGCCACCGTAAGATACACCTTACGGCCCTTCTTCACCTTCTCGCCAGCCTCGGGATTCTGCTTGATAATCGTACCAGGTTCCATGGTCTTGTCGTACACCTCATCGGTAATGACAATGATATAATCTGAAGGCAGAAGTGTGTCAATCAGCGCCACACTGTTTTGTCCCACAAAGTTAGGCATATCCACCTCGCGACCATGGCGGGTGTAAGATTTCAGTACAATCAGACATACCACCGCAAGAACCATGGTGATGATGACAGCCAACACCAAATGGAAGCCCATGCGCTGCGGTTTGAAGAAGTCTCTAATTTTGCCCATGTTTTTTTCAGGTTTCAGGTTATAGGTTTCAGGTTTCAGAATTATGGAATAACGTTTTCTATACACTGGTCCCTGACCCCTGTTCACTATAATCAATTAAACGACAAAAATACAAAAAAATTATGACATCAGCCTAATTTTGCCTTATAATCTTCGTAAGTTCCTGGCTGAGCCAGCAAAACGAACTCGCCGTCTTTCTGAATCATGCCAATGGCAGGATGTCTGACTCCATTGAAAAAAGTGGTTTTCACCATAGTATAGTGAATCATATCGTCGAACACGATGCGGTCACCGACTTCCAACGGTTCAGGAAAAGCGAAATCACCCATCCCGATAAAGTCGCCGGCCAAACAGGAGCAGCCTCCCAGACGATAGACATACTTGCTGTTCTCATCGGGGTTCTTCGCACCCAGCACCAGCGGCTTGTAAGGCATCTCCAGACAGTCGGGCAAATGGCAGGAAAAGGAGATGTTGAGCATGGCGATTTTGATGCCTTTGTTCTCCACGATGTCCTCTACCGTAGAGGTCAGCACGCCCGTCTGCCAACCCACCGCCTCTCCGGGTTCCAGAATCACCTCTTCCAGATTCGGATAGCGGCTCTTGAAATCCTTCAGCAGCTGAATCAGATGCGGAATATTGTAATCCTCGCGGGTAATATGGTGCCCGCCACCGAAATTCACCCACTTACACTCCTTGATGTAACGGCTGAAACGTTTTTCGAAATGCTCCAGGCAATGCTCCAGCGCATAGCTGTCGTTCTCGCAAAGCAC
The DNA here is from genome assembly GCA_017525505.1 of Bacteroidales bacterium. Lineage (GTDB taxonomy): Bacteria > Bacteroidota > Bacteroidia > Bacteroidales > WCHB1-69 > RUG11690. Next base: position 55,146 of record JAFXSR010000008.1, read on the forward strand.
ATGAAAATGCAGTCCATCAATGCCTTGCGACAGATGCTCGGGCATATCCTCCGCCAGCACCCCCAGACGCGAGCCGGGCAGAGCAGGATTGTAAAGGTCAGTCTCTATTTCCGAATACTCGGGGTTCACCCTCAGACCGAAGCTCACCTTTTTGGGAAACTTCTCCGCCTTGTCTTTGAACCGTGCCCACTGGCTCAGGGAATTGAACGTCAAGTGACTGCTATACATCAAGAGAGTTTCGAACTCATCCTCCTGATACACCGGGGCGAAAGTATGCGCCTCGCAGCCCATCTCCTCCGCAATCAGCCGCGCCTCGTTCAGCGAGCTGGCGGTAGCCCCCGCCAAATACTGTTTCACCAAAGGGAAAGAGCGCCAGAAAGCGAAACCTTTCAGGGCACAGATGATAGAGACTCCGGCCTCCTGCTGCACCAGGTCGAGGAGCTGCAGATTGGCCTCCAAAGCCTCTTCATACATAATGTAACACGGGGACGGATATTGTTCGAATTGCGGAATCATAATGGGTGTTTTTTGCGGTTAAAAATGAAACGGCAAAAATACAAAATTAGATGTTACTTTTCGTGATAGAAAAGTAAGCAAAAGATCCTTTTTTTTCACAACTTTCTTTTCCGTTCCTTTTCCCTTAGATGGAAAAGGAACCAAAAGATCAAGCCGACGGTAAGTGCAGCCGCACAAGCCCGTACGCCCCAACCGTCGGCCTTGCCCACGCACGCAGCATCATTGCATGATTTGTAATGGCGCATCGAATGTGTCCGCATCCGCACCATGTATGCATTTCATGTAGCACCTTGTAGGGCTGTCACATTGTGGCAGCCGAGCTGCTGAATCCGCTACGGCTGCCGTGATACGACAGCCCTACAACACAGCGTCAGGGATTGATTTTCTTCTCCAATTTGGCCAATTTCTCTTTCAATTGTTTGATCTCATCATCATTTTCCCTCTTTACCGAATGTTTGAATTTGAACATCGCCAAATTTAACTCAAAAGAAGTTTCGCTGCTTTGCTTGGGAAGGATGTCACTCATAATGTCTTCTACCAATTGTCCGCCACGATGCAAGAGAACTTGCTGTTTTGTGCTTTTGTCCTCTTGCTGCGGGATTTCCACTATTACCCTCGACAATTCCTTCAACTTGGCGTATGCTTCCACAATGGCAATAGTGGTTTCCACCGCTTTAGGACTTTTCAGGATAGTGGCCAGCATGTAAAGACCTTTTTCGGTGAAAGCCTTGGGAAATTGTCTAGTTTTGGCAAATTTTGCGGTCGAAATTTTCGACCGCAAAATTGCAAATTCTTGATTATCAACCTCCCACACATACCCTGTCGGGAACTTTTCAGGATTGTTGCTAACTGCTTCGTTAATGCGTTTTGTTTCCACACCATACAACTCTGCTACATCAGAATCCAATATCACCTGCTGATTTCTGAGGGTGATGACTTTCTTTTCCACTTCGGGAAGTAAATTGTTGTCCATAGTATTTTAATTTAAGGTTTATTCTGCTTGCAAAGTTACAATATCCAAATTAGAAAATCAATAGCAAAATCATAGTCAATTTACTGAAAATCAATACTATAATAATTTACACATTTCATTCAGAAAGTGGACAAAAATGTGTAAAAATATGCAGGATAGCCATGATGCATATTTTTAGATCCCGTCTGGAAATTATAAAGCAACCTCTGAAATTTTGGAAGTTTTTCTCTGAGGGAAAACCACAACTAAAGGAGGTGAACACTCCTTGTCTGTAAGGCAAGCGACAAAAAAATCGTGAGCTTCATTATTTGATTCTGAGGCTCTCGACTAACCTACACTACAAAACAACGAATGCCCACGATTGCTCGTAAGCATTTTCGTTTCTTTTTGTAGTGAACTAAAATTGTCGAGATTTCAGAATCCAAAGAAAAGCGAAAACGCAATAATATGTGTTTTATCTTCTACTAATTATCTACCTTTTGTTTGACAATTCATTTTTACACGGCAAAAATACACAAAATTTCCTTCAAAACAATAGCCAAAACCGAAAAAATTGTATTTTTACCTTAATTTATTCCTCATAAAACTCTGTCGTACATACAGATAGAAGAACAACACTCCTGCTAGGTTCACCACCCAGGAAGTCCAGAAAGCCTGATGGTAGCCGATATGTTCTGAAACAATACCTCCGACCATGATTCCCAAGCCTACACCGATATCCCAACAAATCAGGATGCTGGAATTGGCAGTACCCCGCTGGGTGTGAGGCGCCAGGTTGATGAACATGGTCTGGAAAGCAGGCCACATGTGCCCATTGCCCAAGCCTATCACCAAAGCCGCTCCGTAATAGCCAATAGGGTTATGCAAAGCGGCGAACATCAGATAGCCAAACAATGACACCACCACTCCCGCGGAAGCGTTCTGCACGATTTTCCCCTGACTCAAACTACGGCTGCCAATCAGTCTGGAGAGAATCAGTCCGGCGGAAAGCAGCATAAAAAACACCCCCGTTCCACCCGTGATGCCCAGTTCCTCCTTGCCGTAAATGGCCACATAGGTGGACAAGACCCCATAGGAAAACGCATAGCATACCATTGCCAATCCTTCGCTCCAGCCTTTCAGCAGGAAGAAACGGTCGAGGGAGATTTTGGGCTTGTCAGGAATCAGTTCCCTGCTGTTCAAGTGCAAAGTGGAATTGACAGCAAAGCCTATGCCCGATGTGAGCAAAGCCAACCAAAAGAGCAATTCGTAGCTGTTGCTAACTTGCAAGATGTAAATGGCCAAAGCGGGTGCAATAGCCGAGGCGATATTGTTGCTTAGTCCGTAATAGCCGATACCTTCCGCCCTGCGCGAGGGGTGCAGCACATCGATAGCTACGGTACTGTTGGAAACTGTGGCCGCCCCAAACGGAGCCCCGTGAAGTGTCCGGACAATGGCAAAGAGCAACAGCGAACCCGCCATCAGGTAACCCCCGAAGAAAATGCAGAACAAGCCATAAAAAAGCAGCAGTGTTTTCTTGCGGGGAAAACTATCGACAAAAAAACCGCTGAAAGGGCGGATAAGCAATGCCATCAAAGTATAGCCCGACAACACCAGTCCGATAGTTTGCTTGTTGGCCTCAAAAGTGTCCTTCAAATAAAGCGGAAGTAGCGGTGTCAGCAGCATGAAAGAGAAAAAAATCATGAAATTGGCAATCCATACTTTGATGTAATTGCTATTCCACAATTTCTCTTGAGGCTGATTATCAGTATCTTTCATTTTTTGTCAAAAACTTGACAAAGGTACGATTTTTTTTCGTATTTTTGCAACCTCAAAAAACGGGACGTTAGCCCAGTTGGTTTAGAGCGCTGCCTCCACACGGCAGAGGTCATAGGTTCAAATCCTATACGTCCCACCAACGACAGAGCCGCCATAGTGACGGCTCTATTTTTTTTGCTATGACCTCAATCCTCTCACCTCTTCACCACAAACTTCCTGTTGGTGTTGCCCGCTCGGGTGTTGATGTGCGCGATGTACGTACCGAGGGCGAGGGTGCGGACGTAAACGGAAATTGCACCCTAACGAACAAAATCTTCCAAAATTCCAGACGGTTAATCTGAGGCATCACCAAGTACTGTTTTGTGCATTTTTTGCACTTTGCAACTTTCTTTCCGAAAACAACCTCTTTTCAAACGAAAAATGTCACTTTTATCATTTTGATATTTAGCGAGTTAAATATAATTGACACTTGATTTGTTTGCTCTTATTTTGTAAATTTGCAGGCTACAATTTAAAAATTTAGAGATGAAAAAGAATGAGGCTGAACTTGTAAAAATCGAATCTATCGACACGCTTTATCAAGACACCTGTCAGATAATAGAAAATGCTCGCAGTAATGCCGTGCGTAGCGTTGATTTCTGTCGCGTACAGATGTATTGGAACATAGGGAAGCGTATCTTTGAAGAAGAGCAGCAAGGGAAAAAGCGCGCAGACTATGGCAAGTACATCATCAGGAACCTTTCGAAGCGTTTGACACCTGAATATGGCAGTGGATTTGGACCAAGACAATTAGAGCGGGCGAGGGCCTTTTATCGGCTATACCCAATTGCGTCCACACTGCGGACGCAATTGAATTGGAGCCAATATCGTAGGCTGATTCAGATTGAGGATCCCGACAAGCGGGAGTATTATGAGTTGGAATCCCGCATTGAGAAACTGCCCGATGAGAATCCCACCATAGGCATTTTGCTCTGCACCCAAAAGAATGACACGCTGGTAAGAATGACGTTGCCTGAAGATAACAAAACCATACTCGCCAGTGAGTACAAATTGTATCTTCCTACTACGGAACAGCTTGTCAAAGAGGTTGACACCGTGAAAAAGTTGGCTAAACAAAAGAGGAAAGAGCAAGATTAGCAACAAACGGGAGCATCTGACCAGCCAGCACGCCAACTACTAACTGCTAACTGCTACCTCTTCACTACCTTCCTCACCACGCTCACCCCTCG
>JAFXSR010000009.1 GCA_017525505.1 Bacteroidales bacterium
CACCTGGACAGCCGGAACGGGACTGACCTACACCCAAAGCGGCACTTACATCCACCACTACAACAATGCCGAAGGTTGTCCCAGTGCCGACACCCTGCACTTGACCATCCACAACGGCACGCACAACGTGGCCACCGTCACCGAATGTGAGAGCTACATCTGGACAGCCGGAACGGGACTGACCTACACCCAAAGCGGTACCTATATCCACCACTACAACAACGGTGATGGTTGTCCCAGTGCCGACACCCTGCACCTCACCATTAACAACGGCACGCACAACGTGACTACCGTCACCGAGTGCGAGTCATATACTTGGACCGCGGGAACGGGTCTGACCTACACCGAAAGCGGAACTTACATCCACAACTACAACAACGGCGATGGCTGTCCCAGTGCCGACACCCTGCACCTCACCATCACGACCGTCGGTATCAATGAATATAATTCATTGTCTGGCCTCCACATCATCGTTTACCCCAACCCTGCACACGACGTGGTCAATATAAAAGTGGACGACGAATTCACCCACCTCACCAATGCCGACATTTACGATGCCACGGGCCGCAGAGTCAAAACGTTGAGATGGGCAGAAGCCAACTCCACCCAGCAGATCAACATGGAAGATCTGACCCCTGGTCTCTATTTTATCCGACTGTTTAATGACAAACAGGACCTTGGAATCCGCAAAATTATCAAGCAACAATAACAAGTCCTGAGCCTCTTTGAGCAAGTTCAGACTTTCCGGAAAAGAAAAATCCCATTCCATCTTAGCGATAGAACGGGATTTTTTTGTGATCAATTTAATACGGATTAGTACTCATCCTCATGGAAGAAAAAGTCATCCTTTGTAGGATAGTCCGGCCAGAGGTCTTCAATATTGTCATAAATCTCACCCTCATCCTCTATCTCGTTAAGGTTTTCAATCACTTCCATAGGAGCTCCCGAACGAAGGGCAAAATCAATCAATTCCTTCTTGGTTGCCGGCCACGGAGCATCCTCCAATTTTGTGGCTAATTCAAGTGTCCAATACATAATCTATCCTCCTTTTTTTGTGGCGGCAAAAGTACTCTTTTTTTATAAAATAAGCACTTTTCGTAATAATTTTTTCAGCTTTATTTCCAACAAGTTACAGAAAAACCCGTTTCCATGTGACAAAAACAGGCTGAAATAAAGAAATTATCGGAACACTTTTTACGCGACCAAAAGCCCCTTAATCACGAACACAGCGCACCGCCATGGCATTACCTTTGTAGGGGGCATAAATATACGTGGTGGCACTATAATAGTCTAACTCAAAATCATACGCATACATATCCCATCCCGGAATCGCCGATTGCGTACAAGTCCAGAAATAGGCATCTTTCGTGAAATTATTGTTCACGGAAATATCCCCGAGACCAGCCGGATAAGCTGAAAAATGAGTGGCATTATTATTGTACTGCATATTCCCTACACAGGTTTTACTTGCTTCCTTCCATCCTGAGGTTGAAGCCATGGCTTTGGCGACATTATACCTGTCATTATCACACCTATACTCGCTTTGCATCCCTATGAAATTGGTCAGCTGTTCCCACTCTGCCCTACTTGGCACATGCCAGCCATACGGGCAAACGCCCTGTATCCCACTGGGATTGCTCGAACTACTGTTAGCTCCATGCATCACAGCGGACCAATTATACAGATATCCGTATTGTTCCACGTATGCCCCATTCCCATTAGGAACAAATCTTAATGGATCTGTAATGGCCCTGTCATCGTCCGGAACACCAAGCGGTATCTCTTCTCCATTCGAATAACGTGTCGTCTTCAGATTCTGAATCATCCACATTTTGTTGCCAATCAACACCGCATCGTAAGAATGCCCGTCCACATCCACCACGGCATTGTAGAAGACATCCCCCGATTGAGGTTCAGACTGACCTCCCGATGGCACATGGGATGGTGTGCTTGTTTGTTCATTCTCCTTGTGGCAGGAGAAAAATCATGATGACACAACATGACAAGTGTCTGATGGTAATAAAAGCTTTTGTTTTCATGGTGATTTGTTTTATGATTATTTCCAGTAAGTTTCAGGAATATTGTTTTTCTTATGGCAAAACTGAGCCAAAGTAAAGAAATAGTCTGAAAGTCTGTTTACAATCTTCAAAAGAGGTGCGTATGCCTCATTCTCATCGGCGATTTTCACGATCAGACGCTCGGCCCTGCGACATACCGTGCGGCAAACATGGATATGAGCAATGAGCAGCGAGCCCTGGGGCAGAATGAAACCCTTGAAAGGCTCCAATTCAGCACTCATGCGGTCAATTTCCGACTCAATTCGCTGCAACAAGTCTGCGAAATCCACATTGGGCCAGTATTTAGCCCAGTTCTGCGTCTCCGTGGCCAACATGCCCCCCACCACGAACAGCATCCGCTGGATATCCGTCAAAAACGGCTCCTGCTCCTCGGCAATAACCAAGCCGATATTGGAATTCAGCTCGTCAATGGTACCGTACGCCTCCAGCAAGGTGTCGTATTTTTTTACTCTTTTTCCTCCTACTAATGAGGTTTCTCCTTTGTCTCCGGTTTTGGTGTAGATTTTCATAGTTTAATGTTTTATGTTTAGTGTTTTTTTGCTGTGAGCTATGAGCTATGAGCTTTGGATTTTGAATTTTAAATTCTTTTAATCGTCAACTGTCAATTATCAACTATAAACTCCTCATCCGTCAGAGTCTCCAAAAAAGCTTTCAAATCAGCGATTTGCGATGGTGTAAGCAGCACTCCACCGTCATTCACATGATGCATCAAGGGACTTACGTAAGGCGAGTTTTTCTGCCCTGTATTGTAAAACTCCAGCACCTCGTCCAAGGTCTTGAAACGCCCGTCGTGCATATAAGGCGCTGAAACCGCAATATTGCGCAAGGTCGGCGCCTTGTATGCCCCATGATCCATCACATTGCCAGTAACTGAAAAGCGATCGGAGGGGTCATTGAACACATCATCCAAAGCATTGTTATAGCACAAGTTTGTGGTAAACAACGGCGTTCCGCCCCCGCCATGGCAATGAAAGCAGTCCGCCCCCTCCTCGGTAGTAAAAAGCACATAGCCATTGAGTTCCTGCGGAGTCAGTTGCGCCGTCCCCTGTAAGTATTTGTCAAACTTGGAATTGGCACTGATCAAAGTCCGCACATACTGGGCAATGGACTTGGCAATGCGGTCAATGGTCACCTCTGGGGTTCCGAAAGCCTTCTCAAACATCGGTGGATAGGTACTATTCGACTGAATTGCCGCCACCACCCTGCCATAATCGCTGTTCATCTCCGTAGGGTCGATAAAAGTGGCTAACACAATATCTTCCAGACTGGTAGTAGCGCCATTCCACAAATAGCCATTGTTGTTGAACACCAAATTCACCAAGGGCAACGGCACATGATGCGTGGGCTGTCCCGACAAACCCACAGGCTGACCGCCAGGGAAACGTGGATTGTCCGTGCCAATGTCATAACTATGCTGAGGGTTATGGCAAGTGGCGCAACTCATCATCTGGGCCTCATCACTGCCTGTATAACCGCACAAATGTCCATCGTGAAAAAGTTTCTGACCCAAAGCCACCCCCTCCACCGTCATGGGATTATCGGAAGGAATGTTCAACCGCGTGGGAAAATGCCTCGGAATCTGGATTTCGTAAGGTGTAGCTTTGAATTCAGGCTTCTTGCAGGATGCCAACAGAAAAATGATACTTAGTAAATAACATATTCGTTTAGGCATGGCATTAAGTTAGAATTCAAAAATCAAAGTTCAAAATTCAGATGTTTAATGTTTAAGGTTATTAGTCGTGCTGAAAGCACGCAATCCTATTAACCCCGCATAAGCGTAGCGCAATGTGGGGTATACGGTAAACTACACAACTCCTGCGTGCCGTAGGTACGCCACATTGGAAGGTATGTAGCGTGCTTTTAGCACGCAGACAGGAGTTGTCATTCTCCACCCCACACAACAAGTTGTGAGGGGTTAATAGTATATCGTGCCTTTGGCACGCCTCCTTGTCTTTCAAATCTAAAAATCGATAAATCATTATAAATACTTAATGTACTACTATTTATACGAATTTCCCATTTTTATTGCAACATTACTAATTGTCAACTGTCAGAACAGGCTCAACTGTTCCCCTTTGTCATCTCCCTTGGGATGTTCGTCCTTGGGTGCAGTTTGCGACTCATCCACATTGTCGTAAATTTCCTTCGCCACCTGCATGTCAATATCATCCATCACCTCTTCAGCTTCAACCTCTTCAACTTCAGCAACTTCCTCTTCTTCCTCCGGTTCATCGTAAGGCAGCGGATCTATAAACTTAACATTCTTGATGGTACCGAAATTCAAACGCTTACCCTTGGCTTTCACACCCATCACCTCCACAAATTCGGCACAGTTAACAATCTCATGCTCAAGCTCTTTCGGATTCTTCTTGAAATAAGTCACCTCGATCTGGGGCAGATAATCAATGCTGACACACACCGACTTCACGTTCTTCTCTTGTGGGACAAAGTCAATTCTTTTCGGCGTGTTCTCAGGATTGAAACGCTTAATCATATATTTACCTTCCTTGGTATTGCAATAAACCGCTGTCAGCACCTGAGTTTTCTTCAATTTCTTGATAATCTGCAAATTATCTTCAAAATGGGTAGATAAATCGAAACCTACAATCTTGTAATAGCCTTCACCATAAACGGTCAAAATCTTGTCATCCTCCTTGAAAGAGCCCAGCAGCACACCGCGTTCTTCGGTATTGAGGCGGGTAACGATATCGTCAAAATAAATGTTAATTGCCGACAATGTCGAAACACCTTTCTGGCACAATTCCACTTTACGTACCGGATTGCGGGACAGAATGTTACCCATAGAAGCACGCCCCTTGATAGCCAAGGTGGAGAAGTCAAAATCAAACTGCAATTTCTTCAGTTTTGCTTTTTGCTTCAGGAACACACGCACTTTTTCGGCCTCACCATTGGGGTTGGATGTCAGATACAACACCTTGCTACCCTGCTTGCCCTTGGTGAGCACATACTCCTTGTCGCGGGTCACACCACCGATAGCGAAACGCTTCACCATGGCAGTACCGAACAAACCATCGGAGTATATCATATTGTAGATGGTTCGATCATCATTGCGTTTAAACACCTCTACCAGAATGATATCCTTGCCGAAGAACTGCTTGTCGCTGACCTTGCTGACGGTAAACGTACCATTCTCCTTGAAGACAATCACCTCGTCGATATCGGAGCAGTCGCACACATACTCCACATTCTCATCACGTTTGAGGGCAGTCCCCACGAAACCTTCCACACGGTCCACGTACAATTTCTGGTTGGCCACTGCCACTGTCGCCGCCACAATATTGTCAAAATTACGGATTTCGGTCTTACGCTCACGGCCCTTGCCATACTTCTTCTTCAACTGTTTGAAATAATTGATGGCGTAGTCGATCAAGTGCTCCAAATGGTTCTTCACTTCATCGATACCTGCCTCAATATCAGCAAGTTTATCCGTAGCTTCTTTGATATCGAACTTGGAAATCTTCCTCACCGGCTTCTCGCAAAGATGGAGCACATCCTCGCGGGTAATTTCCTTGACAAAGAGTTTACGGTACGGATTGAACGCCTTTTCGATAGCACTAATCTGGTCATCCCAGCTGGGAGCGTCCTTCTCCAACTGTTTGTACAGACCCTTCTCGAAGAAAATCTTCTCCAGTGAAATCTTATGCCACTGGTCGCCCAATTCTTCCAGTGCGATTTCCAGCTCACGTCGCAACAGATTGACCGTATTATTGGTGTTGATGCGCAGAATCTCCTTCACCGACATCACGCAGGGCTTGCCATTGAAGATCACGCAGGCATTCGGTGAGTACGACATGCTGCAATCCGTAAACGCATAGAGTGCATCAATAGTCTGGTCAGGAGATACACCGGGATAAAGGTGCAACAAAATCTCGGCCTGGCTGGCGGTATTATCGTCTATCTTCTTGATTTTCAGCTTGCCCTTTTCAATCTGAGGAGTGATAGACTGAATCAAGTCGGTAGTGTTGGTACCGTATGGTATTTCTGTGATTACCAGCGTTTTCTTATCCACGATGGAAATCTTGGCCCGGTTCAAGATCTTGCCATTGACCCCTTCGTTGTACTTGTTCACATCCACGTAGCCGCCGGTGGGGAAATCAGGATAAATCTCGAAATCCTTGCCCTCCAGAATGGCGACGGATGCATCCAGCAATTCATTGAAATTATGCGGCAGAATCTTAGTGGCGATACTCACGCCGATACCTTCCGTACCCTGTGCCAACAGCAAAGGGAACTTCACGGGCAAGGTGACAGGCTCCTTGTTACGGCCATCATACGACAGCTGCCATTCGGTGGTTTTGTGATTGAAAACCACATCGATAGCGAACTTCGACAGTCGCGCCTCGATATAACGGGGAGCGGCAGCCTCATCACCTGTCAGGATATTTCCCCAGTTACCCTGGGTGTCAATCAGCAACCCCTTCTGTCCCAACTGAACCAATGCGTCGCCAATGGAAGCATCGCCATGAGGGTGGTATTTCATGGTATTACCGATGATGTTGGCCACCTTGTTGTAGCGGCCGTCCTCCAGTTCATCCATCGAATGCAGGATACGACGCTGCACGGGTTTCAAGCCATCAATCACCTCGGGGATAGCGCGGTTCAGGTTGACATACGAAGCATAATCCAGAAAATAATTCTCGAAAATCGACCCCACATGAACCACGTTCATCATGGTACCCTTTTCTTCCTCCGCCGCCTCGGGATTCAAATTCTCGTCTATGGTTTGCTCTTCTATGTTTTCGTTCTCTTCTGCCATAAGTACAATATTCTATATTTTACGTCTGCAAATATACGAATCTGCCACTGGCATTTCAAGTGCCCGAAGAAGAATTTCTACACGATAAAATGTTAATTAAAGGTGAGAAGGTGAGAGGGTGAGATGTTTAGGGGTTAGAATTCAAAATTCAAATTTAAATTTAAACTCCCCTCGAGCACGCAGTGCGAGACTCCCCTTTGGACGAAGTCCACTCCCCTCGAATGCGGAGCATGAGACTCCCCCTTGAAGACGAAGCCTGAAACTCCTACAAATACAAAAAACATTAGCACATTTACTAATTTGCTAATTTGCTAATTCTGTCCGTTCTTTTTCCGCATCTTTTTGACAATCAGCATGGCCACAATATAAGCCAAGGTAATGCCGATAACACCTCCAATTTGGATGATGAATTTATCTTCAATGTCCATAAAATGAACAGGCACGATATAGATGGCGTACAAAAGTATGAGTCTGAAAAAATGTTCCATGGTTGTTGTTTGTTTTTTAGGGGGTTAAAGGGTTATATGTTTAGGGGTTAGGGGTTAGGAAGGTTAGAAGGTTAGAAGGTTAGGAAGGTGAGAAGGTTAGGAAGGTGAGAAGGTGAGAAGGTGAGAAGGTGAGAGGTTTAGGGCTTTGGGCTTTGGGCTTTGAGCCGTGGGTTTTGAGTTTTGAGTTTAGGGTTTAGTGTTTAAGGGATTAGTGTTTAAGGGATTAGGGGTTAGATTGTAGGGATGCACCGCGTGCGTCCGTATCATGTAGGGCTGTCATATCATGGCAGCCATAAAAGGCAGACTTGCGCTGCTCTCGTCCGTTGAATTTTGAATTCTGAATTTTGAATTCTTGATTTAAGACCTCACATCCATAGCATTGCGCAAGGCTCTTCCTATCAGCATGAAAGACAAAACTAACAGCATGATTGCGATACCCGGCACGATGGCCAAATAAGCATTGTCAATGACAATATAAGCGTAATTTTCCTTCATCATCATGCCCCATGAAGGAGTCGGCGGCTGCACACCCAACCCCAAAAAACTCAAACCTGCTTCCATCAAAATGGCCGAGGAGAAATTGGAGGCGGCAATCACCACCACCGTGCCAAAAACATTGGGCAGTATGTGTTTGAAAATGATATGTAAGCCATTGTAGCCCAATGCTTTGCCAGACTCCACAAAATCCTGCTCACGCAGACTGATGACCTGTCCGCGCACCACACGAGCCACATCTACCCACATGGTCAAGCCCATGGCCACAAAAATCTGCCAGAAGCCCTTGCCCAAGGCAAAACTGATGGCAATAACCAGCAAAAGGGTCGGAATTGACCATACCACATTGATAATATACATCAGTATATCGTCCACCTTGCCGCGATAATAACCGGCCACGGCTCCCACTAAAATACCGATAACCAGTGCGATAAACACTGAAATCAAGCCCACCGCCAAACTGATACGAGTACCCATCATCAGCTGGCTCAGCACATCTCGCCCATAGCGATCGGTGCCCAAGAGGAAACGCTTGGTGATAACAGGCTGGTCGGGACTCAAATCCGTCAACGCATAATACTGAATATCACCACTTTCCCCATGGCCATACAGTTTCACCGCCAAGGAATCCCCCTGACGTTGATAAGAATGGATGGGTATGGTAGCGTAAAAGGCAGGCTGTCCAAACAGCATCTTCGAGAAGAAATTGCGTTTCTCCACCTCCATGCTCTGTTTCACCTGCAGCAACTGCACTTGGAAGCCGGGCTTCTGCAAGGCGATCTCCACTTGCTGATGATTGCAATAGGGTGTGGAATCGGGCGTAATCAGGTAGCCCAGCACGGCAATCACCACCATCAGCAGGATATAGCCCAGCGAAACCATGCCCTGTCTCTCTTTCTTGAACCGTTGCCAGGTCAGTTCGGAAAGAGAGACGGACTTATAGTTTTTAGGTTTTCGCTTGAAAATACTCAAAACAGGTTACAGGTTACAGGTTTCAGGTTACAGTATTTAGTGTCAGGGATTAAAGAGACGCAATAATCACGTCTCCCCATCTATAACCTGTCCACTGTAACCTGTCCACTAATTAGCAGCGGTCGATGGCATTCAGGTCGGCGAAGGCCACTTTCAGACGTTCTACCACAGACTTCTCGCCCTCGCGCAGGAATGCACGGGGATCATAGTATTTCTTGTTGGGTTTGTCCTCACCTTCGGGATTACCGATCTGGCTTTGCAGATAAGCCTCATTCTTCTTATAGTAATTCATCACGCCAGCCCAGAAAGCCCACTGGGTATCGGTGTCGATATTCATCTTCACCACACCGTAATTGATAGCTTCCTTGATTTTCTCAGGCTCTGAACCGGAACCGCCGTGGAACACGAAATTCACGGGATTCTCTTCAGTATGATATTTTTCCTGAATATATTTCTGCGAATTGTGCAGAATGATGGGCTCCAATTTCACGTTACCGGGTTTGTAAACACCGTGAACATTGCCAAAGGAAGCGGCGATGGTGAAATTCGGGCTCACTTTCATCAGTTCCTCGTATGCGTAGGCCACATCTTCGGGCTGAGTATAAAGGCGGGCACTGTCCACACCACTATTGTCCACACCATCTTCCTCGCCGCCGGTAATGCCGAGCTCAATCTCCAGGGTCATATCAATCTTAGCCATGCGGGCCAGATATTTCTTGCAGATTTCGATATTTTCTTTCAGCGGTTCCACTGAAAGGTCAAGCATGTGGGAGCTGAACAGCGGTTTGCCGTGCTTTGCGTAATATTTCTCACCAGCATCCAACAGACCGTCAATCCAAGGCAGCAGCTTTTTGGCGGCATGGTCGGTGTGGATAATCACCGGAATACCGTACATTTCGGCCACCTGATGGATGTGCATGGCACCAGAGATAGCGCCTTCGACAGCCACTTTCTCACCCTCGTTACTCAGCGACTTGCCTGCATAAAAATGGGCACCGCCGTTGGAGAACTGGATCATAACGGGCGAATTTACGGCCTTTGCGGCCTCCAACACCGCATTGATGGAATCTGTGCCCACCACGTTCACGGCGGGAAGCGCGAATTTCTCAGCCTTGGCGATTCTGAATATTTCCTGTACGTCTTTACCGACTGCGACGCCGGCTTTCACTTTTGATAATACTTTTTCTGACATAATGATTTATTTTTTGAACTTTAAAATATTCGCTTTAAACAACCTGCAAATTTACACAAATTTCTCGAAATACACACATTTTTTCCTATACTTTTTTCTTGAGATGAAAGTATCCAAAAATCAAACCGACTTTTTCCTGAGCTAACCTTTCATCCTGTAATCCTTTCATCCTGTAATCAGCTTTGTCAACGACCGTTCCAAAGCCAAGTTCACCATCCGTTATGTCAAAGATCACGAAGATTGCACTGTAAGGTTCATCCTATACCGTTCTGATGCCGGTTGTTGGGGTTCCGTCGAACACTAACTAAGTTTTCTTCCTAGTGTCACCTTTCGTTTCGCCCCGTTCTGACCGAATTCTATTTCCACGCCAGTGACGTAGTAAACACCTTCCGGTCTTTACTTATCGCGCAGGCGGACACTTCCTCCTGCTTTTACCACTGGAACCAGACACCCCGTCAAATTTCCCTCGTACCCGCTATAGTTCCATAACCCTCATTTCAGTTATTTCCGTTGAAAAGAAATTTTATCAACATTTTCCGGAATTAGAAGTACTAACACACAGACAGTTGTGAAATCCATTATTGATAAAAGCAGACGGATTTAGTCAAAAAGGCCTTTTGTGTGGCCTTCATTTTTCTGTCGGGAGAATGCTGGAATTGCGTATTTTTGCCACCGTTATGTTCATCAAACCGACAAAGAAATGGAGGAATCCCGATGGCGATTCCAGCATCATGGTTCCGTACACCTACTACAGGCTGTGCGAGTCAGAGCGGGATGCCACTGGCAGACCAAAGCAGCGCACGGTGCTCGGGCTTGGCGAGCTGCTGGACTTTCCCACGAATGCGGAGAAGGGGGAGCTGGCGGAGTTGCTGACGTCGCTGATAAAGGGCGGCGAGTGCAGGCTGTGCAGTAGCCAGAGGATGTATGACGCGGCACTGGGTTTCTACGGCAAATGGCTCGACGAGAAACGCGAGGCGGAAGAGCGGCGAGACAGGCAGGCGGAAGAGGCGCGCAGGCGTGCCGAGGAAGCGAGAGAGGCGAAAGTCTGCATGAAGCTGAAGTCGTTGCAGCCGGAGATGTCGCGGAGCGTGGGAGCGGAGCATGTCTGCAGCCAGACGCTGGATCGGCTTGGCCTGAAGGGTTTTCTGATGCGTCAAGGTTGACCGGAGGACAAGGCTCGGACCGCCATGCTGCAGATAGCGGCGAGGGCGATATACACCTGCTCCGAATACAAGACGGTCAAGTACTTGCGCGAGAACTCGGCCCTGTGCGAGATATACGGCGTGGATGCATTCAAGATAACGAAAGACACCCTCTAGTGCGGCCGACCTGTACGAGCTCCACCGGGAGATAGAGAACTATCTCCACCGAAGGGTCTGCGACATGTTCAACCTCGAGGACAAGATACTGTTGTTCGACCTGACCAACACCTACTTCGAGGGCAGGATGGATGGGTCTGAGATATGCCAGTTCGGCCGCTGCAAGTCCAGGCGTTACGATTGCAAGATAGTGGAACTGAGGACGGTGGTAAACACGGACGGGCTACTGTGCAAGACACAGATCTTCGAGGGCAACCGCCAGGATGTCACCACCCTGAAGGAGGTCATCGGGAGTCTGGAGGACAAGTCAGACGGAGAACGGCACCTCATCGTCATAGACGCCGGGTTCTCAAGTGCGGAGAATTTAAGCTGGCTGCAGGAGAACGGGGATAACTTCATCACGGTGATGCGCTCCACGTGGTTCACGTACGAGGCGAAAGGGAAGATGCGGTCGGTGACCGACAACAAGGGGCAGACAATACGCCTTCAGAAAGTGCGGGTGCAGGATATGGAGGACACGGTGCTGCTGGTTGACAGCGATGCCAAGGCTCTCAAGGAATCGAGCATGGAGGCCAAGCTCACGCAACGTTACGAGGAGGGCCTGTGCAAAATCAAGGCGGGCATTGACGGCAAAGGCGCACCTGCACCTGTCCATTCTGGCATACTGGATCGTCTCCGTTACCAAATACACCTTGAAGCATAAAGGCATAACACTCCGCTGGAATGAGCTGCTGCGTATCATGAGCGCCCAACAACGGGTCACCATCACAGCACAGCAGAGTAATGGGTGCAAGCTGAACATCCGCAGGAGCACAAGCCCCGAGGGCAAGCTGGCTGAAATTCAAAACGCACTGGGAATATCCCCGAAACCTGTATGCTCAATAAAATTTGTGTGGCCCCAGAAAATGCCACCTGGGGAAGACCCTAACTATGAGTCAGACACTTAGCGCAAAATATGCTGCAATGTGGGTTAATGATAGAGTTAGGCGGTTTCAATCCACGCACCCGCACGGGGTGCGACATGCAAAAGACCGTTGTAAAGCCTGATTGGACATGAGTTTCAATCCACGCACCCGCACGGGGTGCGACGATGAGTGGGGTAATGACTTTCCGTATGATTTCAGTTTCAATCCACGCACCCGCACGGGGTGCGACACAAATCAGGAGCTGACGTGAGATTTGTACATCCTTTGTTTCAATCCACGCACCCGCACGGGGTGCGACATAATCACCGCGCCGCTTGATATTGTCCTTGGTGTAGTTTCAATCCACGCACCC
>JAFXSR010000010.1 GCA_017525505.1 Bacteroidales bacterium
CAGTTTTCAGTTTCCAGTTTTCAGTTTTTGATTTTCCAAAAGCGGAGGACGCAGATTTCAGCAATGATACAGAGCAGGGCGAAGAGGATGAAATAGCGCCACAAAGAGGTGCCGTTGAAGCTGTCGGAAATGTTCTTAGACAGGTCTTTCAAGCGGGCATCAATCAGCTGCGCCTGGCCGTCAGTCATCTTCTTCAATTCATCCTGGTCATAATAGTCCAAATCCGACTCACTGCGGTTATAGTTGAACGCCAGTGAGGTAATCTTCACATCATCCAGATACACATCGTAAAGGCCGGCTTTTTCCACCTGCGAATGGAAATACAGCATCACCTCATTGCCTGCCAGTCGCTGTTCAGGAATGAAGTCCTGCGATTTGTCCTGCGACTTCACGGTATAGACTTTCTCCGCCGATGTGGACTTGTTGCTTACCGGGGCGAACTCGTCCACTCCAATAGTATTGTACAAGCGGCCTTGTTTCACGTTCATAATGGCCACATTGTGCAAGGGCACAAAGAACAGGGCATTACGATGGGCATCACCGAAGCTGTCGTCCAAGGGCACGGCAGAGAGCATCACCCTACCCTGTCCACAGGGATACACCATCAGGAACGGGCTGCCATCCTCCAGCATCATTACAGGCTCGGATGCCGTTGCCGCTGCGGGTGACACAATCGGAAAATAACGGGTCAGTGTCGGCATACTCACCTTATCGCTGCTTTTCTGCACCGCATCGCTGAAATAAACACTCTCCTTGTTGATGCTGCCCACCTTCATCGTGCGCTGCACCATCTCGCCATATTGCCCCACCTCCAAGCTGTTCAGCAAAGCGTTCACAGACGCCAAATTCATATCCTCGCCCGGGAAAAACAGCAAGGTACCGCCTCCATTCACATAATTCCCGATTTCTGAGGCCAGACCAGAAGAGATTTCCTTCAGCTGGTCCAGAACCAAAAGGTTGCACTGCTTGAACTGCGAGTAATTCACCTGTCGCTCAGGCATTTCCTGATAAACAAAGAGTGAATCCATGCCATACATCGCCTTCAGGTAACGATTTTCCTTCGCTTTGACCACTATAATATTGTTATTACTCGCCACCTGGTACACGAAATACAGCTCATCGTCGAAGGTGATGGGTGCATCCTCAATGCGCACCACACCGCACTGCACCCCCTCATCGGTTATGGTGTAATGCAACTGGTAGTCGGCATAGCTTTCCGCTTTGATATCCACGGCTGCCAATGCCTTCTGCTCACCGTTAACATACAATTTCACAGGCAGTTTGTTCACATCCGTGGTGCCATAGTTGTGTATTCTAACAGTCAGCGTCACCTGCTGTCCCACATTGAACACCGGCGACAGGAACCAGCAGCTGTCCACCGCCACATTATCGGTATGTTTCACCTCGATAGGAATCAGGAAAGTAGCGCCGGTGGTGTCATCAGGCAATGCGGAGCCGTCAAAAGTATTTTTCTGAAAATCAGATATATAATACTGAATATGATTGGATTTCTGGGAATAAGACATCGTATTGGCCGTGAAAGCGGCAATATCACTCATGCTGTGACTGCGGGGCGAAATCTGAATGTCATCCAGCAGCGACAGCATCTCATCTTTGTTCAGAATATGCGACTGTTTGGCGGAAAAATCATGGGTAGTGAGCACAAAATCATCGGAATACGGGAAGGCGTTCACCACATTCTTGGCCGCCTCCACCGCCTCGAACAGCAGGTTGCCGTCCTTCGAGTTGGCATCCATCGAGAAGGAGTTGTCCACAAAAATGGAGACCACATTGCCATTGCGCACATTCACCTTGTTCTTCGGGATGTACGGCTGGGCGAAAGCCAGCACCAAAGCGGCTATGGCCAAGATCCTCAAGGCCAGCACAATATATTTTTGCAGGCGCGACTCCTTCTTGGTCTTCAGCAACACCTCCTCCAGCATCTTCACATTGGAGAAATACACCGTCTTGTATCTCCTGAAATTGAAGAGATGGATGATTATCGGTATCAATATTGCTGATAATGCTATAAGAAACAGTGGGTTTGCAAATTTCATTCTAATTTCATTTTCTTTATGTTTACGTCACTACCCCGCCCTTCGGGCACCCCTTCTAATAGAAGGGGAATTTAAACTCCCCGTATCTTCACGTCTCCACGTCTTAACGTCTTAACGCCTCCACGTCCGTTATCACTCCACACACAACGCCATACCCTTCAGATAGCTTCCCTCAGGGTGGAAGATATTGACGGGATGGTCGAGCGCATGCTGCAGGTGTTTGACAATACGTATATTTTTATGTTCCATAGCCGCCGCGGAGAAGATAATGGTCTGGAAATCTTCCTTCGAGATGGCCTGGGAACAGGAGAACGTGAACACCATACCACCGGGTTTCACCTTCTCGAGAGCCTTGCGGTTGATATTGCGGTAGCCCTTGATGCCCTGCTCCTTCACCTTGTGGTGCTTGGCGAAAGCGGGCGGATCAACGATAATGACATCGTAGAAATGGGCTGGCATTTCCTCGATAAAATCAAAGACATTGGCCGCAAAGGCCTCATGTTTTTGGGACAAATCGCCCAGCAGAGCCATATTGGCATTGGTTTGCTCGATGGCACGCTTCGAAATATCCACAGAATGCACCAGCGAAGCTCCTCCCTGCAAAGCATAGGCCGAGAAACCGCCCGTATAGCAGAACAGGTTCAGCACCTTCTTGTCGCGGCAAAAATCACCCACCATCTTGCGGTTGTCGCGCTGGTCGATAAAGAACCCTGTTTTTTGTCCCTGCGGAATGTCAATATAAAATGGAACACCATTCTCCTTGACCAGAATTTCATCTTCTAACTCACCGAATAACAACTCATTGGAAGGAACGAAAGCATTGGTTTCGGAAAGCGTGGTAGCACTCTTGTTGTAAATGGATTTCAAACGGCCAGCCAAAACCTCCTTGAAGATATCAGTCAGCAGTTCACGCATCAAATACATACCGTAAGAATGGAACTGCAGCACTAAATGGCCGTTATACCAGTCGGCAATCAGGCCCGGCATACCATCGCCTTCACCATTGATCAGACGGAACAAAGTAGTATTCTGATTCTCAAAAATATAAATTGACTTTCGGTAATCAACAGCCTTTTCAATCTTGTTCTTCCAGAACCGATAATCCGGCTCTACCTGCTCGAAACTGAAAATGCGCACGCTGATGGAGCTGGTGTGATAATGTCCCATCGCCATGAAGTTTCCCACGGCATCACACACTTCCACCACCTCGCCTTCCGCAATGTTGCCGTCCTTACGGGCAATAGCGCCGGAGAACACCCACGGATGAAAACGCTGCAGTGATTTTTCCTTTCCCCGTTGAATAAAAACTTTCTTCATTATGATCGGTTATGTGGTTATACGGTTAAAAGGTGAGAAGGTTAGAAGGTTAAAGTATTTAGTATAAAGTATAAAGTATATAGTATAAAGTTTATTGTATATGGTTTTTTATTAATTGGCACATTAGCACATTGTTAATTAGCACATTTATAATCTCCCCGAACGAACATAATGAGCGACGCCCCGTCTTAACGAATGCACGTAGTGCATGTCTTAACGCCTTAACGTCTTAACGCTTCTGTGAAACAGCGGCATGAATCAGGCCCATGAACAAGGGGTGCGGACGGTTGGGACGGGACTTGAACTCTGGATGGAACTGGCAAGCCACAAACCAAGGATGGTCGGGCAGTTCAATCATCTCCACAATGCTGTCGTTGGGAGAAGTTCCGCAGAAGATCATGCCGTGCTGGGCCAAAGTGTCACGATATTCATTGTTCACCTCATAACGGTGACGATGACGTTCGGAAATCATCTCCTCCTGATACACTCCGTATGCTTTGGAATCTTTTTTCACCTTACAAGGATATTTGCCCAAACGCAAGGTTCCACCCAACATACTGTACTCGTTCTGTCCCGGCAGAAAATCTATCACCGGATAGGGTGTGTCGGGGTCGATTTCCTTACTGTTGGCCTTGTCGAGTTTGCAGACATTACGGGCAAACTCGATGATGGCAATCTGCATACCGAGGCAGAGGCCCAGATAAGGCACCTTGTTCTCGCGGGCATAGCGGGCGGCATTGATCTTGCCCTCGATGCCTCGTGAGCCGAAACCGCCAGGAATGATGATACCATCGGCGCTCTTCAGCAGAGTGCCAGCGGTTTTCTCCGTAATATCCTCTGAGTCAATCCATTTAATTTCCAATTTGGTATCATTATAGATGGAAGCGTGTTTCAAAGCTTCCACTACGCTGATATAGGCATCCTGCAATTCTATGTACTTGCCAACCAATGCAATCTGTGTACGGTTTGACAGCTTCTTACTGCGCTGCACCATATCTTCCCAATCGTGCATGTCTTTTTCCTTGCACTGGATTTTCAGACGTTTGATCACCTGTTCGGCCAGACCTTCCTCTTCCAATGCCAGCGGCACCTCGTACAACGAAGGCATGTTGGTATTCTCAATCACACAGTCTAGCTTCACATTGCAGAACAGCGACAATTTCTGCTTGATGTCCTTGCCCAGCGGTCTGTCGCAACGGCACACCAGTATGTCGGGCTGGATACCCAGACTCAGCAATTCCTTGACACTATGCTGAGCAGGCTTGGTTTTCAGCTCGTTACTGGGAGTGATGAAAGGAATCAGCGCCACATGGATGTACATGCAATTGGCATAGCCTTCCTCGATGGTGAACTGACGGATAGCTTCCAAGAAGGGCAAGCTCTCATAGTCACCTACGGTGCCACCAATTTCCACAATGGCCACTTCGGCGTTGTTCGATTCGGCATTCAATCTGATTTTGTCCTTTATCATATTAGTAATATGCGGAATCATCTGGATGGTGGAGCCCGCATACACACCATTTCGTTCGTTCTCAATCACCTGATAATAAACCTTTCCAGCGGTTACGTTACAGTATTTGTTGAGGCTCTCGTCGATAAAGCGTTCGTAGTGGCCGATATCGAGGTCGGTCTCGCCACCGTCTTCGGTCACAAACACCTCGCCATGCTGGTAAGGGTTCATGGTACCCGGGTCAACATTCAGATAAGGGTCTAATTTTTGCATGGTCACTTTGACCCCGCGGGACTTAAGCAAGCGACCCAAAGAAGCTGCGGTAATACCTTTTCCCAAGCCGGAAACCACACCGCCAGAAACGAACACATATTTCGTAGCCATAATCTTAGAATTTTAAACGGCAAAATTACTCATTTTTTAGATACGATGGTCTTTTTTTATTGAAAATTTTTGATGTGTCTCATTTTTCCTCATGACCGATGCCAAGAAGAGGAAAATATGTATATTTGCCAATTGGAAAAAAAGAGAAAATACAATTCGAAAATGAAGTTTCACACAACACATATTTCAACAGTCAGAAGAGGCCGTTGCAGCAAGAACACGTTGTCAGCTTTCCTCTTGTTTTTGTTGCTGGCGCTAACACTTACCAATTGCCACAAAGAGGACAAGGACCATAAAATATACGACAACATGTTACTTGCCAGCCGCGAAAGGGTCATGTTTGTCGGCAATGACCAAGCCGAAAAAGATGCGAAAGAAATGCTTAACTATGCCGAGCAACACAACAGTCGTTACGGCAAAGTTTTAGCCTATATGAGCCTTGCAAGTTTAGCGGCCCAACGCGCGGATTTTGAAGACATGGCACGCTACATGGAAATAGCACAAGCCTCTTTGGACCTCAACGACCCGCCATTTCTTCAGGGCTATGCGTATTTTGTCGATGGAACCGTAAACTACAGTACCCACTTGGACTTGAATTCACTGATATGTTACGATAAGGCCCTGCGCTACTTTCTCCCACTGCGCGACTCTTTGATGATAGCCAGCTGTTACATCAACAAATTCAACTGCTACTGCATGTTCAACAACATAGAAGCCGCCTCTTCATGCCTTGAAAGCGCCAAGGAGTGGGCACCAAGCTCATTCCAATTCAACACCCGATTATATTCGGCCATGCTGCTCAACGACTGCTCACATCCACAGGAGGCCGTGAAAGTATTCTCCTCATTAGTGGAGGATGCAAGGAAAGATAGCTGCTCCCACTCATACCCCTCCCCAAACAATGCCCGATTCTGGACCATGCTATACTCCAATTACATCTTTGCCCTCATCAGTGCAAACGAAATAGAAGCAGCGGAAGAACAATGCAAAATCATGGAGGAGACAGCGGCCAACAACGGCACGTATTTTGACAGCACCATACAGCGACTAATGACCGCCTGGGTGGCATTTGCACAGAACGAGACAGACAAAACACTCGAGATATGTCACGACATTTATGCCAATTACCATAACGACCATATTTATACCGTACAACAACAAGTTCTAAATCTTCTCGTCCAATGTCACAACGAACTCGGCAATTACAAGCTGGCGTTTGAATACAATAACAAACTTACTCAAATTACTTATAACCAAAGATTTAATGCACAAATTATCAAGGAAATTGTTGAGAGGCAACAGATTTACGAGACACAAATACATAAATTGGAGATGGGGAGAATGCGAACACGGATATGGCTGTTGCTGGTAGGTTCCCTGCTCACCATCACCATCATAGCCTTTCTGCTTTACCGCAAAGACCGCCATCTAAAGGAACGTCAGGCACGTATTCGCGAGTTAGAACAAGAGCGCATGCTGACACTCCAACAAAACGAAATAGACAGCACGAAAATGGCACATGCCACCACGCAAGAGCAAATGGAGAGTTTTGCCAACGAGATAAGACGCATATCTTCTGAAATGCCCAAAAATCTACGTGTCAAGCTGATGCATGGTATCAACCGCATGGAGGAATACCGTGAGCAGGACCAATGGGAAAATTTCGAACAAAGTTTCAGTCGCCAGTACAACGGCTTTATCGAACAACTTTTGCAAAAATACCCAAGCCTCTCACCCATTGAGGTAAAAATATGCATGCTCATCCGTGTCGGCCTGACCAACCGGGAAATCGCCGACACACTACATTTGGCGGACAACACGGTCCGTACCTACCGCACACGAATGCGTAAGAAACTCAACCTCACAGAAAATGATGATCTGAACGAATATATTTCAGCCATTTAACACAATACGGCTTATTTTTATTCTATTGATAACAAGGATATTAAAAAGAAAATATCCTTAAAATATCCATTTCCATATCACCCATATCCTTCATTTATATATACGCACATGCACGGGCATAGGCGCTTGTTTTGTAATTTTGCATTGATTTTTAATTCTCCAAAAACAATCAAAACACAAGAAACATGAAAAAACTTATCTTTTCCCTCATGATGTTACTGCTGACATCCGCATTAATGTCTCAAGAACTTAGTGGTTACAGCGTTACAGTGGATTACACCACCTACACTTCCATTGCGTCCACAGGAACACAACTGACCAGTGTTTATGGTGACTATGCCACTCAGACCTTCTCCCTACCCTTTTCTTTCGAGTTTGGCACCAAGAGCATAGCCCGCGGCACCAACATGTGTGTACGCTCTGACGGACATGTGCTCATAAACCTCAGTGGAACATACAGCGGCAGCGACTATGGCTATAATTACTGGCCTACCAGCTCAAGCTATAACTACTGTGCCATAGTGCCTTACACCAACGATGACGGATATATGCCCAGCAACACCTCCGCCGTTTACTGGCAGGTGGAAGAAAGCAATACAGGAGACAGTATTTTGATAGTGGAATTTGTGGATGTGGAGCACTATATTGACAATGGAGAAGCTTTCAATTACCAGCTGCGTATTTACCAAAACGGAGATATTTCGGTAACATACGGCGCCATGACAGGCAGCAGCAGCTATGCAAATTTCATGATGACTGCCAATGACACCTACGACCGTGTTTTGCTGGCAGGTTCATGGAGTGCCCCTACCCCCGCTTGTCCTCCACAGATGACCTATCTCAGTGGAGCACCCACCGAAGGGACGGTCATCACCTATGTTCGCCCGACTGACTACTGTGCGAGACCCGCGTCACTTGCGGTCTCGGCAGTCACCTCAAACGAAGCAACAGTCTCGTGGATTGGCAACGATGATGCCATTGTTTACACCTACGAATATGACTTGGTTGATTTTGTTCCCGGCTCTGGAACACACAATGAAGGCAGCACAAACTACAACAGCATTGACCTGACGGGGCTGTCCGCTCAAACCAACTATTATTTTTACGTCAAGAGTGAATGCAATAATGGAGAAGAAAGTAGCTATGCCAGCATCACCTTCCGCACAGCCTGTGGCGAAGTGACCGATATTCCCTGGGTTGAGGGTTTTGAAGACGCTTCCAGTATCAATTGTTGGACACTCTTGGATCTTAACAACTCCATCAACGACAACTGGACACGATACTCAAGTTACAGTCACTCGGGAAGCTACAGTATGCGAAGCAGTTACAATTCCAGTGCTGCCGCCAACGAGTGGCTCATCACACCACCCATAGTGATTCCATCCGATGCCGAAGGAATGATACTAAGATGGTTTGTACGTGGCAGCTCCTATTCTAACAATATCGCACATTACACCGTTCGTGTTTCCACCACAGGCAACACCACCGCTGATTTCACGGATTCACTGTTCGCAGAGAGCTACAGCAACAGCACATACGTGGAACGCACGGTAAATCTTGACAATTATGCAGGTGAGACTGTCTATATTGCCTTCATACACGACAGCTACAATGACAATGGACTTTATTTAGATGACATATCTGTTTACAGCACCCTACCTCCCGTTGTGAGCATTTCAGGCCCCACATTAGTCAGCGAAGGGGAAGATGCCGTTTTCCATGCAACCATGAGTGAGGGCTCTGAAAACGGACTCCAATACACATGGACCTCTTCAATGGCCAATAACGGTTATGCCTACCTTATGGAAGACGGAGACTCTGTTACTGTGACTTATACCGCTGGAGGCTTGGACACAATACAAGTCACAGCCACCAACAATTACGGCAGTGCAACCGCCACTTATATTGTCCGCGTATGCGGTATCCTTACCACATTCCCCTGGGAAGAGAATTTCGACAATGCCGACGCCCTAGAATGTTGGAGCACTTTGGACTTCAACAACTCCACATACGACAATTGGACACGATACTCGGGCAGCAGTTACAGCCATTCTGGAAGTTACAGTATGAAAAGTTCTTTCAACTCCAATGCCAATGCCAACGAATGGCTCATCACCCCACCCATTTCTGTTCCCTTTGATGCAGAAGGAATGACACTGAAATGGTATGTTCGAGGCAGCACATACAACTCTAACATCGCCCACTACACCGTTCTGATATCCACAGCCGGCAACAATGCGGAAGATTTCACCGACACACTATATGCGGAAACGTATGGTGACAACACCTACGTGGAGCGCATGGCAAGTCTCAACACCTACGCTGGTGAGACCATATTTATTGCTTTCATACATGACAGCTATAATGACAGTGGAATCTATTTAGATGACATATCCATTTACAGCGCACTGCCACCAACGGTCAGCATCAGCGGCCCTTCCATAGCATACGATGGAGTCGATTTACTTTATACTGCCAGCATCGCAGAAGGATCTGACAATGGTATTTATTATGAATGGACATCCACCATGGCCAATAACGGGACAGCGACCCTGACAGACAATGGTGAAACCGCCATGCTTTATTACTATTTTGGTGGTATCGACACGATCCAAGTAATAGCCTATAATATTTATGGCAGCGACACAGCATATATGATAGTTCAAGTATGCGGTACCATCATTGATTTTCCATGGGAAGAAAACTTTGACAATGCTGATATCACTTGTTGGACCATTCTGGACCTCAACAACTCCAACAACGACAATTGGGCTCGTTACTTAAGCAGTAATTACAGTCATTCAGGCAGCTATAGCATGAGAAGCAATTACAACTCAAATGCGACACCCAATGACTGGCTCATCACACCACCTATAGTAATTCCTTCCGACGCTGAGGGACTTACCTTGAAATGGTTTGTCCGTGGCAGCACATACTCCGGAAACACGGCACACTATACCGTACGCCTATCCACCACTGGCAATAACGCCGCCGATTTCACCAACACTCTTTTTGCGGAAGATTATGGCAACAGCACCTACGAGGCACGAATGGTGAATCTTGACAGCTATGCTGGTGAAAACGTCTATATCGCCTTCATTCACGACAGCTATAATGACAACGGACTATATCTTGACGACATTTCTGTTTATTATTCACTGCCACCTGTGGTAAACATCACAGGACCCACACAAGCCTACGAAGGGGTGGAAACCATCTTTCAAGCCATTCTGAATGAAGGTTCGGAAAATGGCATCCAGTATGACTGGACTTCCACCATGGAGGCCGCCGGGAACGCTATCCTTGTACCAAATAACAACTCTGCAAGCATCACATACAATTCTGGAGGCACAGACACCATTCAACTTATCGCATCCAATATGTATGGCAGCGATACAACATACCATGTGATATTTGTCTGCGGAACCATTACTGACATCCCATGGGTGGAAAGCTTTGAAAATGCAGCCAACCTTGATTGCTGGACCATTTTGGACCTTGACGGTTCGTCCAACGACAACTGGAGCCGGTACTATAGCAGCTACAGCAGTCATACCGGCACATACTCCATGCGGAGCTATTACAATTCCAGTTCAGCGGCCAACGATTGGCTGATAACCCCAGCTGTAGAGATTCCCACAAATGCAGAAGGGCTGGTATTGACATGGTTCGTTAAGGGCAGCACTTTCTCGTCGAATGTGTCGCACTACAGTGTTAAAATTTCCACCACAGGCAACAATGTCGCCGATTTCACCACCACACTTTTTGAGGAAAGCTACGGCGAAGACTATATCAACCGGTCGGCAAGCCTTGAAAACTACGCAGGAGAGAGAATTTATATAGCCTTCATCCACGACAGTTACAACGACAATGGAATCTACCTTGATGACATCGCTGTCCGAAGCGCCTTGGTACCAGTAGTGACACTCACAGCCCCCGCCACCGCCATGATAGGAGAAAATATTACACTAACAGCCAACCTCACAGAAGGTTCGAGCAATGGTTTGACATACAGTTGGAGCAACACACTCAACAGCACCTTAACACCTGCAGGCAACAATGCCACAGTCGTTTACAACACTGGCGGCACCGATTATATCCAGGTGATTGCCAGCAATGCATACGGTGCAGACACTGCATACGCCACCATTACTGTTCTCGACTGCAATCCCGTAACCACTTTCCCCTGGTCAGAAAATTTCGAGAGTGGCGTGGATGCAATTCAATGCTGGACAATCATCGACAACAACAACTATACCGATGATAACTGGATTGTCATCAGCAATGGAACAGACAGCTATTCGTATGAAGGCAACTACTGCCTTGCCGGGCCATATCACGAATACGGCAGTTGTGACGACTACATCATATCTCCTGCCATTGTCATTCCATCCAATGCGAATGACCTATGGCTCTCTTATTACATCAGAGGTGGCGAATACGAAGGCAATGCAACATCTTACCGCACACTCATCTCGACATCCGGAACTGCCATTAACAACTTTACCGACATCCTCATCAACGAAACCTACGCCGGCGGTTACGTGCAACGCAGTTTCCCACTTGCGGCATACGCAGGCCAAACCATCCACTTCGCTTTCCATCAGACATCCTACGATGCGAACAACATGTTCATCGACAATATCCTCATCGAACATGTTCAGACTCCCGTAGAATGCAACGCTCCCAGCATCATCAACGCAAACGCCAGTGACAGCACCGTAACCATTACCTGGACTGGCGATGCAAACAGCTATACAGTTGCCATCAATACAGGCAGTTGGTCAGAACCTGCCACGGGAATTACCGCCACAGGTTTCACCTACACCTTCACGGGACTCTCCGCAGGTACGCTGTATAGCTTTGGCATCCGAAGCAATTGTGCGGATGGACAAACCAGTTCCTGGGTCATACAGCAAATCACCACTACATCGACCACTCCTCCCATTGGTATTACTGACCTAAGCGATATGGAGGCGAAAATTTATCCAAACCCCGCATCACAAACTGTCACCATAGAAGTGCCAGGACTCAAACAGCTTGAAATAATGGATATAAGTGGTCGTACCGTATTTGCGGAGACTAACATTGACAGCAACAAACATCAACTGGATATCAGCACAATAGCCTCTGGTGTTTACTTTATCCGCCTAAAATCCGACAAATACATAACCATTCGCAAACTTGTGATTGACAAATAACACTTCCTCATAATTAATTGTATTTTTTTTGGACGGAACACATCTGTAGAACAAACAGTACATGTGTTCCGTTCTTCTATTTCACAGGAATTATCCCGACTTTTCGTTGAAATTTTTACAATCTTCATTGAAAGAAAATCTCATTTCATTGAAATTCACCGCTTAAAACCATTAATTTCATTAATTTTTAGTACTTTTGCAACTTAAATATATACAAATATAAAATATTGATTCTCAATTAGATAATTATATCAACATGATTAATCAACTTAAGAAACTTACCAAAAACAGTCTGATAGCAGCTGTGATTTTGTTTTCCACATCAATCTCTTTCGCACAAACCGGCAAGGATTCTGTGCATATCGATCTGAGTAAAGCTATTGAGATTGGCTTGAGCGAAAGCCCCTCCATCCACATCGCAGGCCGCGATATCCAGATCAAGCAACAATACAAAAAAGAGCAAATCGTATCCTTATTCCCTGATGTATCTCTCAGTGGTTCATATCAATATACCATCTTAAAGCAGAGTATGGCCATGAGCATGGGCGGACAGGATATGAATATCAAAGTAGGTAAGGACCACAACTATTCTGTTGGAGCGAGTTTGTCGCTGCCGCTGATAGTGCCTTCGCTGTGGTCGAGCCTGAAACTGTCGCAAATGGACATCGAGCTGGCCATGGAGAGTGCCCGTTCCTCCAAGATAGAACTGGTCAGCCAAATCAAGCAGGCCTATTACACCTATCTGGTGGCCAAACAGGCCTACGAGGTGCTGCTTCAGAGTTATGCCAACACAGAGGCTTCCAACGAATTGGTAATCAAACAATTCGAACAAGGCTTAGTCTCCAGTTTCGAGAAATTGCGTTCCAACGTGGCCCTGCAGAATCGCCGTCCGGAAGTCACCTCCGCCGCAAAAGCCGCCAATTTGGCCAATATGCGTCTTAAAATCATCATGGGACTGGATATTAACGAACCCATCATTTTCGACGGACAACTTTCTGATTATGAAGATGAAGTGGCCAACGCTGTCGTTCCCAGCCTGAATGAGCTCAGTTTCGACGAGAACTCTTCGTTGAAGCAGATGGATTTAGGCATCGCGCAATTGCAGCAAACCAAGAAAATCATCAAAGGCTCCGCCTGCCCCAGTCTTGCCCTGAGTGGAAGTCTGATGTACAACGGCATGGGCGACACCGGTGGAAGTTTCAACAACTTCCCATACTCTGTCATCGGTTTGGGCTTGTCGGTGCCCATTGTTTCCTGGGCCGGAACCTCTTACAAGCTGAAACAAACCAACTTGAGCATCGACAATATGCAGGAGCAGCGACTGGATGTTGAACGCAACCTGCGTTTGGGCGCACAGAGCTACCTGAACGACATGCAACAAGCCATGGAGGATTTCGTCTCTGACATGGAAACCATGCGACAGGCGGAAGAGGCTTACAGCATTGCCCAGAAACAATACGAAATAGGGATGAACACCTGGCTCGACATGAACTCCTCCGAGTTGGTGTTGACCAGCACCCGCCTCACCTATTGCCAGACACTCTTCAACTACCTGACCGCCAAAGCCGCCCTCGACGCCCTCACGGGGAAGGAGTAATCAGGTGGAAGGTGGAAGGTAGAAGTGGTATTGAATTAAGAATTAAGAATTAAGAGATCAACAATATCAACCCATAAACAATTAAACAATATCAAACCTCATAAACAATTCAACAAATAAATAAATAAATAAACAAATCAACATAAAATGAGACACACCAACAGCATCATCTGCATTTTACTGGGGCTCATGCTTATCGTAAGCGCATGTTCCTCAAAGGAAAAAGAGACCACCCAGACCCAGGAAAAATTCAAAATCAAAGTTCAGCAAGTCTCCACACAGGAAATTGAGCAACTGTACGAATACACGGCAACCGTTGAAGCCGAGGCGGTCAACAATATCGCCCCGCTGACTGGAGGCCGTATCGACAAGATTTTCGTGGAAGTGGGCGACCGCGTTCGCAAAGGGCAGGTTTTGGTTCAGATGAACGAAGCCAACCTGAAACAGACCAAAAGCCAGTTAGACAACCTCGAACTCAGCTTCAAGCGTATCGACGAACTGTACAAAGTGGGCGGTGTGTCAAAATCAGACTGGGATGCTATGAAAACCAATTTGGATGTGACCCGCACCTCTTACGAGAACCTGTTGGAAAACACCCAGCTGCTCAGCCCGCTGAACGGCGTGGTGACCGCCAGAAACTACGACAGTGGCGACCTTTACGGCGGATTGCCCGTGGTACAGGTGCAGCAAATCACCCCGGTGAAAATGCTCATCAACGTGTCTGAATTGCTCTTCACCAAGGTGAAAGTCGGCATGCCCGTTGACATCGCCATTGACGCTTACGAAGGTGAAGTTTTCAAGGGTAAAGTAAGCCTGGTTTATCCCACCATTGACGGCACTACCCATACCTTCCCTGTGGAAATCCAGCTGCCCAATGCCAACAGCAAGGTTCGTCCCGGCATGTATGCCCGCGTCTCCATCAACTTCGGCATGAATAATCATGTTGTGGTACCCGACGAGGCCATTTACAGACAGCAAGGTTCCGGTAACCGCTACGTATATGTATATGACAATGGCAGAGTTTTCTTCAAGCAAGTGCAGTTGGGCCGCCATTTGGACACTTACTACGAACTGCTGAACGAGGATATTCCTGACGGCGCCTTCGTGGCCACCTCCGGCCTGCCGCGACTCAAAGACAGCCTTGAAGTAGAGATTGAACAACAATAGTTCGTAAAGACGTGGAGATGTGGAGACGTGGAGGCGTGGAGACAATAAAAAAATGATTAATTCGTCTTAACGTCTCAACGCATAAACGACAAAAACACAACCTATAACCTAAGAAAGATGAGTTTATACCAAAAATCTGTTAGCCGTCCGATTATGACCGGTCTGATTTATGTGGCCGTCATCATTATCGGTATTTTCTCACTGACCAAGTTGCCGGTGGACTTGTTTCCGCACATGGACAGCAACACCATTATGGTGTTCACCGTATATCCTGGAGCAAGTGCCGAAGATATAGAAGACAATGTTTCCAAGCCCTTGGAGAATGTGCTGAACACGCTGAGCGACATGAAGCATATCACTTCCAATTCCAAAGAAAACTATTCCATCGTTTATTTGGAATTTGAATGGGGTGTGGATATTGACGAAAAAACCAATGACGTACGTGACAAGCTGGACATGGTTTCGTCATCACTGCCTGACGGTGCCAACCAGCCCTTCCTGTTCAAGTTCAGCGCCGACGACATGCCCATCATGCTGTTATCCATTGAATCTGACCAGAGCACCCAGGCTTTGTACAAGATTCTCGACGACAAAGTGGCTTCTCCTTTGAGCCGTATCAGCGGTGTAGGAGCAGTGTCTATCTCCGGTGCCCCACAACGTGAAATCCAGGTATATTGCGACCCCTACAAATTGGAGGCTTACAATATGACCATCGAGGGGATTGCCAGCATTCTGGGTGCCGAAAACAGAAATGTGTCCTTGGGTATCATGGATGTGGGTTCCAAAACGTACACACTGCGTGTGGATGGCGAATTTGAAGATGCTTACGAAATGGAAGATGTGGTAGTGGGCAGCTATGCCAACAAGAACATCTATCTGCGCGATGTGGCTACTGTCAAGGACACCCTGCAGGAACGTATGCAAGAGGTCTATACCAACGGTTCCCGCGGTGCCATGATCGTCATCCAGAAACAAACCGATGCCAACACTGTACAAATCGCCAAAAAGGTTAAGGAGCAGTTACCCGACATCAAGAAGAATCTGCCTGCAGATGTCAAATTAGATATTCTGGTGGATAACTCTGAGAACATTACCAACACCATCGCCAGCTTGGAAGAGACCATCTTAATCATCCTCTTGCTGGTAGTCGTTGTGGTACTCTTCTTCTTAGGCCGATGGAGGGCCACCGTCATCATCGCCATTGTGGTGCCCGTCTCCCTAATTGGTGCGTTCATATACCTGCTATTAACAGGCAATACACTGAATATCATTTCTTTATCCTCACTAAGTATCGCCATCGGTATGGTGGTCGATGACTCCATCGTGGTATTGGAAAACATCACCACCCATATTGAAAGGGGTTCAAAACCCAAGTCTGCCGCCATCTTCGCCACCAGCGAGGTCTCCCTGTCCATCATTGCTTCCACCTTGGTAATTGTAGCGGTATTCTTGCCTTTGACCTTTATCACCGGTATGTCGGGTGTGTTGTTCAAACAGTTAGGTTGGATTGTCACCATTGTGATTGCCATCTCCCTGTTAGCGGCTATGACCTTGACACCTATGTTGTGTTCTCTCATGTTGAAAAAAAATCCCAAGAAAAGCAAATGGTTCGCTTTCATCTATGCTCCAGTGGAAAGATTCCTGACATGGCTGGATAATGCTTACGCACGCCTGTTAAACTGGTGTGTAAACCATAGAAAGACAGTTGTAACAATTGCAACGCTTATCTTCCTGGGAAGCTTAAGTCTTATTTTGGTAATCCCCACCGAATTTTTCCCGACCATGGATAACGCCCGATTGGGAGCCACTGTCAAATTGCCTATGGGTACCCGTGTGGAAACCACCAAAGCCTTGGGCGATGAGTTGGTAAGAGAGATTATGGAAAAATATCCCAACGAAATCAATCGTATCAACTACTCTGTTGGACAGCCCGATGAAGACAACACTTGGAGCTTGATGCGTGACAATGGTACTCACCTGCTCTCTTTCAACATCCGTCTGGTCAAGAAGACCGAACGCGACAAACCCATCAACGAGATTGCGGACGGCATCCGTAACATCATGCGTAAACATATAGAAATCAACACCTATTCTGTCAATACCGGTCAAGGTGGCATGGGGGGACAATCAACCGTGGATATTGAGTTGTACTGTTATGACTTCAACACCACCGACGAGTTTGCCATGAAAGTTGCCGAACGCATGAGACAGGTACCAGGTTGTTCTGAAGTGGTCATCAGTCGTGACGAATACACGCCCGAATTGCAAGTGCTCTTAGACCGTACCAAACTGGCCGAGAACGGACTGAACTCCACCACCGCCGCCAGCTATGTGCGTAACCGTTTCAACGGCTTTACCGCCTCGTACTTCCGCGAGGATGGTGACGAATACAACATCCGTGTGCGCTATGCCCCCGAATTCCGCGAGGATACCAAAGCAATCGAGAATATATTGATATACAACAATCAAGGCAAGGGTATCCGTGTGGGTGATGTCGGAAAAGTAGTGGAAAGCTTCACTCCTCCCACCATCGTCCGTAAGGACCGTGAGCGTATGGTCAAAGTATCGTGCGTGGTCGGTAAGGACGGTGTGTTGAGCGACATTGTGGCAGCTGCCCAGAACGAGTTAGACCAGATGGAAATCCCCAACACCCTCGACTATAAGATTGCCGGTACTTGGGAAGACCAGCAGGATGCGTTCAAGGACATCATTACCCTGATGTTGTTGATTGTCATGTTGGTATATGTGGTGATGGCGGCCCAGTTCGAATCCTTCACTTATCCCTTCGTCATCATGTTCTCCATTCCTTTCGCCCTCACCGGTGTATTTATCGGCTTGGCCGTTACCAATACCGCCTTGGGTATCATGGCCTTGATTGGTGCCATGATGCTGATTGGTATTGTGGTGAAGAACGGTATTGTGTTGGTGGATTACACCAGTCTCTGCCGTGAGCGTGGCATGAGCATCAAGGACGCCGTTGTCACCGGTGGTCGTTCCCGTCTCCGTCCCATCCTAATGACCACTCTGACCACCGTATTGGGTATGATTCCGTTGGCTCTCGACAAGGGAGAAGGTGCCGAAATGTGGAACTCCATGGGTATGGTAGTGGCCTGGGGTCTTTCCGTATCCACTTTGGTGACTTTGATTTTGATTCCTATCCTTTACAGTTTATTTGCTGATTTCGGAGCCAGAAGAAAGGCCAAGAAAGCCGCCGAGGCGGAATTACAGCCTGTTACCATCAGCAACGAAGAATAAAACAATGTGAATCAAACATCTAAAATCGAAAACAATGAAAGCAGTCTTCATATCATTTTACCAAGCCTTTTACGATGAAGTCATCGAGATATTAGACAAATTGGAAATCCGTGGATTCACTTTCTGGCAGGAAGTGCAGGGACGTGGCAGCGAGACGGGCGAGCCGCATTATGGCACGCACGCCTGGCCCACCCTCAACTCGGCGATGTTCATCTTCTTGCCCGACGAGAAAGTGGAGCCCCTGCTGAAGGAAATCCACCGACTAGACGAAAGCGCCCCGCAGCAAGGCATCCACGCATTCGTGATGCCCGCAGAAGAGAAGTAATCAGGGGGCAGGATTCAGGGGTCAGTGATTGGGAGGTTAGACGTTATAAACTGAAAACTGAAGATAAGTTCAACTTAGAAAGTTATTTATGTGCTAAAACTAACATAGCTATCAGAATTTTTCGTACCTTTGCGTTTTTTAGTAAACACAATTTAAACTTTAATCTATAAACTATAAACTTTAAACTATAAACTTTAAACCAACCCCTTTTCATTTATTCTTGATATACCCTACTATCCATTCGCCCACTTCCTTCGTGCCATAGACGTCGC
>JAFXSR010000011.1 GCA_017525505.1 Bacteroidales bacterium
GCGTACCCCCTCCGAGGATGTAGCGTACATCTTCCGACGATGTAGCGAGGATCCTCCGTACCTCCTAGCTTGATCTCTGCTTAATGTCGGCTTGATGTCGGCTCATACTGATTAGCTTGACAGACTTTCTCCAGTCGTCCTACCCAGCTTGTCACGCCGTACTGAATCGCATGACAACCCATAGCACAAAAAGCCTATAAGGACACTCTCAAACATGAACATGGGTTCATAGCCACATGAAGCCTGCTGGAATGGCCCACGAACATAGGTTCAATGACCATTCCAGTGGGCTTCATTTTTTGGGCATTTCTCCGCCTACGCTTCGCCTACGCTACGCCTAAGGTACAAAATAGGTGTTTTGCTGACTCCGCTGACTTAGATTTTCACATTTTGTTTTTACGACTGATCCAAGTTGACGGGTTAATAATTATCGACTGGTTTAAGTTGTCAGTCATCAACGGTGAACGGTGAACGGTAACTTGCAAATGTTTTGGCAAAAAAATTCCCTAAATACTTCCGAAATTTCAGTCCCACTCTCCCCTACTTCAGCGTGGATACTTAAAATCTCACCAGCTCTTTTTTGCGACTTTCCGCACACTTTTGTCCACTTTCTGAATGAAAAGTGTAATTTATTAAAATGTCGTTTTTCAGCGAATTTATAATATTTTCACTATTGATTTTCTGATTTTAATGTCATAACTTTGTGAGAAGAAAAAAAGTGTTTATGACAAAGAAGAAAACAAAGAAAGAAGAAAAACCCTCAATACAACTTGAGGTCACAAAGTGTGACCTCAAAAATATCGATATCAAATCATTGATTCATGTTATCAGAGGCCAACAAGTGCTGCTTGACTGTGATTTAGCGACGTTATATGGAGTTAATACAAAAGCTCTAAATCAAGCAGTTAAGAGAAATATTAAACGTTTTCCAAGTGATTTCATGTTTCAATTAACCGATGAAGAACATCAGGCTTTAAGGTCACAAATTGTGACCTTAAAGCAAGGTCGAGGTCAACACTCAAAATACCCACCCTATGCATTTACCAGAAACGGCATAGCAATGCTCAGCAGTGTATTGCGTTCAGAAACAGCCGTCGGCGTCAATATCCGTATCATGCGAGCCTTCACGGCAATACCTCAAATCATCAACCAAAGTATCCAAGTGATAGAGCGTATTGTCAACATCGAAAATCATCAACAGGAAACTGATGAGAAGATTGACCTTATACTTGATCGAATCGACAAAATCTCTCCCAAACAACTTCCCGAAGCACTTTTCCCCACAGGTTGCGTGTGGGACGCCTGGACATACGTTTCCGATCTCGTTCGCAGCGCCAAAAGCAGAATCATCCTGATTGACAATTTCGTTGACGACCGTGTACTCTCCATGCTTACAAAGCGCGCCGATGGCGTTACGGCCACAATCCACACCCGCTACAGCGAGCAGTTTCTCACCGACCTCAAGAAACACAACGAGCAATACCCTAGGATTGAGTTTATCCAACTCTCTCATCGTCACCACGACCGTTTCCTGATTATCGACGACAAGGTCCATTTCCTCGGTGCCAGCGTAAAGGACATGGGAGCCGGCCTCTGTGCGGTCACCGAGATGGCGGTTGCTCCGGAAACCATACTGGGAATGTTGAGATAGTAAATTGAATAAGCCCTGCCCCTCTTGAAGTCCGCCAGGCCAGCACAATGCTAAGACGCCGCGTGCGGGGGCCATGCCGACCATATTTTCTTATGACTTTTTCTACACGGAGATTGGAGCACTGGGGGTTGTGAACGCAGTGAGTTCACAATTGCCCACAATGGCTGAAAGCAACATTGTGAACGCAGCGAGTTCACAATCTTCTGCCATCGAAACTGACATTTTCTACGCAGTGAGTAGAAAATCTGCAAACATGGTGGAATCCCTTGTAGCAAGATCTCCCATTCGTCTTTCATGGACGCATTATCGCATTATCCTTCAGGAGAATAGTAATGAGGCTCGCGACTGGTACGAACAGGAGGCGGCACGAGAGATGTGGGGTACCCGCACCCTGCAACGCAATGTTAGCAGCCAGTATTACCATCGCCTGTTGCAGTCGCAGAACAAGGCTTTGGTGCATGACGAGATGGTAAAGGTGACCAAACCATTGCAAGACCGGCTGGAGCATCTGAAAAGCCCTGTGGTGGCAGAGTTCCTCGGATTTAAGAACAACACGAAATACACAGAGAGCAAATTAGAAGAGACTATCATCAATCACCTGATACCTTTCATGATGGAGCTGGGAAAGGGCTTTGCGCTAGTAGACCGTCAGAAACGCATTCATACCGAGAAAGACGATTACTATATCGATATGGTATTCTACAACTACAACCTGCGGAGCTTTGTACTGATTGACCTAAAGACCACGAAGCTTTGCCATCAGGATGTGGGTCAAATGGATATGTACGTAAGGATGTATGATGAAATGATGTGTCCACAAGGGCATAACCCCACTATCGGGCTTATCCTTTGTGCAGACACCGATGACGATGTGGCACACTATTCTGTGCTGAATGGTAGCGATCAACTCTTTGCCGCCAAGTATCTGACATACATGCCAAAGCGGGAAGATCTGCGACGCGAGATTGAACAGCAGAAAGAATTCTACCGCCTGCAACACAAACAGATTGAACAGGAGAAAGACAAAAAATTGAAGTGTTAGATATACTGTGTGTATTCAGACCTTTGTGATTCTCAAAGGTACGGCTTCGCCGTGAATATTTGCGTCACTACCCCGGCCTCCGTCCACCCGTTGGAGGCTACGCCTCCTTTCTCCTCCTCATTCCGCAGAAAGATGCCTCGGACTTGACTCGTCTCTATCAGGCACTTCATTCGGCCGTTCTTCGGCAAAACATGCCTTTGACCGAATGAGCTCCGAATGAAGGCCGAATGAGCTCCGAACAAAAGACGAAGTGAAGCGCGTAGACCTCCGTACCTCCTCCGTACCCCTTCCGTGGATGTAGCGTACCCCCTCCGAGGATGTAGCGTACATCTTCCGACGATGTAGCGAGGATCCTCCGTACCTCCTAGCTTGATCTCTGCTTAATGTCGGCTTGATGTCAGCTCATACTGATTAGCTTGACAGACTTTCTCCAGTCGTACTACCCAGCTTGTCAGGCCGTACTGAATCGCTTGACAACCCATAGCACAAAAAGCCTATAAGGACACTCTCAAAAATGAACATGGGTTCATAGCCACATGAAGCCTGCTGGAATGGCCCACGAACATAGGTTCAATGACCATTCCAGCGGGCTTCATTTTTTGGCCATTTCTCCGCCTACGCTTCGCCTACGCTACGCCTAAGGTACAAAATAGGTGTTTTGCTGACTTCGTTGACTTAGATTTTCACATTTTGTTCTTACGACTGATCCAAGTTGACGGGTTAATAATTGACGACTGGTTTAAGTTGTCAGTCTGTGTGTGTTTCGCGGCAGGTGGGTGTCATCATCAGGGAAAATGCCCCGTGTGCCGCGAGGAGAGGAGAGATAGTCTGCCCACCCCAGACTGCGGCCTACGGCCTTGTCAGGGGTTAATTGCACTGCGTGCGTAAAGCCTCTTCGAGGCTTAGCTCGCTGGGATTACTGCCATGCATTCGCCCTGACGATGCGTGCGAGGGCCATGCCGACGGTTGGGGCGTACGGGTCTGTGTGGCTGCACTTACCGTCGGCTTGATCTTTTGCACACTTTTCGATCAAGCGAAAAGTGTGAAGAAATAGTTGGGGCGTACGGGCCTGTGCGGCTGCACTTACCGTCGGCAAATGAATTTCACAAGCTCACGGTGACCATCGGGGTATGTGGCCTGCAGAAAATAGACTCCGGCATTCAAATGGGTGATATCAAGCCTTGCGGGACAAGTACAGAGTCTCTTCATGACGAGAACGCCCCTGACATCATAAATCTCCACCCAAAGAGGAACGTCACTATCAGTTTCTATGATGAGATAATTCTCCGCAGGATTGGGATGAATATATATTTGATAGTTGTCAGTTGATAATTGACAGTTGGGGACAGAGAGATGAACTGTGTCGATAACATAAACGGTGACTATGCTGCGGGGACTAACGCAGAACAAGGTGTCGTCCTGATAGTGCTCTTCGAGATAATAAGTCGTGGTGTCGAAAAGGACGGGTGTTGCATAGTAGTTACCTATGGAAAGAGGCTGGGAGGCGGTGTCTGAATCGTACCACCAGACCTCGTTCTGCGAGAGTGCGACGACTGTCGTCTGCATGCCAGCGAGGATATACTGGTCGAAGGCCACCGGCTCTTCCACCTGCGGCATGAGCTCCACATCATGCCTGATGCCTACCCCAGGACGGGTGGTAATGGTGAAGGTGGCCGTCTGGTAACAGGGAGCGGAAACCTCAACAGTGTACGTACCGGCCATAATGGGACGGTGATAGACGCCCAACGGCAAATGCGATAAGACCTCGGAATGGAAATAGTCGTGATTGACAACCTTAATCATCGCCTCCACTGGCTCACCGGTAACAGCGTCGGTCACTGTCCCCCAGAAACCGTAGCTGCACTCAGTGGCATAACTCAGCAGCGCATCCTTGCTTTTGTCCCAGAAAGTGGGTAGCACAAGGGTATCTGTAATCACCGACAAGTAGCTCATCTCTATGGTTACCTCGCGGCAGCGCTGGTAGTAGGTCATATAGTCCTGCCGGCTGCCGACAACGTCGCTCCAGTCTGCACCTTCGATAACCGAACGCCCGCGGTAATCGCCATAGAGGTATGCGGTGTCGATGGCATGACAAAGCGAGGCGTAGTTCTGGCCCGTGTAGCGAAACCAGTCGGCATCGGCATGGGGACGCTGTGCGGTAGTCCATGCATCCCATGGGTAGTTCACGATCTCGGCACCACAATGGAAATTCACCGACATGACGAAATGTATCGGTGTTACCCAATCGATGATGGCCTGCGTCTCGGGTTGAATATTGGCGGATCCCTCTATACCTGGCAGATACGGATAATTGCGGTTGAGTTGCACATCGTTGTAGTTGTGGTAAGTTGAATGGATGTTGTCTTTCAGTATCAAGTCGTTGGTCAGATGATAGGTGCCGTCAGGGTTCTCGAGCGGGCAGATGTAGAGGTCTACATTGTCCAGCAGCCGCTGCACAGCGGTATCAGTGGTAGCGTTATTCAGAATATAGTTAGCCAGACGTA
The DNA here is from genome assembly GCA_017525505.1 of Bacteroidales bacterium. GTDB lineage: Bacteria > Bacteroidota > Bacteroidia > Bacteroidales > WCHB1-69 > RUG11690. The sequence continues at coordinate 5,198 of JAFXSR010000011.1, forward strand.
GCATCGTGTAATAGCACACCACCTCCCAGCCGTGCATCGTTGACGAATATAGAAAGGCCGGCTTGGTGGTGGTCTGTCCCAGCGAATTGCTGATATGGATAGCAAAAATGGAATGGTGCAGGTCGGGATGCGGCGTAGTGTCGAGGATGGTGTCAATCTGGCAGAGGTTGGGGAAGGAGTCCTGGAAGTGCTGCAACAGCTGGGTGTACACCTCGTAGGTCGGGAACTTGTTCCAGCGTAGCATCTCCTCCAAGGTGGTAGCCATGTGGTGGGTGGTGAGGTCTCTGCTGCCATCCAAATTTTCCGGCACTATATCAACGTCTCTATCCTGCCGACGGTCCAGCTCTCTCTCCTCCGATATCGACTCATGACGGTATGCGTTTCCGGACTGTTCTATGCTCTGTCGTCCACGAATAGTGAGGTCGTCCAAGCAGAACACATATTGGTCGTGCGACACACAATGCACCGCCACATACTTGGCCTGTGCGGGCACCATGAAGGAGTATTCCATCCAAGCGGCAGTCGTAGTAAATGTGTCGCAATGCAGGGGAATAAAACTCGCAGCAGTGGCATTGGTGAGCGAATAGGCCACCACAAATTTCTCATCGGGAAAACGGTCGGCGAAACTGCGGGCGAAGAAGGAGAAAGTAAATGGCTCACAGAAATTCAGCTCTGGACTCACAATCCAGTCGTCGTTGGCCCTGTCAGAATGATATGGACTTCCAAAAAATTTGTGACCAGAATGCGCCGTGGTGTTGTATTGGTTTCCAACGAGGAGGTAGTCATCTAACACGACAAAAGCCATCGGAGACCCTTCGTTGGGGAAATTCAGGAGATTGAAGGTGGCCGTAGGGGCCGCATCACCATCAATATAACTCCACCCCACCGTTCCCGGGGAGTTTACCGCACCAAACTCATGTCCTTCGACATCATCGAAAATCACCACCTCTTCAGTGGTGGAGCTGCTGTCTGACGACGGAGGGGTTACGATAATACCATTAGGCAAATGTAGGTCGTCAATCCACACGCAGTCGGAGCCCTTGCTTTTCGTCTGGTTCTTTGTATAGCAGAATTTAAGGGTGTGGAAACCGGCAGAAATAGGACATTGGAACTCACCCCATTCAACATACCCTGCCAGCGATTCGCGTAACTCGCCGTCAAGCCAGAAAAGAAAGCAACCACTTCCCTCTGCTGAGAAAACTTTGCGGTAATATGAGAGTGTGCCAGTATCCGTCAGATATACCGCCAACTGCAAAACCGACACGGTATTCAGCGTGTAATAATTACCGCTGCGGGCACAGTAACGGCCACTGTGGGCGCCCTCACTGGTGACCTCCCAACGGTATTGTGCATCCGGACGCTCCCATGCCAACCTTGTGAAATCGCCACTCTCCCAATCCTCCGTCAACGACGAGTCCACCTGTGCCGCCAAAGGAAGCATCCCTGCGGTAATCACTAATACTATGAATAGAAGCCTTTTCATAAACCTTAGAAATTTTGATTATGAAAGTGCAAAGGTACTCATTTTTTTTAATTACCATCAATAAAAACATTTATGATAACCATGACACCAGTTCATCGCTGATGTTGTTGCCAATCTGACGGCAGACATCCTGGCTCCAGCGTTGCGCCATCTCGATGCGCGAGGCTTGGTCTTCTGACCCTTTCATCATAGCATAGATGTATCCGGCATTGAAATTATCACCGGCACCGACGGTGCTGACCGTCTCTATCGCTTTTACAGGATAGGTCTCGCAGCTGTCGAATGTATAGATGCGAATTGAACGGGCTCCATCGGTCAGTATCAGCGTGCTGCAAAAACGACTTACCCGCTCGTAGATGGCCTCACCATCATGCAGACCATACAGATAATCGAAATCCTCCATCGAGCCTCGCACCACATCGGCCAGACGCATGTTTTCCTCAATATTCGCCATCACGTCCGGAATATCCGGAATATGTGTTTTGCGAAAATTGATGTCGTAATAGAGCCACGCACCCGCTTTACGCGCATTATGCAACATAGAGCTGACCGCAGGACGAATGGCAGGATTGATGGCGAAGAAGGAGCCAAAAAGCACCACATCATCATGTTGTATTTGTGGCAGCTTGCCGTCCAATGCCACTGAGGCATGATCCTTATAGAATACATAATGTGCATCGTTATGCTCGTCCAAGAATGCCAGCGTGATATGCGATTTAACCCCTTCGTGACGACACACAAACTCTGACGAAACACCATTCTCCACCAAAAAGCGGCAAATGATGTCACCGATATGGTCGCCGCCCACCTCCGTCACCATAATACAGGGCACACCTGCCCGTCCAAGCGAGACGATGCTGTTGAATGTCGAGCCTCCTGGCACGGCTTTCTGCGGCTGGTCATCCTTGAACAGGATATCCAACACAGTTTCTCCTATCCCTATTACGCGATTTTTGGTCATAATCAGCTATTTCATAAATCGGGGAATCTGGTTCTTTTATCACGTCCTCCGTGCGGGGCAACGGCTATTCAACCTTCATCCAAATGCGGCAGACCTCGCGACTGTCGTCGGCGGCATAGACGGAGTGAACCGAACTGTTCTCATCGATGGCCTGATGACTGATGGAATACCGGCCACTGGGGAAGAGCTGTGAGATGAAATGCACGGACACCTCCTTGATTTCGTGGTGCAAAAAGAAATCATGTCCCATATCATCCATCACCCATTGCAGATATTTTGTATTGTTGACATGTTCATTGAGGTCGATGTCTGAATGCAGTACTTTGTGGAGCACCGGATTTCCTGACAACGGAGCACCCGGCTGGCGAGGAAAAGACTTGACTGTCATGGCGTCGTCTTTGAGGGGACAACGTTCGTCACGATCAAAGTCCTCCAACTTCACCGGCTTCGCTTCCTTGTCAATGATTGCCCAGATGGATGTACCTCTGACTATAATCTCTCCCGCTTCATCAAACACCAGAAAATCTCTGGGCTGTGAAATAAAACTATGGGGTTTCTCCCAAGTTTTGATGGTCAGCTTCTCGTGCCAAGTCGGCATTCTTTCTATCTGCACATGCATACGCGTGAGCACCCAGAAGAGGTTATAAGGTTTCAAATCAACGCCACTCAAGTGGAAATAATCACAATGGGCGGCAGCGGATTCCTGCAAAATGCAAAACAGGGACACCGGCGTCATCTCCACACGGCTGTCCACCATGTGAATCGGCACCTGTATCGGCATTATAAAACGACCTTCTTCTATCATCATTCTTCTTATGATCGGAAAAGTAATTGTTTACGTAAATTGACTATTTCAATAGAACTCGAAATGCAAGCTATCTCCTTTTGAATAGGGCTATCAGCTCTTTCACATAGTCGCGGTCCGTATAAAAATCTGCCACATCCACCCCTACTTTCCGGAACAACTCGGCATTCTTTTCCTGCTGGCGCTTCCACCAATGCTCGTAGGCCATACGGGTCAGACGGTCGGAAGTGTCGGTCAGGCAGTACTTGCCGGTTTCCGGGTCTTTGAGCTGCATAAGGCCCAAATCAGGCAACTGCGACTCTCCACGGTCCATCACATGCAAAGCCACTATATCATGCTTCTCGGAGGCAATCTTCAGTGCCTGTTCGAAGTCGCAATTCACAAAGTCGGAGATGACAAAAGCGGTGCATTTTTTCTTGATGGCATTCGTCAAGTAGCGCAATGGTTCGGCCAAATCAGTCTTGACCTGCGAGGGTTTATAATCTACCAGCTCTCTGATGATACGCAAAATGTGCGAACGGCCTTTCTTCGGAGGAATGAACTTCTCCACCCTATCGCTGAAGAAAATCACGCCCACCTTGTCGTTGTTGTTGATAGCTGAGAATGACAGCACCGCAGCCAACTCGGTAATCAAGTCGGCCTTGAACTCATTGCGGGTACCGAAAAGGTTGGAGCCACTAACATCAATGAGCAGCATGACCGTCAGCTCGCGTTCCTCCTCGAAAATCTTGACATACGGATGGTTGAGGCGGGCGGTCACATTCCAGTCGATAAAGCGCACATCGTCGCCATACTGATATTCGCGCACCTCGCTGAACGCCATACCCCTGCCCTTGAACGCACTATGATACTCGCCCGCAAAAATCTGCTGCGACAACGCCTTGGTGCGAATTTCTATCTTCCGAACTTTCTTTAATAATTCCGTTGAATCCATTGATACTTTCGAATACGTTGATTTGTTTATTCGACTATACGTTCATACGTTATGCGTTAAGACATGCACTTCGTGCATTCGTTAAGACGAATTTTTCCAGCCACCTCAATCTCTACGCCTCCACGAACGAGCAAAGCGAGTGTCTCAACGTTTTCACGCTTCCACGATTAAGGCACCTCAACGGTATTCAGGATTTCGCTGATGATATTGTCGCTGGTGATGTTCTCGGCTTCGGCCTCGTAGGACAAACCGATACGATGGCGCATCACATCGTGGCAGATGGCGCGGATATCCTCTGGGATCACATAACCACGGCGCTTGATGAACGCATACGCCTGAGCCGCCAACGCCAGATTGATGGTAGCACGCGGAGAGGCACCATAGGAAATCATATTAGCAAATTGTTCCAGTTTATAATCGGCAGGATAACGAGTCGCAAAAACGATGTCGGCGATATAATTGGAGATTTTCTCATCGATATACACCTCTTTCACCACCTGGCGGGCCTTGATGATATCCTCGGGTTTCAGCACCGTGTTGGTAGTGGGGAATTTGTTTTCCAGATGCTGGAACAAAATGTCCTTTTCTTCGGCTTTCGAAGGATAGGAAATCACCACCTTCATCATGAAACGATCCACTTGGGCTTCAGGCAGTGGATAGGTACCTTCCTGCTCTATGGGGTTCTGGGTAGCCATCACCAGAAATGGCTCCTCCAGTTTGAAAGTCGTTTCGCCAATGGTCACCTGACGCTCCTGCATGGCTTCGAGCAATGCGCTCTGCACCTTGGCGGGAGCACGGTTAATTTCATCAGCTAGAATGAAATTGGCGAAGATAGGGCCTTTTTTCACCACAAAGTTCTCATTCTTCTGACTATAAATCATGGTACCCAGCAAGTCGGCCGGCAACAGGTCGGGGGTGAACTGGATACGGCTGAACTTGGCATCAATCACATTTGACAAAGATTTGATAGCCAACGTTTTGGCCAAGCCAGGAACACCTTCCAGCAAGATATGACCATTGGACAGCAAGCCGATAAGCAGGCGTTCCACCATAGCTTTTTGTCCCACAATCACCTTGCCCATCTCCATGTTGATCATGTCAACAAAGGAGCTTTCGCGCTGTATGCGCTCGTTCAATTCTCTGATATCAATTGTGTTATTCATACTTTGTATGTTGTATTGTTTTTTTTCCAATGATTACAAACGATATTCCTATCGAAATATTTTACAAAGATACAAAATTTTTCAATGTGCTAATCAGCAAATGTGCTAATGTGCCAATATTTTAGTAAATTAATTAATGAGCAAATTAGCAAATGATTTGTGCGAAGCAGGCAACTACACCCACGCTGTTGAAAAAGATTAACTTATCATTCCCCAGAAAACATCTCTCCTCATCAATTCACCAAGATACTTGGCAATGGGGACATTCTGGGGTTTGGAAAGCTCGGGATCGTTGTCAAGCAAGCTCATGGCCAGGTTGCGGGTATAAGCCACCAGCTTCTCGTCTTTTATCAGATCGGCAATTTTAAAATCTATGAGGCCGCTTTGTTGCGTTCCCTGCAGGTCACCGGGACCGCGCAACTTGAGGTCGAAATTGGCAATCTCGAAACCGTCGTTCGTTGACACCATGGCGTTGAGGCGCTGCTTGCTCTCGTTGGACAACTTATTGCCGGACATGAGAATGCAGTATGACTGTTCGCCGCCACGCCCCACTCTGCCGCGCAGCTGGTGCAACTGCGACAAACCGAAACGTTCGGCATTCTCCACCACCATCACCGTAGCGTTGGGCACATCAATACCCACCTCAATCACCGTAGTAGATAGCAATATCTGTGTTTCCTTCCTGATAAAGCGCTGCATCTCGAAATCCTTCTCCTCCTGCTTCATCTTGCCATGCACAATGCCCAAAGCGTATTGCGGTAAAGGGAAAGCCTGTGACATAGCCTCATAACCAGCCATCAGATCCTGCAGATCCACCTTCTCCGACTCTTTGATAAGCGGATACACCACAAACACCTGGCGGCCTTTGCTGATTTCCTTTTTCAGGAATCCATTCAGGCGTAACCGATCCTTCTCAAAATAATGGGCAGTGATAATCGGCTTACGGCCTTTGGGCAATTCATCAATCACCGACAAATCAAGGTCGCCGTACAAAGTCATGGCCAAAGTTCTCGGAATAGGGGTTGCTGTCATGACCAGAATATGCGGCGGTATGATGTTTTTCTTCCACAACTTGGCGCGCTGCTCCACACCAAAACGGTGTTGCTCGTCAATCACTACAAAGCCTAAGTTCTTGAACTGCACTTCATCTTCAATCAAAGCATGAGTGCCGATCAATATGTCAATTTCTCCATTTCGCAGGCCCTCATGAATCTCGCGCCGTTTGGCACTCTTGGTCGAACCCGACAAAAATTCCACTCGCATATTCATGGAGGACAAGAAGCGCTTGATGGTTTCGAAATGCTGGGTGGCCAGAATTTCTGTCGGGGCCATAAGGCACGACTGAAAACCGTTATCCTTGGCAATCAGCATCAGCAGCAAGGCCGTGATGGTCTTGCCGCTACCCACATCGCCTTGCAGCAGGCGGTTCATCTGTCTCCCGCTGCCCATGTCCGCCCGTATCTCCTTGATAACCCGTTTTTGCGCATTTGTCAACGGGAAAGGCAGATAATTTTTATAGAAAGTATTGAAATAATCGCCCACCACTGAAAACACATGTCCCTTATATTTTTTCGAGTTTAGCAGTTTCAATTTCAGCAGTTTCAATTGTGTAAAAAACAACTCGTCGAATTTCAGTCGCAGCTGCGCTTGTGAAAGCGCCTGCATATCGGCAGGATAGTGGATATTGCACAAAGCCTCCTTCAGCGGCATCAGTTTTAGATGCTGCAAAATATCCTCTGACAAGCGTTCTCTAATCACATCCTTCACTTGTGGCAACAGTGCCATCACCATCTTCGAAATCGCCTTGGAATCCAGTCCTGCACGCTTAGCCTTGTCGGAGGTATTGTACAATGGCTGGAAATTAGTAGGCACCAGCGACTGCGGTTGGTTTTTAGGGTCTATCAGTTCGGGATGGGTGATATTCCAGTGCCTGTTAAATAGTGTCGGTTTTCCGAAGACGATAAACTCGCGGTTTTCCCTCAGCATATCCTCCACCCACTTGATGCCGTTGAACCATACCAGCTCTATGGAACCCGTCTCATCCACAAACTGCGCCACCAGCCTTTTCCCTCTTTGCTGTCCCAGCAATTCCACCGACACAATTCTCCCTTTCAGCTGAATATAAGCTCCTTCGGTCTGGATATCAACAATACGATAGATTTTCGACTTGTCGATATGGCGATAAGGATAATATAGCAACAGGTCTTCAAAAGTGAAGATATTGAACTCCTTCCGTAGCACATCCGCACGCTTCGGCCCCACTCCTTTCAGGAATTCTATCGGGGTTTGAAGGAGGTCAACCTGCGTGTTCATAGGGATGTCAGATTTTTTAATCAGAATGCAAATGTACAAAAATTTCCTCTAATGGATGTGAAAAAACAAACTGGTCATTTTTTTTGACCGGTTATGACAGGCAAGTCCCCATGTAATTCAATAATTTTATGTAACTTTGCAAGATATTATCGAAACAAAAACATAAACTCGAATATGAAGAAGTTCCTGTTCGGATTATACATAATGACCGCTTGGTTACTCCCCTTGGCGGCACAGGTGAATGCGCCTTTGACAGAGGGCTGGGAGTCGGGGGATTTCACTTCCCACTTGTGGGAGCGGCCGGATTTACAATACAGCTGGGAGATCACCAGCGAGGGGGCACACAGTGGCCGCTATTGTGCCCGCAGCGGCAACTATTATACGCTGAACACGATATCGGTGTTGCAACTGTCAGTGTTCTTGACGGATACTGGCACCCTCTCCTATTACCGCAAAGTATTCTCCGCCGAAGGAAGCGGCCGTTTCCTCTTCTGGCTCGACGGAGAGTTGCGCGACTCACTGGCGGGATATGTTGACTGGAGCGAATTCCAATGTCCTGTCGCTGCAGGTTTCCACACCCTGAAATTCTGCTATACAAAGAATCAGACGAAAAGCAGAGGCTCCGACTGCGTGTGGATTGACGACCTACACATGCCCAGCGGCGTCACAATAGCCCCTCTTCCCGATGACAGCACCTACAACACCGAGGAAGTGGTGATTGTTGACGACATAGAGGGACATGAATTTGGTGCGGTGAACTCGCCGGGAACGGTGGGATGGACTTATATCGACGGCGATGCGGCTCCCACGGCCACCTACAACGTTCTAGATTTTCCCAACGAGGGCTCTCCTATGGCTTTTGTCGTGCTGGATGACTATCTCCTCGTTGGAAATCAATACAATGTCACGGCTCATTCAGGTCACTAGTTTCTTGGGAGTCCTTACCATTCCGACAGGGCCAACGACGACTGGATAGTGAGTCCCGAGCTTGACTTCTCCGAACCTTTCACCTTCTCCTTCTTTGCCCGCAGCTTTGCCGACCGCTTCCCTGACGAGAAATTCGTGGCATGCTATTCACTCACCACAGCTGCCGCGTCAAGTTTCATCCCCTTGCATTGCGAACCCATCACGACGACCGCCGCCTGGGCAGCATACTCCTTTACGGTACCCGCGGAGGCCAAATATGTGGCGGTGCATTGCGTGTCACACGACCAATACATGTTCTGCTTGGACGATCTCACTATTCGAGGACGAAGAATTATACAAACTGAAGGAACACCGATGGCCTCACAAATGACCGCCCCGGCAATTATTGACCGTTGCAGCGTGAAAGAACAAGCAAATGATGAAATGCCCAATGCGTTGGCATCCACGAGCAGGGACATCAGCGACAGCCACATGGCCAACACGTTGGAAGAAATGTTACGATGGAACAAGTACCCGACCTACGAAGTCTATACCGAGCTGCTGCAACATTTCCAGGAGACTTTCCCGAACCTCTGCCAGATTGACACCATTCTCGACACCACGCCACATCCCGACCTCCACCATTCCATCTTCGCCATCCATATCAGCAACACATTGGGACAAGCCACCACAAAGCCGGCATTTCTCTATTCATCGACGATACACGGATGGGAGGTGGTGTGCTACTACATGGTACTACGCCTGGCCGACTATATCCTGAACAACGCCACTACCGATACCGCCGTGCAGCGGCTGCTGGACAATGTGGACCTTTATATCTGTCCGCTCGAGAATCCCGATGGCACCTATCATCTGACCAACGACTTGATCCTGAAAGATGGCATCCACTCCACCTACCACAACTACAACGACGTGCAGATGAACCGCAACTACCCTCTCCTGCCAGGGATAGAAGACACTGTGAACATCCAACCTGAGACTCAGGCTATCATCGACTGGGTGACACCGAGACATTTTGTGATGTCGGTGAACTTCCACTGCGGTGCCGAGATTCTCAACTATCCGTGGGATGCGTGGACCACCGCCCAGCGTTCACATGCCGACGCCGACTGGTTCCGCTACACCTGCCAAAACTACGCCTCCCTTTGTCAAGCCATCGACACCGCCTAACTCTATGGCGATTACCGTGGGCGTTCGGTCATCGAGGGTGCCGACTGGAGTCCACTTAACGGTGGCCGTCAGGATTACATGACCTACTACCAGCGTTGCCGCGAGGTGACCATAGAGATGAGCTATCTGTCAGTAATTACGGACACGTTGTTGCTGCCCACCTATTGGGACAAGAGCAAGGATGCCCTGCTGAGCTATGCCACAGAATGCAGCTATGGTTTCTGGGGCACGGTGACCGATGCACTAACCGGGGAGCCCGTGGAGGCGATAGTCAAAGTTGTCAACCACGACCGTTTCCACTCCGAAGTCTTCTCTCATTTGCCATTAGGCGACTATCACCGCCCCATCATGGCCGGCACATACACCGTTGAGGTCTCCGCCCCTTGCTACCAGACTGCCACCTTCACCATCACCACTCGTCCTGGAGTGGGCATCCGCCATGACGTAGAGCTTCAACCGCAGGTGATTGAGCCTACGGCCTTCGACCAATATATTCTCTCCGGAATGCAGACCACCGTCGTGGCACTCTCACAAAACGAAGTCTGGTGGTACGATTCCGATACAGCTGTCGAGCCCATTGCCATTGGCAGTTACTTCACCACACCTGCGCTTTCCGACACCACGACCTACTATTTCGAGGCACATTATCAGGACGACACCCTGCTCTGTGTCAGTCCACGAGGAGCCGTCACAGTGTATGTCATCGATGCGACAAACGACATAAATTCAGAATTCAATTTTAAAAATTCACAATTAAAGATTTATCCCAACCCAGCCGAGGATTATCTGATGGTGGAAGCCGAGGACGACGGTCCCATTAGGGTAGAGATATATGATATGAAGGGAACTCTTATCCTCCAAGGCGTGCACCCCTGCCCCACCAAGCTAAACATAGCGCCATTGCCTGCTGGTCTTTATTTGCTGCAAGCCACCCACAACGATGGCCGCCGGGAGCATGTGGGCTTCGTGAAAAGCCGGAAATCTTATTAACCCCACATAAGCGATAGCGCAATGTGGGGGATAGGAAAATGTCGGCATCCACTTCGCTGCGTGAGAATCAATTGCCACCTTCCTACCGCTCCCCCTCTATATCCCTTCACTCCCATCATTCCGCAAGCGAACGAAGTAAGCGCAGCGGGAGGCTCGTACTTATTCATAGAAATGCCAAAGAGAAAAAACGATATTGTTCAGAAACGTTATTCCTAAAAATTACGGAAATTTTTATTTTTGCAAGAAAAATAATTGTATATTTGCAATTAAAACAGTTTTAAAGCTAATATATTGATACTCAATTTTTTAATGTAAAAATATATCGGATTAAAAGTATAAAATATATCGGATTAAAAACATAAAAAATATCGGGTTCATGGAGCAGAGAAGATATCTTCCACGTGTGATTGATGAAAATGTAAAACGTCATTTGGAGGTTTTTGGTGCAGTATGCATTGAAGGCCCGAAATGGTGTGGAAAAACATGGACATCAGCATTTCACAGTCGCAGTGCTGTTTACATAGGAGACCCTAAAGGCAGTTTTCAAAACAGAAGGTTAGCCGAACTTGACCCTAACTTAGTACTGGATGGAGAAGCGCCACATTTGATTGATGAATGGCAAGACGTGCCCTCTATATGGGATGCCGTTCGTTTCAGGGTTGACCAAACAAATGAAACAGGCCGATTTATTCTAACAGGGTCTTCAACACCTAAGAGAAAGGGGATCATGCATAGTGGTGTCGGAAGAATAGCCAAACTAAGGATGCGTCCCATGTCATTATTTGAATCAGGAGATTCTTCTGGAAAGGTTTCCCTATCTGCTTTGTGTGCGGGAAATTTTTCTCCTGCTTATACGGGAAACATTGAGATACAGAGCATTATCAATTTGATTGTAAGGGGTGGTTGGCCAGGATCTTTAGGTTTTGACATTTCCAAGGCAAAACTTTTACCAGAAAAATACATTAACACAATATTGGAAGATGATGTAAACAGGTTGGATGACATAAAACGTGATGCTGATAAAATACGTCTTTTGCTTAGGTCGCTGGCTCGTAATGAAAGCACAACGGCTTCAAATAGAAAACTAAAAAATGACATACAAACCGCAGACAATGGCGATGTTGACATTGAGGTGATAGCCACTTACTTAGATGTGCTAAAAAGGTTGTTTCTCACAGATAATCTTGCACCATTTTCTCCTAATGTACGCTCTTCGGTTAGAATCAAACAATCTGAAAAACGACAGTTGTCGGATCCATCTTTAGCATGTGCTTTGCTAAAGTTGACGGAGAAATCCCTTCTGAAAAATTTGGAGATTTTAGGATGTTTGTTTGAGTCATTATGTGCACGTGATTTGAAAATTTATGCGGACAGTTTTGATGCGAAACTATATCATTATCAGGATTATAAAGGAAGAGAGATTGATATTGTGGTGGAATTGTCAAATGGTCATTGGTGTGCCTTTGAAGTAAAGCTGGGTGCCAGTCAGATTGATCAGGCGGCAAGCAACTTACTGAAAATCAGCAGGGAGCTAAAAGAAGAATCAAACAATGCTCCTGATGTCCTTTGTGTTCTCTGCGGTCTATCCAATGCGGCATATTGTCGAGAGGACGGTGTATTTGTTGTTCCCATCACGGCATTACGGCCTTAATGGAAGCCATATAATAAAGAATTTTCACCTCCCCTACACACTATCGCAGGATTTTTTCATCGGCTGTAACAACATCGTTTCGCGGCGGCAGGGGTTGTGCTGCGGGGCTGGCAATACCCGCGCCGCGACAGGGGAATCCGTGTGCATTCACCACCCCAGATTACGCTACGCTCATCTGGGGTTAATAAGATTCGACCTCTTTGAGGTCGTAAACGACGGTGCGGAAATACCACTGCAACGTTTTTGTCAAAGCACGCGGAGCCCATGGCCAGCATCTATCCAAGACGGCTGTGTGCAGGGAATGCCGACATGCAGTGCGGATGCGATGAATCGCGTCCCTACAATATGTTTTTGAAAAAACATGCATTGTATTCCTATCGCAACTGCGAAGACGCAGCTGCCTACAATGAAAATTCAGCAAGAATCGGAATAGTGAATTGACACATTAGCACATTTGCTAATTAACTAATTTGCTCATTTGCTAATTATTTTTCGTATCTTTGCCAGCAGAATTTATCAACCTTAAATATATTTATTATGTCAGTTATCAAAGCTTTCAAAGGATTACGTCCTCCCAAAGAAATCGTAGAAAAGTTAGCCTCACGTCCCTACGACGTGCTGAACTCCGAAGAAGCCCGCAAGGAAGCCGAAGGCAACCCCTACAGCCTGTTGCACGTCACCAAGGCTGAGATCGACCTGCCCGTTGGCACCGACGAGCACTCTCCCGAAGTATATCTTCAGGTGGTGAAAAACTTCAACACTTTCAAAGATTACGGCTGGCTGAAACGCGATGAGGAAGACAAACTGTACATCTACGCCCAAAGCATGAACCCGAAAGATGCCAACGCCCACTGGCAGTATGGTATCGTGGCCTGCGCTTACAGCGAGGACTATGTCAACAAGATTATCAAGAAACATGAGTTGACCCGTAAGGACAAAGAGGAAGACCGTATGAAACACGTGCGCATCACCAATGCCAATGTGGAGCCTGTGTTCTTCGCTTATCCCGCTGTGGATGAAATCGACGCTATCGTGAACAACATCGTTCGCCACGAAGCTCCCGAATACGACTTCATCGCCAAGGAAGACGGCTTCGGCCATCGTTTCTGGGTCATCAACGACAAGGCTACCATCGCCCGCCTCGTTGAACTATTCGCCACCAAGGTTCCCGCCATGTACATTGCCGACGGTCACCACCGTAGCGCCGCCGCCGCATTGGTAGGACAGGAAAAGAAAGAGCACAACCCCAACCACACCGGCAAAGAGGAATACAACTTCTTCATGACCGTTATCTTCCCCGACAACCAGCTGAAAATTATCGACTACAACCGCGTAGTGAAAGACCTCAACGGCCTCAGCAAGGAAGACTTCCTGAAAGCCCTCACCAAAGCTTTCGTGGTGGAAGAAATGGGTACCGAGATTTACAAGCCCGCCAAACTGCACGAGTTCAGCATGTACTTGGATGGCAAATGGTACAAGATGAGCGCCAAGGAAGGCACCTACGACGACAAGGATCCTATCGGCGTATTGGATGTGAAGATTCTGAGCGACCATGCTTTGGACGCTGTGCTCGGCATCAAGGACCTCCGTACCGACAAGCGCATCGACTTCGTGGGAGGTATCCGCGGCCTGGGCGAACTGAAACGCCGCGTAGATAACGGCGAGATGAAAGTGGCTTTCGCCCTCTATCCCGTATCCATGCAGCAGATTATCGACATCGCCGACTCAGGCAACATCATGCCTCCGAAGACCACCTGGTTTGAACCGAAACTGAGATCAGGCTTGGTGATTCACGAACTGAACGCATAATTAGGGATCATGTGTCAGGTTACAGGGGACAGAAAAACTGTAACCTGACACCTGTAACCTGTAACCTACTAAAATGGAAAGTGGTGAGAAGATATCTCTGATTTTGAAGAGCCTGCCCGAAAAGCCAGGGGTTTATCGTTTTTTCGATGACGAAGGCACTATCATCTATGTGGGTAAGGCCAAGAAACTCAAACGCCGCGTATCGTCGTACTTTAACAAGCAACACGACAACCGCAAGGTGCGGGTGATGGTCTCCAAAATCAGGGATATCCAAACCACAGTCGTCAACACAGAATGGGAGGCGTTGCTGTTGGAAAACAGCATGATCAAGGAATACAAGCCCCGCTACAACATTCTGCTCAAGGATGACAAGACCTATCCTTGGTTAGCCATCTCCAAAGAAGATTTTCCCCGCATTTTTTCCACCCGCAATCCCGACAAAAACACCATGCAGCTGTTCGGGCCGTATGCTTCTGTGCATTACCTGAACACCTTGCTGGACACCATCCGGGAGCTGTTTCCGTTGCGCACTTGCCGCCGCCTAACCCTGAACAGCCGTCCCTGCATCCAGCACCAAATCGGCAAATGCCCCGCCCCCTGCGCCAAACTCATCAGCAAAGAAGACTATCAGGAGGAAATCAAAAGCATCATCGACATCATCAAAGGCAACAGCAAACTGGTACAACAGAAGCTGAAAGACCAGATGATGGACTATGCTGAAAAATGGGAATTTGAGAAAGCCCAGGTCATCAAGCGGAAGTTGGAAGTGCTCGACAACTACATCGGTAAGTCGGTGGTAGTGAATCCCGCCCTCACACACCTGGATGTTTTGTCGCTCGACACCGATGAAGAAAGTGGCTACATCAATTTCCTGCGCATCATGAACGGAGCGATAATACAGTCTTACACTTTTGAAATCAATAACAAATTGGATAAGACAGACGAAGACTTGTTGCTGACGGGCATGCTGACGGTAGAGGACAAATTCGGACCGCTGTTTTCCGATGTGGTGGTGCCCTTTATGCCTGAACTGGTTCCCGAAGGCACCAACTTCATCGTGCCCCAGCGAGGCGACAAATACAAGTTGCTAGAGCTGTCGCATAAGAACGCACAGTATTACAAATTAGAGAAGAAGAAACGCCAAGAGCTGGTAGATCCCGAACGCCGCCACCAGCGAGTACTCGTTGCCTTGCAGAAGGCTCTGAACATGGACCGACTTCCTCGTCGTATCGAATGTTTCGACAACTCGAACACCCAAGGCGAACAACCTGTGGCCGCCATGGTCTGCTTTATCGATGGCAAGCCCGCCAAAAAGGAATACCGCCATTTCCTCATCAAAACGGTGGTGGGCCCCGACGACTTCAGCTCCATGGAAGAAGTGGTCTATCGCCGTTACCACCGCATTCTGGAAGAGGGCAAAGACCTGCCCGACCTGCTGATGGTGGATGGAGGCAAAGGACAGCTCAGTGCCGCCTATCGTTCCATCAAAGCCCTCCATCTTGAAGACAAACTGATGATGATCGGCATTGCGGAAAGATTGGAGGACATCTACAAATTAGGGGATGAATTTCCCACCTATATCGACAAAAAGTCGGAGGCTCAGAAACTGCTGCAATATGTGCGCGACGAGGCCCACCGCTTCGGCATCACGCATCACCGCAAGCGCCGAGCTAAACACAGCATCGCCTCACGCTTAGACGAAATCCCCGGCATCGGCGAGGTACTGAAAAACAAACTGCTCACTCATTTCAAAAGCGTCAAAAACATCGAGAATGCCAGTGTGGAAGAACTGGCGAAGGTTATAGGCCCGGCGAAAGCCAAAACGGTGTTGGAGGCTTTATCCCATAAATAAGAATAAATAGTATTGCTTCCTGCAGAATGTGCCGAAGGCACAATATCCTATTAACCCCGCACAAGCGTAGCGCAGTGTGGGGGTGCAAGTATGGTCCTCACAGCTGCGTGCTGAAGGCACGCTACAATGATACTATAGTTGCGTACCTTCCGGCACGCTGTATTCCATCTCACACCTCACGACCCCAAACTGCAGCCTACGGCCTTGTTAGGGGTTAATAAGAGGGTGTGCCTTTGGCACACAAGCTACAACTTACCATTTCTTTGGAATCTGAATAAACCACAACTCGCAAGCGCCATTGGGGTTCTGCTCTATGTAGGCACCTACAGAGCCATCGGGCAAAACCGTCAAAGAAGAATACACCGACGGACCGTTGAACAAAAGCAGAAGATCCTGCCAAGTTTTTCCTTCATCATAACTGAAAAAGACACTTACCTTCTCTCGATTCATAGAGTTGGGTATGGAGTGCATCAGCACATTCCGT
Source organism: Bacteroidales bacterium (assembly GCA_017525505.1). Lineage (GTDB taxonomy): Bacteria > Bacteroidota > Bacteroidia > Bacteroidales > WCHB1-69 > RUG11690. Next base: position 21,740 of record JAFXSR010000011.1, read on the forward strand.
TCTCCTCCTCGGTCGGTGGCGGAAAGGCGTATGATGTCACCATTGCAAGCGTTGGTGGTCATCTCAGGCCAATAGCCCTGGGTGCCCCAGTGAACGCCGCCGTCTTCAGAGATGTTGTACCCCCTGGGACCACTCTGCCGCGTGCTGAGCAGTACCCGGCCGTCCACCAATTCCACCAGTTTGGCCTCGTCACCACCGCTGAAAGCGCACTCCGACACTTGCCAGCTATGACCGTCGTCATCGGAATACACCACAAAATTATCCGACACCCACTCGTCCTTGCGGAGCATAGGAACGGCAAACATAATGCGTCCTTTGTGCAAGCCGCGAGTCAGTCGCAAGCCATTGCCCGAAGAGAAAAACGAAGCCCTATATTTCTGACAAGCTGAATTCAGCGCCTTTGTTCCCCATATTTGGAAGGTGATGTCCTCCGGCTTTGACCATGTTTTACCGCCGTCAAGACTGCGGGTGACAAACAAACGGATAGGATCTTCCTCCGTAGATTGAAAATAACCATTACCACCCGCAAACGCACAAATCACCTCGCCTTTTTCGGTCACCACCAAGGCTGGGTCACCAAAGCCCTTTTTCACCCCTTGTCCCGCGACAATAGTCACTGGCTCGCTCCAAGTGCGACCGTTATCTGTGCTCCTACAGGCCACAATGTCTATATCCTGAGGCAAGTCGCCCTCATTGAATTTCCGCTTGTCGTTTACCGCCAGCAGGCTACCATCGGGCAAAGCGCACAGCGCAGGAATACGCCAATTGGCGGAACCGTAATCTCCCGGCGCATACAATCTATGTCGATAAAAAATGGCGGTATCCGTTGACAAACCATGAGTTTGAAGTTTTGCTGTTTCCGCAGGCTTCCGCTGCTGGTAAATCGTGGAGAGCCCTACTCTATCCGAAATACCGCGAAGCTCATCCACTTGGGCTTGGACCGTGGGAAAAATGCCAGTCAGCAGCAATCCCAGCATCAGTGCAACAAAGTATAAATCTCTATGTTTCATAATTTTCATTAAAATATTTCACCATCCCAAAGCATCTTCAGGAAGTCAAGGATATAGATAAGCTCTGTATCGCCCGATCTCCGCGTTATAGGGTCAAGCGACACAAGTATCAGCTGGCAATTGGGATGTTCCTCCTTGAAGGCCTTGAGGCCTTTTTTGTGCTTGTTCTCCACATGCTCGGTGGACTTGATTTCAATAGCTACCTTAGCGTCGCCGATAATGACATCCACCTCCTTTTGGTCGTAAGTGTGCCAGTAAGAAATAATATTGCGCTTGTCGTTGTATCCTTTGTAGGCAACGATTTCTTGCATCACATAGTGTTCAAAAGCGTGACCGTAATCATCAGTACCCCGCTTAAGGGAATGACGCCCCATCAGGTAGTTGGCAAGTCCGACATCGAAGTAATAGAACTTCGGAGCCTGGATGATTTTGCGCTTGATTTCCTTCCTGAAAGCAGGAATCTCGTATCCAATGAGCGTATCATAGAGTATCTGAAAATATGACTTGACTGTTTTTGCCGACACTCCGCAGTCGGAAGCGATATTGGAATAGTTCAGCATTTCCCCGTCGGAAATGGCAGCAACCTCCATGAAACGCTCAAAAGCATCGAGTTCCCTCACCTCACCCTCTTCCCGAATTTCTTCGTCAAGATACACTTTCACATAACCAGACAAACGTTTGGTGGCATCCTCCACCATATAGTGACGAGGAATCATACCATTTTGTACAGCACGGTCAATCTGGAAATCAGTCACCTCCGGCCACACAAGTGGATAAAGCATTTCCGGTATGGCACGACCGCCAAGGGTATTGGCTCCAGAACGCTTCAGTTTCCTTGAACTGGAGCCGCTGAGGATGAAAAACAGTCCCCGTTCAACCATCAGGGAATGCACTATATCCAGCAATTCCGGAATTTTCTGAATCTCGTCCACAATGACAAGTGTGCCAGCAGGTTTGTCCTGAAGCGCCTCCCAAAGGGAATTCGGATTCATCTTGAAAGCCCTTCTTACATTAGGTTTGAGCAAATCGTAATAAATCGCCCGTTTGAAACGCTCCTTTAGCAGGGTGGATTTGCCCGTCTGACGAGCGCCAAACAGGAACATCCCCTCGTCCAACTTGTTCTCAATATCAAATATTCTCCTATACATAAAACCTTTGAAATTTGTAAATATACTCCATATTTTTTATTGAAATTCAGGAGTATAGTCACGAATTTTATATTCTTTTTTTAATACATTTATTATTTATCTATCTTTAAATAAAGTGATTACATTATTAAATCATACTTTCAGACTGCAAATATACGAAAAAAATTATTTTCAACTATGAAACACAGAATTTTTTCCATAAAAATCTCTGCCAGTGACAAATTTCTCCGAAAAATCACCATGTAATTTAGCTATTAAAATTTGAATACTTAAATTAAAATTATAATATTCTGATAGTCAAAACCAAAAAAAAATTTTATCAAATACATTGACCAACATAATTTCTGTTGTATCTTTGCAACATCCTTTTCGGATTGATCATAACAAATGACAAACAGCCTCATCCGTGTCAGGCATAATTAAAAGAAAAGACTATGGAACAGAAAAATCCCATTGAAGAAGCCCGTCGATATGTAGCCAATGCGAAAGACACTATTAAGAAGGCTAACTATGACCCTGAACTGAAGAGCTATACCGATAGCAAATATATCAAGACGGCAGGCAATATCCTATGGGGTGGATGTCTCATCGCGCTGGATGCGGTACTGCAGGTGCGCAAAGGCAAAGGCCGTCCGTCTATTGAGAATTTGCTAATTAACTAATTTGCTAATTGAAAAATTTGTATCTTTGCAAGTTAAAACTATTTTGCGGGCGAAGGCTCGCTTATTTACCATAAATATTTGACACTATGAATTTTATTGAAGAAATCATCGAGGAAGACATTCGGAACAACAAGAACGACGCCAAGGTAAAGACACGTTTCCCTCCCGAACCCAACGGTTACTTGCACATCGGCCATGCCAAGGCTATCTGCATCGACTTCGGGATGGCGCAGAAATATGGCGGCACCACCAACTTGCGTTTCGATGACACCAACCCAGTGAAAGAAGACGTTGAATACGTGGATTCCATCCGCGAAGACATTCATTGGTTGGGCTTCCAGTGGGCCGAAGAACATTACGCCTCCGATTATTTCGAACAATTATACCAATGGGCCGAGCAGCTCATTCAGGAAGGACTGGCTTACGTTGACGACTCCACCCAGGAGGAAATCAGCGCCATGCGCGGCGTGCCCACCAAACCTGGCACACACAGTCCCTATCGCAATCGCAGCGTGGAAGAGAACCTCGACCTCTTCCGGCGTATGCGCGCCGGCGAGTTCCCCGACGGCAGCAAGGTGCTGCGCGCCAAAATCGACATGGATTCTCCCAACATGCACATGCGCGACCCCATCATGTACCGCATCCTGCATGCCCATCATCACCGTACCGGTGACAAATGGTGCATCTACCCGATGTATGACTACGCTCACGGACAGAGCGACTCCATCGAGGGTATCACCCACTCTATCTGCACCCTGGAATTCGAGGTACACCGTCCGTTGTACGACTGGTTCTGCGAAGCTCTGAAAATCCATCATCCGCAGCAAATCGAGTTCGCCCGTCTGAACCTCAGCTATACCATCATGAGCAAGCGCAAGCTGATGCAGCTGGTGCAGGAAAAACACGTCATGGGCTGGGACGACCCGCGCATGCCCACCATCTGCGGTCTGCGCCGCCGCGGCTATACCCCACAGTCCATCCGCAACTTTGCCGAGACTGTCGGTGTGGCTAAACGTGACAACATCATCGACGTGTCATTGCTCGAGTTCTGCGCCCGCGAGGATCTCAACAAGGTGGCTACCCGTACCATGGCTGTGCTTGACCCTGTAAAATTAATCATCGACAACTATCCTGATGGACAAACCGAAGAAGTAGATGCTGTCAACAATCCTGAAGACCCCAATGCTGGCACCCGTAAACTGCCGTTTGGAAAAGAACTGTGGATTGAACGTGCCGACTTCAGAGAAGTGGCCGACAAGAAATTCTACCGTCTGACTATCGGCAGCGAAGTTCGTCTCAAATATGCATACATCATCAAATGTACCCATATCGACAAAGATGCTGACGGCAATATCACCGCCATCCACGTCACCTATGACCCGGAGACCAAGAGCGGTCTGCCGCTGAGCAACCGCAAGGTGAAAGCCACCATCCACTGGGTGAACGTCAACCATGCGCAAGAAGCGGAAGTGAGACTGTTCGAGCGTTTGTTCAACGTGCCCGATCCCGACGAATGCGAGGAAGGACAGACCTTCATCGACCACATCAATCCTGACTCATTGCACATCACCAAAGCATTTGTCGAGGAGACCATCAACCTGAATAACAAAGCCGACTACTACCAGTTTGAGCGCACCGGCTATTTCTGCGTGGACAAAGACTCCATCGATGGTCATTTGGTGTTCAACAAGACCGTCAGCCTTAAACAATAAGCAGTTTGACATATTGACAAAGTGGCCCGGCTGCATTCTCTCACCGATTACGACACCAAGCTTCTTTTGGCCTTCTTGGAAGGGCTGAAAGGAGATAAGAAGTTTTTGGACTTTCTAATTGCCAACAATTTTGCGGAGTTGGCCGCCTTGGCCAACGCCATCAACTCGGACACCGAGGCATTGGACTGGTTGCTAAAAAAAAGCAATTACCCGGAATTCGGCGTTCTCAGCAACGCCATTGACGGGGAGGAGAATGCGATTGAATGGCTAAAAAAATACCAGTGCGATTTTCTGCTGAAATTCGCACTGGCTTGTCGCAAGGACGATGAGGCCATCAGATGGTTCGCCGAACGCGACCTGAAGCTCTTTATCATGATTATCCAAAGAATCCACGACATTTTGTTATTCCAGTCGTGGGATTCTTCGGATGTCCATCGTCGCAGATATTAGAAGCTATATCCTATACCCAAACCCAGCACTTCCTTGAACTGCACTCTCGGTCCGACATTGCCTTTCTTGTCGGTAATCATCACTTGGTCGTAGTACTTCAATGAGGTCATCAAACTTACATTCAACACCTTCAGGAACTGATAGGAAATGGAGAAATCCCAGTCCACATCGAAGTTGCCGAAAGGCTGTTTTTTGTTGGTATAAGGAGTAAACAACACCAAACTCGACATCACGGTCAAGTTCTTGTAGGTATAGTTGACCTCAGCCTTGAAAGTCAAACCGAAATCCGCCTTGAAGGGCTTTCCCGTAGTGGTGTCAATACCATACGAATGTCTCATGACATTGTCGGGAACAGTGCAGGTGGTGATACGGCCTGCCACTGGTGACAAATAAAAGGACAGGAAGGTCTTTGGTTTCCAGTCGATACCGACAGAGAAATCGGAATAGGATGGGGACAACCAGTTGGAAACATAGACAGGTTCCTCTATCTCTCCCTTATCAAATTTAGTATAATCAAGACCTCTGGCATACTGAGACTTGAACGATGCCATAGCGGTAACGAACCAGGTTTTCTGGAACTCGAAACCATACTTGGTACTGAAGTCAATTTTATCACTTGACTTTCTCCAGCAGGTTTTTCTCAACACGTTGCCTTCATCATCCACCACATCGCGGGCACCCATGGTGTACATCATACCCAGTTCAGTATTCAGGTGAGCTTCCCAGGAATGCAAGCCCTTCTGGTAAGCCAAGTTCAAATTGACGAAAAGCACGCCGTTCGCATTGTTCTGACCACCGGCTGCCCAATTGGTGAAAGAGGTTTGGGTAAGATTAAAACCCAACACACCTGTCAGTTTCCAGTATTTCTGCCAGTTGGTGGAATCTTTTGGCAGATTCGGATCAACATTCTTCTTTTTGAAGAGTTGATTCACATTAGAACTCAATATGGGACTGCCCCCGATTTCAGCGGCATTCACCATCATGATTGATGCCATCAGGCATGTGAAAACAAGTAAAATTCTTTTCATGATATAGAAAATTTAGTTTAACGATTCAGTTTATGATAAGCACGCCACCAGCGCTCAGAAATCCTGTCCTGACAGGCGATGTCATAATCGCGCCGCGAGCATGGCAGAAAATATTTCTGTTCCAAATCTTTTTTGATATTGATTACAGGCACCACCACCCACCAGCGTCCGGTTTTCTTACTACAATAAAACTCCAACTCATTCACCCCTTCTGAAACGGTCACACTATAGCGGGTGTACATATTCTTGTCTTTGAAGAAAGTATCTCCTTGCCGATGGATGTAGCCGTCAACGAAATACCACAATATGTGTCCTATCAGCTGAGCGGTTTGGAAAGAGGTATCCAAAGTGGGGTCATACTCATAGATGCCGAAAGAGGTCAGCTTGTCGCTCACTCCGCCATAGCGGGCCACCTGGCAAATCTCCTCCCCATAAAAACCATTGGTCGAGGCATTGGGATTTCCCGGGGCATCAGAACGGCGAACCGCAGAAATATCAATGCTCATCATCTCGGCATTGCGCACAATCGGCTCTATCTCCTCCATATCTTTGCGCATGATGCCTACACGATAAGTCTCGAAAAACAACTGGTTCATCAGATTGATATTTTCGGGACTGTTCATATAGGTCTGATAGCCGATATTGGCGTAATTCAGCAGATAATTGGGTTGTTGCAGCACAATGCGGTTCAGATAACGGTCCGAGCGGATATCCGCATCCTCCTGGGTCAGGTCGAAACGCGAGTCCACCGACACGATATTCACCACCTGCTCCATCTTTTCGTATGCCCGATAGTTGGCGTATGCCAAGTCGTTGCTGCCACCCAAAATAATCGGGATTATCTTGTTCTCTATCAAAAATGCAAGAATATCCGACAACACCTGGTAAGTATCCTCCACCGTCTTCCCGACAATCAGATTTCCGAGGTCGATAATCTTCACCTCTTTCTCCCAACGATAAAGTTGGTAGAACTGGCCTCGGATTTCGTCAGGTGCCAACGAGCAGGAGCTGTTATTGAAAGCATTCCGCGATTCCGGCACGCCGATGATGGCAAACTCCACGCCCGTCAGGTCAAGAATACCCTCCGGATGAAAAAAACACACATTACTGATCAGCAACGAGGCGTCATAGCTTTCTTTGTCGAAGCCAATCGTGTTGAAATCTACCGGATCAAAATAGGGCGAGATATCCATATTATTGTCTCCTTCTATAAGATGATTTCTTGGCAGTAGGTGTTGTGTTATTGATGATTTCCATACATTCCTCGTAAGTCAGATTCTCTGGAACACGTCCTTTGGGGATCTTGAAATTGTTGGTGCCATCGGAGATGTATGCTCCATAACGGCCGTTCAGCACCTTCACATTATCACTCTCCTTGAAAGACACCAGCACATTGCGCGTAGCGGCACCATCAATGATTGCGGCAGCCTGTTCCAGCGTCATTTCCGACACCACTGTGCCCTTGTCCAAAGTAATGTTCTTGCCATCATATTTCAAGTATGGGCCATATCTTCCGGAAGCCACAGACACTTCTTTGCCGTTATGTTCACCCAAAACACGCGGCGCATGATCCTGATCGCCCTTGATCTTCATCTCTATCAGTTCCACTGCTCTCTCGTAAGTGATATCAGCAGGCTCTTCCGTCTTAGGAATCGACACAAAATTGTTATGATATTTCACGTATGGGCCAAAACGACCGATACCAATCACCAGCGGTTCACCCTCATATTCTCCCAAAGTTTTGGGCAACTTGAACAGGTCGAGTGCCTCTTCCAAGGTAATGCTTTCAATGGACTGGGTCTTTTTCATGCGGGCATAGCGTGGCTTTTCATCCTCATAATTCTCGCCAATCTGCACCATCGGACCATATTTCCCCAGCTTGGCATACACGTTGGCGTTGGTTTTCGGGTCGGAGCCCAGTAAACGCTCACCGCTGGCCTTGGTAGAATAGGTGATGGCGTTTTCAATAGAATGATGAAAATCTCCATAGAACTCGTTCATCATATCCTGCCATTTCAACTTGCCTTCGGCAATCTCATCAAATTCCTTCTCCACGTTAGCCGTGAAACCATAATCCATGATCTCCTGGAAATTGTCCTGCAGGTAGTCATTCACCACGATACCGATATCTGTTGGGAAAATCTTATCTTTCTCGAAACCGTATTTCTCTTTTTTCACCGACTCATGCACGTTACCATTCTTCAGTTTCAGCTGAATGTATTCTCTTTCGGAGCCGGGACGGCTTTCTTTGACCACATACTCTCTCTTCTGAATCGTAGAAATAGTCGGTGCGAAAGTAGATGGACGACCAATGCCCAATTCCTCCAGTTTCTTCACCAAACTGGCTTCAGTATAACGTACAGGAGGCTGCGTGAATTTCTGTGTAGCCAAAATCTCAGAAGCTTTAACTACTTCACCCACAGACAGATTTGGCAACCAGCCCTTTACTTCCTCATCTTCCTCGTCCTTTGATTCAATATATACTTTCAGGAAACCGTGGAACAGAATCACCTCACCCGTCACAACGAACTTTTCAGGACGATTGGAAATCGGGATGGTGATGACCGTCTTCTCGGTCTTGGCGTCGCTCATCTGGGAGGCGATAGTACGTTTCCAAATCAATTCATACAAACGCTTGGCAAAGGTATCACCAGGAATGGTGTGATTGCTCATGGAAGTAGGACGGATAGCTTCGTGCGCTTCCTGAGCACCTTTAATCTTAGTGGCATAACGGCGGGGATGCGAATATTCCTCACCATACTGCTTGATGATTTCCTCCTTGGCTCCCTGGATAGCGAACTCTGACAGGTTAACCGAGTCGGTTCTCATGTAAGTGATATAACCTTGTTCATACAACTGCTGGGCAATAACCATGGTTTTGCTCACCGAGAAGCCCAATTTGCGGGAAGCTTCCTGCTGCAAAGTAGAGGTGGTGAAAGGTGCTGCCGGCACCTTCTTGCCCGGATTTTTTTCCACAGCAGTAATAGAATAGGTAGCTGATTTGCAGTCTTCCAAGAATGCCAAAGTTTTTTCCTTGTCGGCGAAACGAGTGTCCAGTTCTGCCTCAAATTCACTCTTATCATCCTTTTCAGAGCTGAAATTTCCTGTGATTCTATAAGAAGAAGTCACTTTGAAATCCTTGATTTCATGCTCTCTCTCCACAATCAGCTTGACGGCCACTGACTGCACACGGCCAGCGGAAAGCTGGGGTTTCACCTTGCGCCAGAGCACTGGTGACAACTCGAAACCCACAAGGCGGTCGAGGATACGGCGAGCCTGCTGAGCATTCACCAAGTCCACATCCAGCTGACGCGGAGTTGCCAAAGCCTTTTCGATGGCCGACTTAGTGATTTCATGAAAAACAATACGTTTGGTCTTGGCTGGGGCGATATCAGCAACTTCCATCAGATGCCACGAAATTGCCTCACCCTCGCGGTCATCATCGGTAGCGAGCCAGACAGTGTCTGCCTCGTTCGCCAATTTCTTGATATCTTGGATTAATTTCTTTTTTTCGTCCAGAATTTCATATTTGGGCTGAAAACCCTTGGGGATGTCAATACCCAAATCCTTCTGAGGCAGGTCACGGACATGTCCTTTGCTGGACACAACCGTAAAGTCCTTACCAATAAACTTTTGGATGGTCTTGGCTTTGGCCGGAGACTCCACAATGATTAAATCCTTACTCATCTTTTTAGCTCCTATAGATAGTATATATGTTATTGTATATTCAAAAAAATTGCGGCGGCAAAAATACATTTTTTTTTTCAGTTGAGGGCTGATGAGAAATTTTTTTCTGAGACTTTTAGCTTGATAGAAAAGTCACCAAAATTTTGGAGCAGCAAAAGAAAGGGGATAGAAAAGAAAAAATAATATACGTTTGCAGCAGCCAAAAAATCATGCAATAGCAGTAAATTTCCACATTTTTCGTATCTTTGCATGGCTAAATAAAACATGTCGCTATGAGAAAAAAAGTTGATTTTCTGGTTATCGGATCAGGCGTCGCCGGTCTGTGCTTCGCCTTGAAAGCCGCCAACTACGGCAAAGTATGCATGGTCACCAAAGCCAAAGTTGACGACACCTCCACCAAGTATGCCCAGGGCGGTATCGCCGCTGTGGTGTACCAACCCGACACTTACGAGAAACACATCCAGGACACCATGATTGCCGGTGACGAACTGTCAGACCGCCATATCGTGGAGCTCACAATCCGCGAATCAACGGCCCGTGTGATGGAGCTGGTGGAATGGGGCGTGGACTTCGACAAGACCAAGAGCGGCAAGTTCGCCTTGGCCAAAGAAGGCGGCCACTCCGAGTTCCGCGTGCTGCATCACAAAGACATCACCGGATTGGAAATTGAGGAAAAACTGATTATCGCTGCCAAGCAACACCCCAATATCGAGATACTTGAAAATCATTTAGCCATCGAAATCATCACCCAGCACCACTTGGGTATTGAGGTGAGCCGTCGCACCCCCGACATCACCTGCTACGGAGCCTACGTGTATAACCCTAACACCAATAAGGTAGAGACCATCTTGTCGCGCATCACCATGATGTGCACCGGTGGCATCGGCACCGTATATGGCAACACCACCAACCCCACCATCGCTACCGGAGACGGTATTGCCATGGTGTATCGTGCCAAGGGAGCGGTCAACGGCATGGAATTCGTGCAGTTCCACCCCACCTCACTATACAATCCCAAAGAATCACCATCTTTTCTGATTACCGAGGCTTTGCGTGGTGCAGGCGCTATCCTGAAAGACGAGAACGGAGTGGAGTTCATGAGCAAATACGACAAGAGAGGCTCATTGGCACCCCGTGACATCGTGGCCCGTGCCATCGACAACGAGATGAAACAGAAAGGCTGCGACCATGTGTATCTTGATGCCACCCATATCAGCAAAACCGAGATTTTCAACCACTTCCCCAATATCTACGCCAAGTGTCTGAGCATCGGCGTGGACATCACCAAGGACATGATTCCCGTGGTGCCCGCTGCCCACTACTCCTGCGGCGGTATCAAGGTGGACGAATGGGGCGAGAGCTCCATCATCAACCTGTTCAGCTCTGGTGAATGTGCCTCCACAGGTCTGCATGGCGCCAACCGATTGGCTTCCAATTCCTTACTTGAAGCCTTGGTCTTCTCTCACCGTGCCTGTCTCAAGGCCGTGGAGCGTTTTAAAGACATTGACTTCTGCGATGACGTGCCCGAATGGGACACCGAAGGCACCGTGCTCAATGAGGAGATGGTGCTGATTACCCAGTCTCGCAAAGAACTGCAGACCATCATGTGCAATTATGTGGGCATTGTCCGCTCCAATGTCCGTTTACAACGCGCCTTCGACCGTCTGGCGATTTTGTACAGAGAAACAGAAGACCTCTATAAGAAGTCCGTTTTGATTCCGGAAATCTGCGAATTACGTAATATGATCAATATCGGCTACCTGATCATCAAGCACGCCATGAACCGCCACGAAAGCCGCGGTTTGCACTATTCACTGGATTACCAAGGACATCGCGACGAGTCGCAGAGCACACATGACCTTTTGTAGTGATCAGGTTACAGGTTTCAGATCTTTCTGACACCTGTAACCCGACACCTGTAACCTACTCCGGTTTTACGCCGGCAAAAAAACGCAGTACCTCGCCCTCTTTATCTTTCAGGACAAGTGTATCCTTGATAATTTCGTATTGTTTGAAATCACTGTGAAGCTGCAGCATAAACATCTTCTCCACCTTCATAGTCTCACATAAGCGCTTGGTGGCACCCCCATATTCCATTTTAATACTAGCCTTGCCGCTTCTATAGCTGCCGAAAAACTTATTACAGCCCAAATTACCGTTATAAGTCCCATCTGAATGAAAAACGATGAAAGGCGTGATGATATTTTTGGGTATATCCTCTCCCTTCACCGACTTCAGCACCCAATAGGTTTCCACCAAAGGTTTGTTCTGTGCCATCTCGGCCTTCTTTTTGGCTGTCATACATGCTGTCACCGACAATGCCAGCAAGACTACAAAAAAAATTGAAAAAATCACAGTTGTTCTTTTCATTCCTTCTCCTGTTTTTTCTGGTTGTAATAATACTCGTTGATTTGGTCTATATAGTCCAGCAGTTCTTTTTTTCCGCGACCATCAACTGACGAACAGACAAAGAACGGCGGCAAATCCTCCCAAGTCTCCATCAGCTTGCGGCAGAAATTACGGACACTGATTGCGCCCTTGTTTTTCCCGATTTTGTCCGCCTTGGTAAAAACCAAAGAGAAGGGCATGCCCATTTCGCCCAGTTTATTGATAAATTTGATATCCAATTCCTGCGGTTCCAGGCGGATATCCACCAAAACAAATACCGACTGGAGATTTTTACGGTGTTTGAGATAGTTGTCAATCATCTTCTCCCATTTCTCGCGCATTGACTTGGAAATGGAAGCATAGCCGTAGCCGGGCAAATCCACCAGATACCAGCTTTTATCCACCTCATAATGGTTGATAGTTTGGGTTTTGCCAGGTTTTGATGAAGTCTTTGCCAAATCCTTATGATTTGCCAACATATTGATTAAAGAAGACTTACCCACATTGGAACGACCAATAAAGGCTACTTCAGGTAAACGGTCCGCTGGGCATTTTTTATAATCTACCTCGGACTTAAGGAATTTTACATTCTTGATTTGGTAATCCATGATTATTTAGGTTTGAATAGATACGGTACGATGCCGGTGTATGTTTTCACAAGACAAAAGCTGCCACGCATAAGCCCATACACAGTTTTTATCTTCCCGACAGCCACTGGTTCGGGTTCAGATAGACATTGTTTTTCCACACTTCGAAATGAAGCTCGTAGGTATTGTTGGTCGAAGACCTGGCCACGGTGCCAACGCTTTGCTTGGTGTTCACCTTGTCGCCTTTTTTCACGCTGACAGACGCAAGATTCTGATATACAGAAAGGTATTCACCATGACGAATCATTAGCACCTTGGTGCCCATCACATCAAGAACACCTGTCACCTCGCCTTGGAAAACGGCCCTGACAGAGGTATTCGGTTCCACCAAAATATCGATGCCACGGTTTTCTATCATCACCGAAGGCACATCGGGGTGCGGATAGCTGCCGAACTCGCCCACCTTGGCTCCTTTGGCCACCGGCCACGGCAGCTTACCCTTGTTATTGGCGAAGGAATTGCTCACCAGCTGCTCGTCGGGCGTCAGCACAATCTCGTTTTTAGCGGTTGTTTTGCCACTAGTGCCGGAAGACGACGTATTGGAGGTATTCTTGTTGGCTTTGGCCTTGGCCTTGGCGGCTTTGGCAGCTTCCTCAGCTTTTTTCTTGTTGGCCGCCACAATTTCCGCTTCGATAGCTTTCTTGATGGCCACGTCCAGCTCTTTTCTCTTTTTCTGCTTCTCCTGAAGTGTGCTGGCCAGCTGTTTCTCCTTCTGCTTCAGTTCCTGAGCCTTTTTGGTGGTGGCCGTTCTGTCCATCTCCAGTTTCTTGATTTCCACCTCCTTGCCTTCCAGCAAAGCCAGTTTCTCTGCTTTCATCCTCACAATCTCCTCATTCTTCAACCTTATTTCCTCCTGGGTTTTCTCAATCAGCTCCACCTGACGCTTCACATTGTTGGCGAAGACAGAATAATACTTGATCCTTCGGAACATCTGCGAAAAGTTGTCCGATGAAAGCAGGAAAGTCACCTTGTCGATGAGTTTACGGTTCTTGTAGGCCAGATATACCACGCGGGAATAATCTGACTTCATGTATTCAAGCTTTTTGCTCAAATCCTGCGACAGTTTGACATTCAGAGCCAGTTCCTCCTCCAACTGGAAGATTTCGGTGTTCAGGGTGGTAATCAACGCCTCCCGGTTGGAAATCTGCTGACGCAAGACACTGATTTGCTGCAAGGAAGCATTCTTATTTTTCTCGGTCTGCTTCAGCAGTTTCTGGGTATTGGCGATTTCCGTCTCGATTTTCTTCTTGTCATTTTTCAATTTCGCACTTTTCGATTGCGAAAAAGCGTCGAAGGGGACAAGCATCAGCGTTACCGCCAACACCGCCACTGCGCACAACAAACGGGAATATTTATGGTTTTTCTTCATCGTTAATTTACTACTTTACTATAACTTACAAAATTAAAAAGATATTACCCTCAATTTTCAACAAGAGGATAGTATTTATACACAGAGGAATGTTGAAGATAATGTACTAATATGCCAATGTGCTAATGTGCTAATTGAAATGAGCAAATGGGGAATTGGGGGAGTCTCGTGCTACGCATTCGAGGGGAGACTTTTTTTATTTATGGACTATAATGAGGGCGACAGTGTCCTGCAGTTGCAATGAAAGCACCATCATATCTATCACAATAATTTGAAGTTATTATCGTTTGCATATAAAACAAATTTCACCATGAAAAAGATACAAAATATTTGCAGCTTTTTTCAAAAACATATACCGCAGATACATGCGAAAACCATTCATACACTATGCTTTTGCATGTTGATGCTAACGGTCCTTGCCGTCCAAGGCAATGGTGACCCTGTGGCCTTGCATTCCGCCATCACCCTGTCACGCACCCCTGTGGCGATGCACATCCATGAGGTGCAATTGGTGGACGAATTCGTCACTTTCACCCCGCGCGACCGCTACATGGAAGTAAATGTGCGCTACCTGCTGCACAACCACTCCGACCGTTCGTTTGAAAAGCTGCCCTACGGTTTCCCTATCGACTACTTTGGCAGCGGCTCTGCCAAATGGGAGGACTTGGACGATGTGAGCGAATCACAACAGGAAACCGGCTGGCGTGACAGCTACATCCAGAATGTGAGTTTCACGCTTGGAGGAGTTCAGTTGTCCTGGCAGTGCTCACGAGATAGCATTATCGTTCCTCGTCAGAAAAAATTCTCATTTGACGCTTTTCTTGATGTAATGCCAGACAGTGCGGACACCTACAGCCAGCGGATTATTGACAGTTTGTATGCCTTATACGGAGAGGAACTCTACACTTATACCAAGCCCATCTCGCGCCGCTGGTATTACACCTACCTGAACATACCAGCACAGAGTTATGTAGTGCTTGAAGTGCACTACACCGTAGAATGCGCCCTTTCGGAAGGAGCATATTACCGCAAATTCAACCTGCTGGAATACATACCTAACTATTACTGGGAATTGCGTTTTCAATACGACTTCTCGCCGGCCGCTTACTGGGGCAACGGACATGCCGACCATTTTACCGCCACCCTCGACACCACAGGCATACGCATTCTCAACGACCAACGCTGGCTCCGTGCACAGGACTGCCGTGCAAATGGCATACAAGGCTTGCCCATGCAGCGAAAGGGTCAGCTATATCAGTATGAAACACAACACTTTGACTTAGCAGCAACCAAGCCTTTCGTGCTAGACTATAAACTCACCCAAGCTCCACACCAGTCTTTGGACCGATTACTGAACCATCGTATTCCCTCCTCTGAATACACTATCGAGGTAAGCGGAGCAGACAAGAAATACCCTGCCGCCAACCTCAGTGATCTCAGCCCCGCGACAGCCACAGTGCTAAAACCAAACCAAAACGACTCCATCTATATCACCATCCGTTTTCACAAGCCCACGGCACTTGAGGGAATGCTGTTGCTGAACGGCTACACCAAAAATGCCGAGACCTATCGCAACAATTCACGTATTGACAGTCTATGCGTTTTTGGCTCAAGATTTTATGTATATGAAATTGACGGCAGAAAAGAAACAAGTCGGTACAATAATGACCGTTACGATATGCTCTTTGGTGAAAAAGAGTGGATAAAAAAATATACGGACTATAAAATATTGCCTAGAAAATATACCGGACATTCCCCAAAAAACTTTGATTGGCAGTCACTGGTGGACGATGCCATGATGCTGGGTCTCAGCGATGGTCCCTGGGGCGACACCTGCTACGAAGAAATCCGCATTATCATCACTGCCGCCGCCAAAGGCCTCAAATACGACGACCTCTGCGTATCAGAGATTATTCTGGTTGGGAAGTGATATTGTAAATCACAACGTTTTTACAGAATGCGAGATTACATGTATGCGGAATTGTAGGATTTTCTGTACTTTTGCAAATTACAATTGTTAAAATACAAAAGCACATGAACCAACACTATATTCTTCCCAAACGCCTGATATTCTTCAGCTTTTTCCTGTTTCTTGTCATCTCCGTCTCTGCACAGGAGATGCTTGTCGGCAGCTACAACATCCGCTATAAGAACTGGAACGACAGTGTGCAGGGCTACCAGTGGCCTAAACGCTGCCAGGTAATCTGCGACCAGGTTAACTTCATGGCTCCCGTCATTTTCGGCACCCAAGAGGTGCTGTACAGCCAGCTCCTTGACATGCACAAAGCGTTGGACGGCTACGACTATATCGGCATAGGGCGCGATGATGGCAAGCACGGCGGTGAACACGAGGCCATCTTTTACAAAAAAGACAAGCTCCAACTCCTTGACCACGGCGACTTCTGGCTCAACGAGACGCCTGACAAACCCGCTTTAGGTTGGGACGCGGCCTGCATCCGTATATGCACTTGGGGCAAGTTTTCGGTGAAGAACACACAAAACGACGCAAGCGACAAGCAGTCCAACACCCACCCTGAAAACGCCAAAACCTTTTACTATTTCAACCTTCACATGGACCATGTAGGCGTGGTAGCCCGGCGCGAGGCAGCCAAGTTAGTGGTAAAACGCATCAAAGAGATGACCGACGGCCTTCCTATCATCCTCACCGGTGATTTCAACGTGGACCAAAACGATGAAATATACACCATCTTCACCCAGTCGGGATTGTTGAAAGACTCCTACGATGCCGCCCGCATACGCTTTGCGGAGAATGGCACCTTCAACGCATTCAAAACGGAATACTTCACCCAGAACCGTATCGACCACGTGTTTGTGTCGCCTTCCGCACAGGTGGAGGCTTACGGTGTGCTCACCGACAGTTACTGGACTCCTAACGAACGCTCAGATGTGAGCCAAAAGGCCTCCGACGCTCCTCAGGAAATCACCTTCAGTCCTTATACCCGCCGCAATCCCTCGGATCATTACCCGGTATTCGTGAGATTGAAGTTTTGATTTGCTAATTAACTATTTTGCTAATTTGCTAATTATCATTAGCACATTGAAAAAATCACTACCTTTGCACTCTGAAATTTTCAGTCTTAAAAAAGACCTAAATCACTGTGGTAGAAGAAAGTAAAAAAATCAAGAGTGTAAGCAATCGGCGCAGTTCACGCCGAAAAGCCACCTTGCGCGCCATGAAATGGAGGCGCGACAAGTTCAACCGTCGTTTGCGCGAGCAGGTCAACGACCTCTTGATTGTGCGCCGTCTTCCCCGCTTGTTCAAGGTCATGAAGCGCAAGTCTCGCAAGGACCAACCGCAAAGCGACTATACGCGAGGCTTGTTGTTAGGCAAATCCATCGGTTTAGGCTATGTGCCCGTGTCTTTCACTTTCGGTTTGGTGGCTGTGCAGATGGGCTTCGATCCCTGGGTGGCGGTTTTCATCTCGCTCACCAACCTGGCTTCCGCAGGCCAGTTCGCCGGTATCCGCATGATTGCCGGCGGCGCCCCTGCCATCGAGTTGGCCATGACTACCCTTGTGGTCAATATCCGTTACTTCCTGATGAGCCTCTCGCTCACCCAGAAGATAGACAGCAAACTGCCCACTTGGAAACGTTGCATCATGGCTTTTGGCGTCACCGATGAGATATTCGCCTTGGCGGCCATGGAAAAAGAGGATGTCAGCTTCCCCTTCTTCGGAGGTTTGATGACCTGCCCCATTGTGGGCTGGACTTTAGGGACCGTGCTTGGCGCCTTCGCCGCCGAGCTGATGCCGCCCTTGGTGCAGGCCTGCATGGGCATCGCCCTGTACTGCATGTTCATCGCCATCATCGTGCCGCCATCAAGAAGCAACAAAAAGATATTCTATTCCATCGTGATAGCCTCCGCCCTGTCATGCATGTTCAAATACGTGCCGGGCATCAACCGGATCTCACAAAACGGAGGCGGCTGGTCACTCATCATTTCCGCCATCGCCGCAGCCGCGTTATGTGCCACCTTCTTCAAGACCGAGGATGTGGAAGAAACTGAAAGAAAGGAGGTCGCACGATGAGTCTGTTCACTTTCTCCACCGCAGGCATCATGCTGGCCGTCATGGCCCTCACCACCTACGCCATTAGGGTAACCCCCATGGCAGTCTTCCACCGCAAGTTAGAGAATCGCTGGTTCAAGGACTTCATGTTCTACATACCCTTCTGCGTGTTGGCCGCAATGACCTTCCCCGATGTGATATATTCCACCAAAAGTCTCACCTCGGGTGTGGTCGCCACGGTAGTGGCCCTCATCATGTCGTGGCGCAAACGCGACCTGCTCACTGTCGCCATCGGTGCCGTCCTCGCCGCCGTACTGGTGGAATACCTCAAAATGGTGGTGTTCTAAGCTTCCGCTATCATGCTTATTGGTTTGACGTAAACGTTGAGTTTTTTCCAAAACCACCCAAAAATTGATAGTTTTGGAAAAAACTCAACGTTATTTCAGAAAAATTTTCTACCTTTGCAAATAAAAAAAGATATGATATGGATAAATTGATTGGCAGAGAGCAGGAAATCAGGTTGTTAAATCAATATACCTCATCCAAGCGGCCTGAATTTGTGGCCATATATGGTAGAAGACGTGTGGGTAAGACGTTTCTCGTTAATCGGCTATTCACAGGAAAACTGACATTTTCAATGACAGGTGTCTTAGAGGGCACCAAGGACGAACAAATGGAGGCCTTCATTGACGCCATGCAGGAATACAGCGGTGAACTGATTGACAAGCCGAAGACTTGGATGGAAGCTTTCCGTATCCTGAAAAATTTCCTGAAGAAAAAGGTCGCTCTGAGACAACGCTGCATTGTGTTTTTTGACGAATTGCCTTCAATGGACACGCAGCGTTCAGGTTTTGTCAGGGCATTGGGTTATTTCTGGAACAGCTGGGCTTCACTGCAAAACAACCTCACATTGATAGTGTGCGGCTCAGCCACATCATGGATGATCCGTCACATCGTGGACGACAAAGGAGGACTGCACGACCGCATTACTCACGAGATGCACCTACGTCCCTTCACCCTGCTTGAGACGGAACTCTATCTGGAAAACAACGGATTCCTATGGGACAGGTTGTCGGTGATGCAGGTCTATATGGCTCTCGGCGGAATCCCATACTATCTGGGGCTGCTCCACCGCAATGAAAGTTTTGCCATGAACATCGACCGTCTGTTCTTCAGTGAGGACGAAGAGATGAGACGGGAATATCGGCGGCTTTACAGCACGCTCTTCAAATCACCCGACTCCTATACCTCCATTGTGGAAGCCCTGTCAAAAGTACGTGCAGGATTGACGCGCAACGAACTGAAAAAGGCACTCGGCAAAGATTCCAGCGGCTCGCTGAGTAACAAACTGGAAGACCTTGTCAATTGTGACATTATTCGCAAGTATGTAGTCCGAGAAAAAGAAATTAAAAAAAACTCAGCCATCTATCAGTTGACGGACTTCTACTCATTGTTCTATCTGACATTTGTCCCAAGGGCGGAAGCCGAGACGGGCTATTGGAACAATCACATCGGAACACCGGAGGTGAACACTTGGCTCGGTTTGAGCTTTGAACGACTATGTATGGCTCATGTCTCACAAATCAGGCAAGCGATGCATCTCGACCGTATAGCGACAAGATGCTACTCTTGGCGAAGCAAGAGAATAACTCCCAAGGCCCAAATAGACATGATTCTGGAACGTGCTGACAACATCATCAATGTTTTCGAAATAAAGTATAGCGAAGCGGAGTACACATTGGATAAAAAGGAGAACAGCAAGCTGCGCAACAGAATTGAGGCATTCCGCAAAGAGACGGAAGCCAAAGAGGCTTTGTGGCCAACGCTCATCACGACATACGGATTGACCCAAGGCACTTACTCTTCTACTTTTGTGGCAACACTAACAATGGATGATTTATTTTTATAGAATGTCCATATAATTTTCCTGCTATAAGAAGTTGAGTTTTTTCCAAAACTACCCTAAAATTGATAGTTTTGGAAAAAACTCAACGTTAAATATTGTTCAATAGTGAAATACTATTGAAATAAATATCTCCTAACTACATCTAAAAAGCCATTACATACGTTGACTTCCCAACCCATTTTGAGACGTATCAATCTTTCACAAAATTCCAATACTATTTCATTGCCAGTGGAATGGAGTGGTATAATAATAAAATAGGAGGGTGTGTAAAAAACACTCTCCTAATAAATAGTTTTTAAATTTGTGGAATCAACCACAACATAACTAGCACATTCCTAGGTTATCCTAAGTTATTCTATTTTATACGTTGACGTATTAACCTTACTCATCTTATAGACTTTTGTTCCTGCCGAAACCGATTCTAATATCGCATTGGTAAAATCACCTTCTATTGCCAATTTCACCGCACCATTTATTGCACAAGCTGCCATAACAGCACCATAAACATAACATACTGGATTACCTGCTCCTGCAAATGCACACATTAAACCAATTGGCACTGATACCTCTTTTCTAGATAACACCTTACAAAATTCATCCACAGTACTAGTAGCATACAAAAGGACTTCCATTGTCCGACTATTAACTTCTAGCACTTGGAAATAAATCGTGTCGTTTACTTCATTATAAACAGTAACTTGGTTTGCATTTGCTTTAAAAGAACTCAGAATCATACAACAAACTATTCCTAAAAAAATTATTTTCTTCATACTTTTTTTCAGCCGCGTTATATCCCATCCGGCTCCATCGGTTTTGGTAAATTAAATTTGATTATTGTTTTGTGCCAGCTGAAGGATATTTATGCACACAAAAAAAGCGTGGCACTTTTTCGCTTTCATTGGCTATTCTGAGGTCTTGGACTACCTAATCTACTCAATTACAACGAGTAAAGCCCACGCCAGTTGGCGGGAACGTCGTTGCTTTACTCTGGGTAGATTAACTGAAAGTGTCCAAGTTTCAGAATAACCAGTGTACAAGCTACTTCGCTTTTCCTTATTCTATGATGTGCATAACTGAATTATGCGGATTTACTCATAGGCGTTCTATTTTCGTTACTATTCATTTCTATGTTTTTCGTCTGCAAACATACAACATTATTTTTGAATACTGATATGTCAAAAACTTTTTTTTTGCATTTCAATAATTTTTTGTGCATTTGCATTACGGAATTACGTAGCGTAATTTACGCAATGAAAATAAAATTAATAGTGTCTGAAATATGAAAGATTGTCTGACAAATACATTGTTTATGACCGTCTCCTCGGCATTTGGCTCAGCAGACTGTAATTGGCGCATTAATACTGATTTGAATCCAGAATTCAATATCTGTGCAATTTTTCAGTTGAATTTTGAATCTTGAACTTTGAATTCATTATTCTGTCCCCTGACCCCTAACCCCTAATCCCTGAATTAACATTCCCCTGTGGAAAGCATAACGACCTTCGGGTCGTTTTTTTGTTGATAACCTCCCATTTCGTTCCAAAAGTTTCCATTTTTTTCCAGATTTCTCCGAAAATCAACATCTTTCTGTGGAAAATTTTGGAATTACATCCTTTTTATTATTATATATTATTGATTTACAGCTTTTTATATTTAATTACAAAAATTGGAATTTATATGCTGAAAATCAATATTTTAGACAAATTTATACTTTGACTAAAAATTTTTGCCATTTTTTTCCACACTAATTTTCAATAAGTTAAATCTATTTTTCATCTTTTTACAATCAAAAATATAAAAATGTGGAAAACCTATTATTATTTTCTATATTTTTGCCATTGATAAAACCAAAGAAAAAAAGATGTCAGGATTCGATTACGGTTATTGGGAAGTTGCCATCGAGAAGCATGGGCGTATCAAACTGCCGACCATGCTGCTGAAGGCATTGGACGAGGACGACCGTAAGAGTTTTGTGGTGACCCCCGGTTTCGGCAACCATGTGGCCCTGTGGACCATGAAGGCCTATCAGAAACAAATCGACTACCTCAACTCTTTGGACAGAAACATCATAGCAATAAAGAAATACCGCAACGCATTTCTTACGCGCAATACCTTTGTGGAATGCGACTCACAAGACCGTCTCGTCATCCCGAAACCATTCATGGAAATGTATAACATTGACCGTGAAGTAGTTCTATTGTTAGACAATGGCAAAATCGAGTTATGGAACAGCGAAGAGTACCACAAAGAGTTCGACATGACACCTGAAGAACTGAACAAGTTGAACGAAGCCATCCATCTTGGCCAATTTAATACTGCGCGAAAGGAGGAAACCAATGAGTTATCATAATCCCGTCCTCCTTGCGGAATCCGTACAGCAATTGGTCACCAACCCCTTCGGCACCTATATCGACGTCACCTTCGGCGGTGGCGGGCATTCCCGGAAAATTTTGGAAAGTCTGGATTCCGACGGCCGTTTGCTGGCTTTCGACCAAGACCCTGACGCACAACATAACATTATAGATGACGAGCGCTTCCACTTTGTTCCAAGCAATTTCCGCCATCTGAAAAAATTCGCCCAATATTATAAATGTTGTCCCGCCGACGGCATTTTGGCCGACCTCGGGGTGTCGTCTTACCAGTTCGACACGGCAGAACGGGGCTTCTCTCACCGCTTTGACGGTGCTTTGGACATGCGGATGAACCAGCAGAAAGGTGTTTCCGCTCGCGAAATCATCAACGGCTATGCCCCCGAGCGTTTGGCTTCCATGTTCTACACCTACGGTGAACTGCCCAACGGCAAACAGCTGGCGCGCCAGATTGTAAGCGAACGCGAGAAAGCCGAAATCGCCACCACCGCACAACTCGTCGCCGCGGTAACGCCGATGCTCCCGAAAGGCAAGGAGAACAAAGTGCTGTCACAGCTTTTCCAGGCCATCAGAATAGAGGTGAATGACGAGATGGCAGTGCTGAAAGAGTTCTTGAGCCAAACGGTGGAATGTCTGAAACCAGGGGGCCGACTGGTGGTCATCGCCTACCACTCACTGGAAGACCGGCTGGTGAAAAACTTCATGCGTTCGGGCAAATTCGAAGGCGAAGCCGACAAAGACTTCTTCGGCAACCTGATGACCCCTTTCGCCCTGATCACCCGTAAGGCCATCATCCCCGACGAGGACGAAATCGCCGTCAACCCCCGCGCCCGCAGCGCAAAGTTAAGAGTCGCAGAGAAAAAATAGCAACCATGATAACCACCAGCAAACAGGAACCCAAGGAGCCCAAAACCAAAAACGAAAGCTTCTGGAAGCAACTGCTCTCCGGCGACTTTCTGTTCGCTCCGGAAACCGTGCGCTGGTATCCTTACATCACCTACGTCTTCCTGCTGATGATCCTGATTGTGTTGAACGAACAAAACATGGAGGCCAAAAGACAAACTATCAAACAGCTGGAAACCGAATACAAACAGACTATCAGTGCGTTGAAGCACAACAACCTGTACATCCTGTACGAGCAAGACCAAGAATTGAAACAGATGCTGAACAAAAGAGGCTTCGAGAAAAACGAGAAGCATGCTTATAAAGTCGTAGTCCAAACTCCTAAAGAAGATGCAGAATAACGAAACAACGGGAACCAAACGTTTCAACACAAGAATGGGTTTCATCCTGTTTCTCGTGTTGTTTCTGGGTGTTTGCTGCTTTGGCAAGATCCTGCATCTCGTTATTTTCCAACGCACGCTCTACAACGGCACCTCTTCCAAATGCCTTGACAAAACACAGGAGGATTGGGAGCAGAATCCACTTGCCAAAGACTCGACCTGTAACTGTTATGTGACAGCCAACAACGTGCGCCCTGTAAGAGGGGAGATTTATGACGATCAGAACCGTGTACTGGTGAGCAATGTCACTGTTTTCGACCTTACGCTGGACGGTCGTATTTTCGCCTCCAAGGACACCATATATGTTCATTCCCCCGCCAAGCTGAACAAGCTGGTTGAAACACTAAGTACGGAATTCTACAATCATTTCAAGGACAAATTCCCCAGAAACGACCTGCAATACTATCACAAAAAATTCTACCATGCTTTGGTAGAGCAAAGCAATGTGCTCATCCTGCAGTCCAACGAAAGCAATGAGCACCGATGGGTTACCTCCGAAGACACCGCCTTTATCAATCATCTGCCCATGTTCTCCGAAAAGCCCTGCAAACGCTGTGTCAACTACACCTACCACACCGTGCGCATAAACCCCTATGGAGACCTCGCCAAACGAACCCTGGGATTGAATATAGGCGACCGACAATACGGCATAGAGTACTATTTCAACGAACAGCTTGCCGGCATTGAAGGCTCGCGCAAATATCTGTATGTCAACAAAGCGCGTCTTCCCCTGAACGAGTACGTGGAGCCCGTTGACGGTTACGATATTCACACCACCCTGGATCTTGAAATCCAGAGTATTGTTCACAATGAATTAAAAGCCAAACTGATAGAATGGAATGCCGACTGGGGTTGCGCTGCCGTAATGGAAACCAAGACAGGTGAGATCAAAGCCATTTGCAACCTGCGCCGCGCCAACCGGGATGGCAGCGACTATACCGAAAGCGACGAATACATGCTGCACAAGATGGTGGAGCCGGGTTCCACTTTCAAGATTGCCTCTGCCCTCGCCTATCTGGAAGAGAGACATGGCGATGATAACCAGACCTATCCTATTGTGACTCACGTATTTGAAAGAAAAAGCAAAGACGGCAGCAAAACGTACAAATATAAAAAAACCGATGGAAAAGAGGGATCTGAGGAGAAAGGCTATCCCATCGACATCATCCAACGGTCATCCAATGTGGGTATCGCCTCCATGGTTTTCACTGCTTTCGACAAAGACTACAAGAGCTACCTGAAAAAAATCGACCAGCTTTACATCACCACTTCATTCTCCACACAGCTGGGCAAGGTACAGGCTCCCAACATCAAGCGAAACGCCAAGGACTTCCACACCCATTACAACACCTGTTTCGGAGCCGGTTTCACCATGACCCCCATTCAGACTCTGGTGTATTACAATGCCATCGCCAACGATGGCAAAATGCTGGCACCACTCTTCGTCAAATACATCACCAAGGCCCATGAAACCGAACCCTTGCAAACCTTCCATGCAGAAGTCCTCAACGAGCGCATCTGCAGTCAGCAGACCATCGACAAGGCTAGAAGCTACCTGAAAGCGGTGGTCACCGGTGAACATGGCACTGCCCGCAATTACCAGAAAGAGAATCTGAGCTTTGCCGGCAAAACCGGAACTCGCGACATCTGGGACGAAAACCTCAAAGCTTACAACTACAGCAAAAACAGTATTTCCTTCTGCGGATATTTTCCCGCCGATACCCCACAGTACACCTGTTTAGTTTTCATGTACAACGTGTCTAAAAAAAGCTCCATTGCCGTGGATGTATTCGCCCGCATTGCGGAAAGAATTAAAAACACCGCAAACTATGGCGCCCTCCAACAAGTGAACCACGAGCATGGCACAAAGCTGCCCCGCACCTACGTGGTCAACACCGCTCAATACCAACTTATCATGAAACAGCTGGGCATTGCCTACCCCGAGGACCAACTACCGGTACCGTATGTCACAAGCGGCTTACGGGAGGACTATTCTGTGATGTTAAAAAAACCGCGTTTCAAAAGCAGTGACAAGATGCCCGATGTGACGGATATGATCGCATCTGACGCCGTCAGCGAACTGACACGAGTCGGCTATCAAGTGAAAATCAAAGGCTATGGAGTGGTTCGACGTCAGGATTTGAACACAGCCACCAACACTGTAACACTTTATCTGGAATAATCAAAACAAACAATAGCAATGAAAACCCTTTCTTTTTTATTGCAGAATATAGGTAATTATGAACTTGTCGGTTCCGCCGAACGTCAGGTGGAGGCCATCACCTTCGATTCTCGCAAGGTGAATGATTCCAGTACCTTGTTTGTCGCCCAGCGTGGCACCCACGTGGACGGTCACGATTTCATCGGCAAGGTCATTGAACAAGGCGGCCGCATAATCGTCTGCGAGGAAATACCCGTAGAGACATACGGCCGTACGTCTCTACAACAGGACATCACCTTCATCAAGGTACCCAACAGCGACATTGCCCTGGGACTTATGGCCAGCGCCTTTTACGATTTCCCCAGCCAAAAACTGCATTTGGTGGGCATCACCGGCACCAATGGCAAAACCACTACCGTTACCTTGCTTTACCGCTTGTTCAACAGCATGGGCTATCCCACAGGACTACTTTCCACCATCGAGAACCGCATTGAAAACGAGGTTATCCCCACTACCCATACCACTCCCGATGCCATCGTGCTGAACGAACTGCTGCACCGCATGGTGGAAGCTGGTTGCCAATACTGCTTCATGGAAGTCAGCTCGCACGCCATCTGCCAGCACCGCATCGCGGGACTACACTTCACTGGAGGCATCTTCAGCAACATCACCCATGACCATCTGGACTATCATAAAACTTTTGCCGAATACATCAAAGCCAAGAAGAAATTCTTTGATGAACTTCCCGAAACCGCCTTCGCACTGACCAATTTGGACGACAAGAACGGCTTGGTGATGACCCAAAACAGCAAAGCCAAGGTCAAGACTTACAGTCTGCTGAAAGCCGCCGATTTCAAAGGGGTGATTTTGGACAACGACTTCACAGGGTTGCAGATGACCATCAATGGACAGGAAGTGTATTTCAAGCTATGCGGCCGCTTCAACGCCTACAACCTGCTGGCCATTTACGGCGCCGCCATCCTGCTGGGCATGGACTCCGCCGAAGTACTGCAACAGATGAGTGGTTTAGGCAGCGCCGCCGGCCGTTTCCAACTGATTCGCAATACTGAAGGTGGCTCCGCCATCGTCGATTACGCCCATACACCCGACGCCCTGAAGAATGTACTCTCCACTATCACCGACATCACACAGCACAGCGTGAACATCATCACCGTGGTGGGTTGCGGCGGCGACCGTGACAAGCTGAAACGCCCCGAGATGGCCGCCATCGCCTGCGAATACAGCGACAAGGTCATCCTGACCTCCGACAATCCTCGCACCGAGAAGCCGGAGGACATCCTCAACGACATGCTTCAAGGAGTGGGTGCCGACCAGAAACGCAAAGTGCTGGTCATTGAGAACCGCCACGAGGCTATCAAGACCGCCTGCATGCTAATGCAAGGCAAGGATGTGTTGCTGGTAGCCGGCAAAGGCCATGAGAACTACCAGGAAATCAACCATGTGAAACACCATTTTGACGACACCGAAGAAATCAAAACCAACTTCAAGCTCTAATCCCTAAAACCTAAAAACATGCTGTACTATCTTTTCGACTGGCTACATCAATACAACTTCCCCGGTGCGGGTATGTTCCAATACATCTCTTTCAGAGCCGCATCCGCCATTGTATTGTCGCTTTTCATCTCGCTCATTATCGGCAAGAGCGTCATCAAAAAACTGAAAAAAGCACAGATTGGAGAAACTGTTCGCGACCTCGGACTAGAAGGACAGCTCCAGAAAAAAGGCACACCCACCATGGGAGGCATCATCATCATCGCTTCCATTATCATTCCGGTGCTCCTGGTTACCAAACTGGACAACATCTATATTATCCTGATGATATTCACCACTTTATGGTTAGGTTGTTTAGGATTTGCAGATGATTACATCAAGGTTTTCAAGAAAAACAAAGAAGGCCTTTCCGGAAAGAAGAAACTCATTGGACAGATTGTTTTAGGCCTGATTGTGGGCATTGTGATGTGTTTTCATCCGGATGTGATTATCAAAGAGAAAAACACTACTATTAACCAACAAGTTGAAACCACGGAAGTAATCAGCGCTGACGAGGCCAACCAAACCTCCAACGTCTTCAGCAGGATTCCGGCCCAGCACAACTCCACCAAAACCACCATACCTTTCGTCAAGAACAACGAATTCGACTATGCCTGGCTCACCAACTGGACGGGTGACAAGTCAGGTTTGCTTTCCTCGTTGGTTTACATTCTTGTCATCATCTTTATCATTGCGGCGGTTTCCAACGGTGCCAACCTCACCGACGGGCTGGATGGTCTGGCCATCGGCACCGCAGCTATGATTTCCATCGGAATCGCCGTACTTGCCTACGTGTCGGGTAACAGCATTTTCGCCGACTATCTGAACATTATGTACATCCCCAACATTGGCGAGTTGGTAGTCTTCATCGCCGCATTGCTCGGGGCATGTCTCGGCTTCTATTGGTGGAACTGCTACCCCGCACAGGTTTTCATGGGAGACACTGGAAGCCTCTCCTTAGGTGGTATCATCGCGGTTTTGTGCATCATCATCCGCAAAGAATTGCTGATTCCCGTCCTCTGCGGCATATACCTCATCGAATCTGTTTCCGTCATTATCCAGACAGGCTATTTCAAATATACCAAGAAAAAATACGGTGAAGGCAAGCGCGTCTTTCTGATGGCGCCCATCCACCATCATTACCAGAAAAAAGGACTGCATGAGACCAAAATCGTACAGCGATTCATCATCATCGGCATCCTGTTGGCAGTGATTTCAGTAGTAACATTAAAAGTAAGATAAGTAACAATAAAAGCAAGATAAGATATGGCAACAAACAAAAACATCGGGTACAACGTATTCCCCACCACTGACAACCGCAACAGCATGGCCGCTGCCGTAGCGGGCAGACTGCTCCACGCACGTAACCAAAGCTTGAACGAATCCCTGTCCGACTTCGAGGGTAGTGCCAACAATCTGGAGCTGGTCAAGACCATTGAAGGCCGGGATTTCATCAACGACTCTCGTTCTACCAACGCCAACGCCGCTTGGTTCGCCCTGGAAAGCATGACCAAACCCACCACATGGATCATGAGCATCGAGGACCGCGAAAACATCAGCGACAGCCTTGTGGACATTATCAACGAGAAAGTGAAACACATCATCATTCTGGGGGTTTACAACCCCGAAATCATGGAGTTTCTGTCAGGCCTCGGCAAACAAGTGGATTGCTGCATGAACATGGAAGACGCTGTACGCACCGCTTACTACACCTCAGACTCCGGAGACGCCATCCTTTTCGCTCCCGGTACCACCAGCTTCGGCATGTACCGCACCTACCGTGAAAGAGGTGAAAAGTTCAAAGACGCAGTAGCACAGTTATAAACGTAAAGACGTGGAGACGTGCACTGGGTGCATTCGTCAAGTCGAATTTGACCTCCACGAACGAGCGAGGAGAGTGACTACACACCTTGATGAATGAGCGCAACGAATGACTTAACGCCTTGACGAATAAACGAATAATCAAACAACTATAAATGGATTTAAGGGAGAAATTCAAATTCAAAGGAGACAGGGGCATCCTGATCATCACCATTGTCCTGTCCTTGATTTCGGTATTGGCGGTATTAAGTTCCGCCAAATCGACCTCTGTCTTCATTCACCACCTATTCAACCTCGCCCTATGCTTTGTCGGAATGTTTGTTGCCTACAAAATCAATTATCGGGCATTATCGAGGCTGGCGCTCATCTCCCTGTTTGCCGCCGCCATCCTATTGGTGGCAACCTTGGCCTTCGGCAACGAAGAACGACGAGGCATCCAAATCGGCTCCGTCGAAATACAAACTTTCTATTTCATCGGTTTCCTGGTCATCTTTTTTATCGCCAAATTCCTGGCCGTCCGTATTAACAACGACGCCGAAATGACCCTGCAGGACGTGTCGGGACTCTTCATTGTCGTCTTGATGTTCACCGGTGGCATGGCCCTCAGCAACATGTCCACAGCCATCATATTTTTCGCCACCAGTCTAGCCATCATGTTTCTGGGTAATGTCAGAATCAAGCATCTGTTGCTCTTTTGCTTTGTAGCAGTCTTCTTTGGCTCCATTTACCTGTTCGGAACCAACTCCGGACGTTCCAGTACCTTCCGCCACCGCTGCCACTACTACATCACCAACGACAACAGCGAAGGTTATGGCGACCAAATGATTATGTCGAAGGCTGCCATTGCCCGTTCAGGGCTACTACCAGCAGGGCCTGGACAGGGGGTTATCAACAAGAGGTTGCCGGAAAAAGACACTGACTATGTGTTCACCACCGTGACGGAGGAATTGGGTATCACCGCCAGCTTGGCTATTCTTGCCTGCTACCTGATACTATTCATCCGTTCCATCAAAATCGCCAAGCGCAGCGAAGGTCCCTTCGGCATGCTCTTGGCGGTAGGTATAGGTTTCTGGTTCTGTTGTCAAGGCTTAGTGCACATCGGCGTTAACTGCGGGCTCTTGCCCGCCACCGGACAGACCCTGCCCTTCATCAGCCGCGGCGGTGCCTCTCTACTCTTTGCCGGCATCGCTACCGGCGTGCTGCTCAATATCAGCAAACAGGAAGCGTGATTAATGTGCTAATTAGTTAATGTGCTAGTGTGCCAATGAATTAGTTAATTCGTTAATTTGCAAATTTTAATACAACGGCATATTTGATCCTACGGTTATTGCGAATATCACCATGCAAATGATAAACACGACATATAGCGCCAGCATCACAATAGTCAGTATTCCGCAGAATTTCCAGAAGGATTTGTTGTTCTTCAGGAACTCCACAACCTGCTCATTATCGTTAGCTTCCACTGCCAATTGTGCAGCTGCTGACGAACGGTACAGATAAAGGGTTGGGAAAACATACAGGATAATCATAATCAAGTATAAAAAACCGAACCATTTCAAACTTAGCCCTCCAAATACTTCCATTGGAATATGCGAACCAAATGACACGATGCCTATGCAGCCTAATGCCATGAACACAAGAGCTATGGTCATCAACACGGCAAAGAATTTCATCCATTTGCCCATGCTTGACACATACAATTTTGACTCTTCCAAGAGTTGTAAATCTTTTTCTTCCATAATCTTACAAATTTAATTAATAATAAGGGTTGATAATTTTTGCAAACATACATAATTTTTCCGAATTAATGAAAATGATTTGTGTTTTTTTTGTAGAGACGTTTCACAAAAGTGCTAACGGATATTTATGATGTGTGCCGAAGGCACAATATTCAATCAACCCCGCAAAAGCATAATGCAGTGTGGGGTAATATGAATGATTGTATGTTATGCGTGCCAAAGGCACGTTACAAGGACTCCCATAGTTGCATACCTTCGGCACGCCAAACCCTATCATGAGCATCACTACCCCAAACTGCGGCCTACGGCCTTGTTAGGGGTTAGTAGAATGACGTGCTTTCAGCACGCAAGCTCAAATCGGTCTTATACTCATACATCTTTCCCTCCTCAAAAATATATATCATTTACAACAAAAATATATTTTGACATTCCGAAAACTTTTTGTAAGTTTGCAGATTAATAATTTTTAATCTGATAAACTATGGATAAATATATTGAAGAACGCGTGGCGCTGTGGCTGAACGACGACTACGATGCCGACACCAAAGCGAAAATCAGGGAATATCAGCAAAACAATCCCGACGAGCTAACTGAAGCCTTTTACCGTGACCTGGAATTCGGTACGGGTGGTCTGCGCGGCATCATGGGCGTGGGCACCAACCGCATGAACAAATACACGGTAGGTGCTGCCACCCAGGGACTGGCCAACTACCTGAAGCAGCAATTCCCCAATCAGGAAATCAGTGTAGCCATCGCCTTCGACTCCCGCAACAACAGTGCCTATTTCGCCGACATCACCGCCGATGTGCTTTCCGCCAACGGCATCACCTGCCACCTGTTTCCGGAACTGCGCCCCACCCCGGTGCTGTCCTTCGCCGTGCGTCATCTGCACTGCCAGTCAGGCGTGATGGTGACCGCCTCTCACAACCCTAAAGAATACAACGGTTACAAGGTCTATTGGAATGACGGTGGACAGTTGGTACCCCCCCACGACAAAAATGTCATTGCCGAGGTCAACAAAATCAAATCGCTACACGACACCAAATGGCAACGCAATCCTGACAAGGTGCACATCATCGACAGCAGTTTGGACGAGGCCTACCTGAAGCTGGTTCACGGCCTGTCGCTGCACCCCGAAGCCATCGCCGCCCAGAAACAGCTGAAAATCATTTACACCCCGCTGCACGGCACAGGCATCACCATGGTGCCCAAAGCGTTGAAGATGTATGGTTTCGAGAATATCAGCATTGTTAAAGATCAGGCTATCAGCGACGGTAACTTCCCCACCGTGAAGTCACCCAACCCCGAGGAAAAAAGCGCCCTGGTGATGGCTATCGCCCAGGCAGAGGCCGAAAAAGCTGACTTAGTGCTGGCCACCGACCCCGATGCCGACCGTGTGGGCATCGCTGTGCGCAACTCCAAAGGCGAGATGATACTGCTCAATGGTAATATGACCGGATCGCTGCTGGTACATTATCTGCTTTCGCAATGGAAAGCCTTGAACAAAATCGACGGCAAACAATTTGTCGTCAAGACCATCGTCACCACCGAATTAATCAAACGAATGGCTGACGCATATCAGGTACCCTGCTTCGATGTGCTGACCGGTTTCAAATACATTGCGGAGAAAATCAAAGAGCACGAAGGACAGCTGACTTTCATCGGAGGCGGCGAGGAAAGCTATGGCTACTTAGCCGGTGACTTTGTGAGAGACAAAGATGCAGTTATCGCCTGCTGCCTCATCGCCGAAATGGCCGCTTTCTATGCCAACCAAGGCAAGAGCCTGTATCAGATGCTGCTCGAAATATACCACGAATACGGTTTCTACAAAGAAGACCTGCTCTCACTGACCAAACAGGGCAAGAGTGGAGCCGAGGAAATCGCCGCCATGATGGTCAACTACCGCAACAATCCTCCCAAGGAAATCGGTGGACAAAAAGTTTTGCTGATGAACGACATTCAGGCGGGCATCGCCTATCATATAGACAAAGGCACGCAGGAAAGCATTGCCCTGCCCAAGTCCAATGTGCTGCAGTTTTTCACAGCCGACGGCTCCAAAATCACCGTCCGTCCTTCTGGCACCGAACCCAAAATCAAGTTCTATTTCGGTGTGGTAGGTCAGTTGCCTGATGTAGCAAAATACGACGAAGCCAATGCCGCATTACAGGCGAAAATCAAGGGAATTATTGAGGAGATGAAGCTGTAAAAGGTGAGAAGGGAAGACGTACACTGGCGTGTACTCGTGGAGACGAGAAGACGATATCGTATAACCGAGTGAGCGCAGCGAACGACTTCCAGAACGAACAAAGTGAGCGTCTCCCCGAATGAGCATAGCGAATGACTCCCCGAGCTCGCGTAGCGAGTATCTCCTCGAGCGAACAAAGTGAGCGACTCAACGTATAAACAAATCAACAATAAAAACAAATCAACAATAAAAAAATGATCAACCCAAAACTCTTAACCCCCCAAAGCATCGTGATATGCGGTGCGTCAAGTGACATTCACAAGCCCGGTGGAAAATCATTGAAGAACCTCTTGGAGAGCCCCTTCAAAGGCCAGATTTACGCCGTCAACCCCAAAGAGACCGAAGTGCAGGGCGTGAAATGCTACGCCAAAGTTGATGACCTGCCGCAGGTGGATTGCGCTATCCTCTGTATCGCCGCCAAATTCTGTGCCCAGACTGTCGATGTGCTGGCCAAGGAGAAAGGTTGCCGAGGCTTCATCATCGTCAGCGCAGGATTCTCGGAAGAGAACCACGAAGGTGCTGAAATCGAGAAGCACATTGTAGAAACCATCAACAGCGTGGGCGGCTCACTCATTGGTCCCAACTGCACCGGTTTCCTCAACGTGAACTACGCTGGCTGCTTCGACACGCCGATTCCGAAACTCGACCCCAAGGGTGTAGATTTCATCACAGGTTCCGGTGCCACAGCTGTGTTCATCAAGGAATACGGAATGAGCAACTGTTTGAAGTTCAACAGTGTGTGGGCAGTTGGCAACAGTGCCCAGTTAGGCATCGAAGACGTGCTGGAGCACCTCGACGAGACCTTCGACCCCGAGAAGTCAAGCCGTGTTATCATGCTTTATATGGAGAAGATTGGCGACCCGCAGCGTCTGCTGAAACACAGCCGCAGCCTCATCAACAAAGGTTGCCACATCGCCGCCATCAAGAGTGGCGGTAGTGCTGCCGGTTCACGTGCCGCTTCCTCACATACTGGTGCTTTGGCCACCAACGACGCCGCTGTCGATGCCCTGTTCCAGAAAGCGGGCATTGTGCGCTGCCACAACCGCCAGGAGCTGACCACCGTTTGCGGAGTATTCATGCACCCCGAAATCAAGGGCAAACGCTGTGCTGTGATCACCCATGCCGGTGGTCCCGCCGTAATGCTCACCGACGTGCTCAGCAATGGTGGCATGGAAGTGCCCTCATTGAAAGACCATCCCGCCAGTCCTGCCCTGCTCGCCAAACTTTTCGGCGGATCCTCTGTAGGCAACCCCATCGACTTTCTCGCCACCGGCACTGCCGAACAACTCGGTTATATCATTGATACAGTCGAGAACGAATACGACCAGATTGACTTCTCCGTGGTCATTTTCGGTTCTCCCGGCTTATTCAGCAACAAAGAGGTGTATGACCTGCTCGATGAGAAGATGAAGACCTGCAAGAAGCCCATCTTCCCCGTACTTCCTTCCATCATCAATGTGAAGGATGAAATCAACGATTTCATCGCCAAGGGCCGCATCAACTTCCCAGAAGAATGCGTCTTAGGCAATGCCATCTGCAAGGTTTACAACACTCCGAAACCACAGCCCGAGCATGTGGAACTGCCGCAGATTGATGTGGCCCGCATCCGAGCCACCGTTGACCGCTGCAAAGATGGCTACATGGAGATTGCCGACTACAACGAGCTGCTGGACGCCGCTGGCATCAGCCGCAAAAAGTCCGTGGAAGTATCACAAAAGGAAGACGCATTGGCCTTCGCCAAAGAAGTAGGTTGCAGCAAAGATGTGCCCTTGGTGATGAAAGTGGTAGGCCCGCTGCACAAATCTGACGTAGGCGGTGTTACTTTGAACGTGAAGGATCTGGACACCGTGAGCAAGGAATTCGACCGTCTTATGGCCATTAAGGACACCTATGCGGTGGAAATGTACCCGATGCTGGACGGTACCGATGTCTATATCGGTGCCATCCGCGATGCGAAATTTGGTCATCAGATCTTCTTCGGTTTAGGAGGCATCTTCATAGAAGTGCTGAAAGACGTACAAAGCGCATTGGCACCCATCACCGCTGCCGAAGCCAAGGAGATGCTCACCAAACTGCGTGGCTACAAGATCCTGCAGGGAGTTCGTGGACAGGAGCCTGTCAACATTGACCTGTATGCCGACCAGGTTGCCCGCGTAAGCGCACTGGTACAGACCGCTCCCGAGATTGCCGAAATGGACTTGAACCCACTATTGGGCAACCCACGCTACGTAACCGCTGTGGATGCCCGTATCCGCCTGGAGAAATAGCAAATACTACACAAAACTTATGCAGAAATAATCCCCGTTTATCTTACGATAGACGGGGATTATTTTTTCCATATAACTCACGGAAACGACTCCATTACATTCTCTGTTTAAGGCTGAGTGACCGTGACAGTAATCGGATTACCATTCACAATACAATGCGTTCCATTTATTTCAAACACACAATAGGCATCATACACCGTTGTCTGAGTGGGATTATGGGTCGCATTACCCGAAAAATGCGAGGAATAAATCTGGCTTCCGTTGGCTTTCCAATAATAGGTCCAATTTTCATACGTCACTCCATTATGAGCTAATTGAGCCGCATATTCTCCATTGGGATCCAGATAGTATTCTATGGGCTTCCTTCCCTCAAGCTGACCTATGGTGATGTACGCCGTGGAAGATAAGGTGACCGTCTGACCAGCCGTTATGGTAATCGGAGTGGCTGTCGGATTATAATCCTCTGGTCCCCACATCGTCACACTGCTGATATCACCATACAAGATTTCTCCATCACACGCATTCAATATCATATAAGGACGGTAATACCAAGTCTTTTTACAATATTCCATACCTATTTTATGGGTAAACATCGTATCAGAAACATTAGTAAATGTTGCAGGCTTGCGAAATGCGCTATTGTAGGTTTGAATATCCTCCGGATTATCAGAAATAAGGAAACCATAACTTGCCACTTGATAAGTAGAATAATTTGCAACTCTCGCCTTAAGTGTTATACCTTGATTGGAAAACAGCTCAGTTTTGTTCAAACCGCTTGCAGGATAAGAAATTGCGGTGGCAACAGTAACAGGAACTGTTGATGGCACACAAATCTCGACAGATTCACCGGCTTGATTTATACCAGCATTGGCACAATTTGTAGTGGAAATATAAGGTGTCACGGTCATAACCCGTTCACGGTATAATGGCTGAATCGGAATAGTCCCAGAGATACTGCCATTGCTATAGGTTGCAGTAACAGTGGTAGAGGATAAGCCGGCTACTGAAACTCTATAGTACACACGACTGATATAAGATGGGGAAATCACATCCTCCAAGACAGTGGAAACACTGATGCTGGTCGAAGCATCGAGAGGATATGGCGTATAAGTGGTGGTACCCAAGGCAGGACAAGGAGGCATTTCTATGGTGAATATACCCGTACTGTAATTAACGTTATAGTTTCCTTGGCGCGAGGCACCGGACGGAGTAATGGTATAGGTACCCGGATTCTCTCCCGATCTACGGCTAACACTGTACGTCAACACATCACTGCCGAACAATCCAGTAATCGTAACAGTAAGAGGCGGATCAGCTTCCCCCCTGTATTTTCTGACATCATCAGCTTTCACCACCGCTGTCGCACGTGTAATCGTCAAGGCACCATCAGTTATCGCAAAGCTGACATTATAGTTGTCGTTATTAGCCCTGAACTGATTGGCAAACAAGCCCATGGCGTATGTTCCCACATTGGTACCCGTTGCGACAGCACTTGCCGGACCTGTAATCTCACTGGCAACCAGAGTGGCATCAGCAGGAATACCCAGTTCATAACCACTCACACTCTGTGCAGTGCCATTATAGGTCAGAGTTGCCGTGTTACCCGTAACCGTCACAGTGACAGAAGCCTTGGTAATTGTGAAGACAGCATCGACATACGTCACATCATAGTTACCCTGGGTAGCACTGCCGGAAGGAGTAATGGTGTAAGTTCCCGCATTCTCTCCAGCTGTACGGCTAACGGCATATTGAATCACACTGGCGGCATCTCCATTCCGCAAGCCACTCACCACAGCAGTCAATTCAGGATCCGCCGTACCATAAACCTTCGTCTTGGATTGTGCGGTCACCGTGGCTGTTGCCCTGCTAATAGTCATACTGGCAGCAACGTATGTGACATTGTAGTTGCCTTGGGTGGCAGCACCGGAAGGAGTAATGGTATAAGTTCCCACATTCTCTCCCGCTGTTCGGCTGACCGTGTACTGAATCACACCGGCGGCATCTCCGTTCTGCAAGCCACTCACCACAGTGGTAAAGCTCGGCTCCGCTGCGCCATAAACCTTCGTCTTGGCTTCGGCAGTCACCGTGGCCATTGCCCTGGTAATGGTGAAGTTGGCAGGAACGTACGTGACATTGTAGTTACCCTGGATGGCAGCACCGGAAGGAGTGATGGTGTAAGTTCCCACATTCTCTCCCGTTGTACGGTTAACAGTATATTGAATTACACTGACGGCATCTCCATTCTGCATACCACTCACCACAGCGGTCAAGCTAGGATCAACAGCACCATAAACTTTCGTCTTTGCTTCAGCAGTCACCGTGGCCGTGGCTCTGGTAATGGTGAAATTGGCAGGAACATACGTGACATTATAGTTGCCCTGGATGGCATCACCAGAAGGAGTAATGGTATAAGTTCCCGCATTCTCGCCTGCCATGCGGCTAATGGTGTACTGAATCATATTGGCAGCGTCGCCATTCTGCAGACCACTCACCACGGCGGTCAGTGCGGGATCCACAGTTCCATATACTTTCGTCTTGGCTTCGGCAGTCACTGTAGCCGCTGCCCTGGTGATGGTCAACATACCATCCGTAAGCTCAAAACTGACATTATAATTGCTGTTGTTCGAACTGAAAGCATCAACTGTCAGTCCCATGTAATAGGTTCCCACATGAGTACCACTTGCAACTGCATTGGCCGGACCGATAATCTGGTTTTCCGTCAGCGTGACTCCTGCAGGTATGCTCACACTATAACCACTTACCTGTTGTTCGCCACCATTATATACCCTACTGCCTGTAGCACCAGTAATCGTTACCGTTACCGAAGCTTTGGTGATTGTCTGGTAACCGTCTGTCACATTGAAGGTCACATTCGCAAAATTGCTGTTGGTGTTGGCAAACTGACTTGCAGCCAAACCCATGTTGGTAGTTCCGACATCAGTTCTGCTTGCCGTCGCATTCCCGCTAAAACTGAAATCGTTGGCGGAATACAGACTCGTGCTTGTCTGAACATCATATCCTTCCGTAACATGGACATTACCGTCATATACAAAAGTGTTATGATGACCGCTGATAGTTACAGTTGCGTTAATTTTACTGATGGTCAGGTAACCGTCCGTCACATTGAAGGTCACATTGGCGAAGTTGCTGTTGGTATTGGCAAACTGACTGGAGACCAGTCCCATGTTACTTGTTCCCGCATTGGTTCGTGTAGCTGTGGCATTACCGCTGAAAGTGAAGTATGATGTCGTATAGAGCGGATTACTAATAGCAACATCATATCCTTCTACTGAATGTGCTTGTCCGTTATAATCACTTGCATCATGATGACCGGTAATCGTGACCACCACTCCCTCCAAGGCGGTAACCTGCTGGTAACCGTCCGTCACATTGAAGGTCACACCAGAGAAGTTACTGTTGGTATTGGCAAACTGACTGGAGGCCAGTCCCATGTTACTTGTTCCCGCATTGGTTCGTGTAACTGTAGCAGTACCACTGAAAGTGAAATATGAAGTTGTATATAGCGGATTACTGATCGCCACATCATAACCCTCA